>JAGFIR010000062.1 GCA_024103415.1 Acidimicrobiales bacterium
GCGAGGAGGAGGATCCGGTCGTCACCGACGACCACTCGCGTCCAGGCGTCACCGTCGACCAGGGCGGAGATGTCCTGGACGGTCAGACTCTCCCCGTTCGATGAGAAGAAGAGCACGTGGTCGTCTCGATGCACCGTGGTCCGAACCGCAGAGCCGACTGCCCGCTCCAGATAGCGGAGGTCCTCGAGGTCGAATGCGACGAGATCCTTGCCGGTGATCGGATCTAGGAACATCACCGACTCGCCCTCCAGTCGGACCCGCACCGGATCACGCCAGAAGTCGATCATCGTCACCCAACCCCGTTTCAGCAGGGTCGGCCCCTCCGGTTCGGCGATCAGTTCGTAGCCGTCTCGTTCGATGACGATCGGCACCCCGATGGTCTCGTAGACGGTGTGCCGTGCCGTCATGACGACACCGGCGGAGCCGGCTGCCAATTGTGTGTGCCAGGATCCCGAGTTGCCGCAGCAAGGGGGGAGCACAGGGTTCTGGAACAAGTCGGTCCATGTCTCCAGGTCATCAGAGACCATCAAGCTCGGTTGTCCGGCGATGTCCGCGGCACCGGCGTATCGGTCGTTCCACCTGACGACGATGCTCGGCGTGGTCAGGTGCTGCCTCTCCCAGGTGATGCCATCGGTGGAGCGAAAGGTGGCCAGGGCTCCCGTGACCGAGACCGCCCGGGCCCACATGCTCCCGTCGGGTGCGGGGACGATCGACTGGATATAGCCCAGGTTCTGAGGGGCGTCGCCGTTCTCGGTGAGCAGGTGTCTCTCCCAGATCCGACCGTCGGGACCGCTCGTGTAGGCGACATAGCGTTCCGTCCAGTGATTGGGGAGGCCGTCCAGGTCGAGGCCGAGATCGTCGAGGCTCATCGGCTCCAACGTGATGCCGAGTGGCCCGACGGCCATGACCCCGCCGCGATCCAGGGCCTCGGGATCCCAATAGACCTCGAACCCCGGATAGCGATCCGCCACCGCATCGGCTATTGCATCGACCAGGGGATTGCTGAACTCGTATGCGAGGAGGAGGACCACGTCGTCGGCAACTCCTGTGGTCCTCTCGAACCAGTGACGGCCGTCTGTCTCTGCGACAGGAAGCTCTGACTGGTGCCAATCGATGCCATCGTGCGATCGCCAGATGGCGGGCTGCTGGCGGGTGTCCGATCCGAAGGCGACGAAGCCATCGCCTGTGTGGATCACCCCCACGATCTCGAGGGGTTCGTCGTCGAGCGAGCCGAGATGTGTCCAGCCGTGGTCCGCGGACGAAACCCAGGTGTCGAGCCCGACATTGCCCGGGAGGTCGGTGGTGAAGAGATAGAAGAAGCCCCCGACGGCCACGGCGTCGATGACGCGCCGCCCGACGAACGACTCGCTGGCCACCCATTGGACGGGTGGACCTGTAGGGATCTGGGAGACGTCGAACGATGGGACGGTGTGGGTGGTCGGGAGGGATGTGACCGGCACCTCCGGGACGAAGGTCGTGGTCGACCCGTCTGCTGTGACGGGCGGATCGGGCTGGGTGAGAGCGAGGATGGCCGTCAGCCCAGCCGCGAGGGCGAGCACCCCGAGGAGGACCAACCGGGTCCCGGGTTTGCCGGGTGGGTCGGAGCCGTAGGTCTCCGGGGTCACCATGGGAGGTGTAACGCTAGGAGCCCGGCTCCATGTTCCGGCGGTGTGGTCTAACTTGGCCGCCGATGGCCGAGATCCTTCGCACCGGGGTTGCAGCCGATCCCCACGCGGACATCACTTCGCACGACACCTATGTCGAAGGCTTCCCTCACGGCACCTTCCAGCGTTTGCGCGAGACCGAGCCGGTGGCGTGGATCGACGAGACCGACGGCTCCGGGTTCTGGGCCGTTACCCGGCACGCCGACGTCATCGAGGCGAGCCGGGACTACAACCGATTCACCGCGTCCCGGGGGATCCGGATCGAAGAGATGGACCCCGACGAACTCGAGGCGCGTCGGTCGATGATGGAGCTCGATCCCCCGGAGCACACCCGTCTTCGCCGTCTCGTCCAGCCCGGGTTCACGCCCAAAGTGGTGGCCACCTACGAGGAGGCGTTCCGGCGGCTGGTTCGGGTGGTGTTCGACCGGGTCCTGACAGAGCAGCGGTTCGACTTCGTCACGGAGATCGCCCGGGAGCTGCCGATCCGGATGCTCTGCCGTCTGCTCGGTATCCCCGAGGAGGACGCCGGACAGATGGTGGCGTGGGGCGATCAGATGATCTCGAACGCCGATCCGGAGTACACGCCGGTGGTGATCGACAAGGTGGACACCGAGGAGTACCGGTTGCTGCCCTTCCGCGCGCCGGCCGCCATCGACGTCTTCCGCTACGCCGAGGACATCGCGCTCAAACGGCGGGCGGAGCCGAAGGACGACATCATCACGACGCTCCTCACCGCCGAACCGGACGGCGAGCCGCTCACCGATCTCGAATTCAAGAACTTCTTCACGCTGCTCATGGTCGCCGGCAACGAGACGACCAGGCACACCATCTCCTACGCACTGTTGTTCCTCCAGGAGGCACCCGAACAGCTCGAGCTGTTGCGCTCCGATCTCCCGGGCATGTCAGAGGCGGCGACCGAGGAGATACTGCGGGCCTCGGGCGTGACCATGCACTTCCGCCGGACTGCCGCCGTGGACACCGAACTGGGGGGCGTCCCCATCAAGCAGGGGGACAAGGTGGTGATGTGGTACACGTCGGCCAACTTCGACGAGTCGGTGTTCACCGATCCGTATCGCTTCGACATCACTCGTGACCCGAACCCCCACGTCACGTTTGGCACGGGGCGCCACGTGTGCCTCGGGGCTTCCCTGGCGAGACTCGAAGTGCGGGTGTTCCTCGAGGAGTTCTTCTCGCGGGTGAGCTCCTACCGGGTGGGTGAGCCGGACCGCCTGCGGTCCAACTTCATTCGGGGGATCAAGCACCTCCCGATCGAGATCTCATAGCTTCCGCCGCCTCCGGAATCTGTCACACGGGGGTCGTATGTTGGTGTTATGGGATGGGAGAGGACATCGACTGACGATCTCCAACGGCTGCTGGTTTCGGCTGAGGAGGAACGGTCCCGGCTCGCCGCGGTGCAGCTCGAGTTCTTGGAGGAGTTGGACCGGCGTCAGGTCCACACGGGGGATGGGTGCCGGACGTTGGGGGAGTGGGTGGGGTTGGTGTTGGACACCACCCTGGAGGATGCACGGGGTCTGGTCCGGTTGATGCGGCGCACCGCCGACCGTCCCGACCTGCGTGGGGCGCTGTCTGATGGTGTGTCGTTCCGGCGGGTCGAAGCCTTGTCCCGGATCCCAGAGGATCTCGGTCTCGGTCTCGACTGGGATGTGGCGGGTTTGTTCCGTGAGGCGGCCCGCAAGGCAAGGTTGACGGCGGCTGAGGAGGAGCGGTCGGTTGATGACCGGTTCTTGGTGTTGCAGCCTTCTTTGGATGATTCGTCGTGGCGGTTGTGGGGTGGGGTGGATGCGTATGCGGGAGAGGTCATTGACAAGACGCTGACCGAACTCGCCGACCAGCTCCCTGAGGTTCCGGGAGAGAAGAGGTTGTTGTCGGCTGGGTGGAAGAAGGCGACCGCCCTCGTGGAACTGTGCATGGGGGCTGAGGCTCCCCAGGTGGACGTGTCGGTGTTCGTCACCGCCCGAGAAGCTGCCGAAACCGATGGGGAGGCCGGTGTGGTCCTCGAATCAGGCGTCAAGGTGGGCCGGCGTGCCCTGGAGGCGGTCCTGTGTGGGGATACCGCTACCCAGGTGTACGGGATCACCGAACACGGCGAGTACATGCGGTATGGCCGCAGACACCGGTTGGCCACCAAGTCACAGACGAAAGCGTTGTTCCACAAGTACGGGGGGAGGTGCGGTGCTGACGGCTGCAACTCCCGCCACCGGTTGCAAGCACACCATCTGAGACCCTGGTCACAAGGTGGGGAGACCAACCTCGAAGACATGATTCTCCTGTGTTGGTTCCACCACCACGTCGTCGTCCACCAATGGGGCTACGAGATCTACCGCCACCCCGACCACGGACGAATCAGATTCCGCAAACCCACCACCCGCGGGCCATAGCCGGTCGGCCAGTTCGAAGCTTCCCGCCGATTCCCTAGCCCAGAGTCTCCGCGATCAAGTCGATGGCGTGATCGACGTGCTCGCGTGTCGTGCGCCGGTTGAGAACTGCGATCCGGAGGACGAAGCGGTCTTCGATCATTGTTGGGGAGAGGTGGACCCTGCGGCCGGAGTTGACCCGTTCCATCGCCTTCCTGCCAATCTCATCGTCTTCGAAGCGGAAGGCGACGATCGACAGGTCCGGGTACCAGACCTTCTCGATCCTGGGCATCCCGGCCAGACGCTGATAGGCGTGCTCCGCCAGATCCAGCGAGCGATCCAGAGCGTCCCGGAAGGGCGCCACCCCGTGCAACTGAAGCGGGAGCCACACCGACAGTCCCCGGAACGGGCGGCTCAACTCGGGACCGAGCGAGGCGATGTCCCTGATCCCCATGTATTGGTCCTCGTCGCGGAGGTACGCGCCGCGACCCAGATGGGCGTCCACCAGGGCGGACTCTTCCTTGACCAGGAGGGTCCCGACGCCGAACGGGAGTGACAGCCCCTTGTGCGGGTCGACCGCGATCGAATCGGCCCGATGGATCCCGTCGAGACGCTTCTTGCCCCGGTCGGTGAGGATGAAGAAGCCGCCGTATGCACCGTCGACATGGAGCCAGACCTCTTCCTCCGCGGCGACGTCGGCCACGGCATGGAGATCGTCGACCGACCCCGTGTCGGTGGTCCCGGCCGAGGCCACGATCAGGAAGGGCCGGTCACCGGCAGCCCGGTCGGCGGCGATCATCTCGCGAAGGGCCACGGTGTCCAACCTTCGGTTCTCGTCCACCGGCACCTTCACGATCTGGTCCGATCGGATCCCGGCTAGACGGGCCGACTTGGACACCGAATGATGGGTGTGGCCGGTCAGGTAGATCTTCCCCTTCCCGAAGTCGTCACCGAGGACCGTGGTGCGCGCGGTCACCACCCCGGTGAAGTTGGCCATCGACCCGCCCGAGAGCAGCAAACCCGATGCGCTCGGGCCCAGATCGAACAACGAGGTCATCCAGTCGACGACACCGTGCTCGATGGCGGAGAAGCCCGGTGCTGCCCCGGCGATCCCCGTGTACCGGTTCAGACCGGCGGCGAGGAACTCGCCGAGAGCCGCTGAATAGAGGCCGGCGTTGGGGATGTAGGAGAGATGGCCACCCGAAGGGTGGAGGATGCCCGCCTGGCCTGCCGTGTCGAGATCGGCGAGGACGTCCTCGGGGTCACGACCGCCCTCCTGTGGTGGGCGTCGGAGACGCTCAAGTGTCGCCTGATCGAGGTCCCCGGCGTGGGCGTCCATCTCCGTCGCCCCGTCGAGCCAGTCGTCGAGATAGCCGGCAACGAGGCGGTTCCACTCTTCCCTGGTCGCCCGGTCCGGCTCGAGATGATCTGTCATCGTCGACCCAGAAGGTAATCGTCGTGGTGCGCGAAGGTGTCCGCATCTACGATCACCGCACACCCGACACAGGAGAGACGTTGGACTACGACCGGGTCCGGCTCCTTTGGCCCGATCATCTCGGGCTCGCCCGAGGCAAGTACCTCCCGCGGGAACACGCGGCGAAGGGAACCGCGCATTGCCTCACCCTCTTCACGCTCGGCTTCGACCGCGACATGACCCCGCACGACGGGGCTCTGTTCTGGCAGGGGCTCCCCGATTGCGACGCCGTGTTCGACCCGGAGAACGTCCGGCCCGGCTGGGAGAAGTCGACCGGTGTGGTCGTCCCGGACATCAAGCGTCTCGGACAGCCTGTGCCCCTGTCGCCCCGCAACGTCCTCGTTGACGTGGTGGAGAGGTGGAAGAGCCACGGCCTTCATCCCAAGGTCGGGATCGAGCTCGAGGGGTTCCTGTTCGAACGTGACGCTGATGGCGGGTGGAAGCCCATCGAGACCCCCGGCGCCTACGTTTACGGGACGGGAACCGCCGTGGATCCGAGCGGGACGATCGACGACATCATGGAGACCGCCCGCATCGCCGGTCTGCCGCTCGAGTCGGTGAACAGCGAGTACGACAACGGCCAATTCGAGCTCACCCTCGCCTACACCGACGCCCTCGAGGCGGCGGACCAGACCTTCCTCTTCAAGGTGATGGCCCGCGAGATCGCCGCCCGACACGGGATCCTCCTCACCTATCTCGGCAAGCCGATCAACGGCCGGGGCGGCTCGGGCTTCCACGTCAACCTCTCGCTGGTCGACGACGACGGCAACAACGTCTTCGCCGACGAGTCGACCGGGGACGGCCTGAGCGACATCGCCCGGTCGGTGATCGCTGGCCTGCTCCACCACCACGTCGGCATGACCGCCCTCATGGCCCCGACCGTCAACGCCTACAAGCGTCTCAAGCCGGGGTCGCTGTGCGGCTACTGGGCGAACTGGGGCTACGACCACCGCGGTGTCACCGTCCGGGTCCCCCAGGCGCGCGGGAAGGGGACGCGAATCGAGCACAGGATGGGTGACGGTTCCGTGACCCCGCACCAGGCGATCGCCGCAGTGCTGGTCGCCGGTCTGCTCGGCTACGAGAAGGGCTACCCGCTCCCGGAGGCCGAGACCCTCGACTGCATCGAGCGGGCGTCAACCGACGTGGTCGTTCCCGACTCGCTGGAGAAGGCGCTCGACGCCCTGGAGGCCGATACCGATCTGGTCGAGGCATACGGCCCCGCGTACATCGACGGTTTCGTCACCGTGAAGCGGGCCGAGTGGGACCGGTACAACCGGTGGACCACCGACTGGGAGCTCAACGAGTACCTCCCGTTCCTGTGATGGAGGGCTTCTTCTTCCCTCGTACGCCCACCGGCCGGTCGTCGATCGTGCCCTCGCCACCCTGGCACTACTCGGGCGAGATGATCACAGTCGAGTACCGGACCCATCCGGACCGGGTCGCCGAGATGCTGCCCGAGGGCGCCGAGCTCGCAGAGGACGACCCGGGGGCGGTGGCGCTGATCTGGGCGGATTGGCAGAGCTGTGGGGACGACTTCTCCGAACTGCTCGACCCCTACAAGAGCCAGTACAAGGAGTGCTTTGCCGTCATCCGCTGCCGCTGGGACGACCGGGACTGGTCACGCAGCCCGTTCATCTGGGTGGACAAGGACTTCGCTCTCGTCCGCGGTTACCACCAGGGATACCCCAAGAAGCTCGGGGACATCTGGATGACCCGGCCCGTGACCGTGGGCCGGGCCGGCCCCCGGCTGGAGCCCGGTGGCCGGTTCGGCGCGACCCTCACGGTGGCGGGCCGACGCATCGCCGAGGCGGTCGTGACCCTCACCGAGCCGGCACCCTCACCCGGGTTCGTCAACGCCCATCCCATGCTCCACGACCGCCGCTGGCCGGCCATCGAGTCCGACGGGTCGATGGCGGTGGACGAGATGGTCACCATGCGCGGGTACGACGGCGAGGTCGCCGACGTGTGGGCGGGGGAGGCGCAGCTCGACGTCTTCGACTCGCCCTGGGACGAGCTGGCCTATCTGGAGCCCCTGGAGATCATCGGCGGCTACTACCACCGGGTGGGCGTGTCCTGGCGTCAGGGGACGACGCTCAGGAAGTAGTGCCCTCGGCGATCTGAAGTGTCTTCAGGTCGGAGTGGAAGTCGAGGGCGTAGTCGCCGCCCTCCCGGCCGATGCCGGAGATGCCCATCCCGCCGAACGGTGCCGTGAGATCCCGGACCAGGAAGGTGTTGACCCAGATCGTCCCCGCTCGTACCGCCGATCCGACCCTCTGGGCCCGGTCCTCGGAACCGGTGTAGATGATCGCCGACAGCCCGTAGCGGGTCGAGTTGGCCAGTTCGACGGCCTCCGCCTCGTCGGAGAATGTCTGATAGGTGAGGACCGGCCCGAACACCTCGCGTTGGACGATCTCCGAGTAGTTGTCCTTGGGCTCGACCAGCGTGGGCAGGTACCAGAGGCCATCGTCCTTCCAGCGCTCGCCGCCCCGCACCACGCGGTCACCGGCCTCGCGCGCCCGCTCAACGAAGCCCTCGACCCGGCGCATGTGGTCGGGGTGGATCAGGGGCGAGATCGTGGTCGCCGGGTTCCGGCTGTCACCGAGTACGTGGGCGTCGGTGTAGCGGTGGAACAACTCGAGGAAGTCGTACGCGATCGATTGCTCGATCAGCATCCGGGTCCCGGCCAGGCACACCTGTCCGGCGTCGTCGTACTGACCTGCTGCCTTCTTCGCCGCAGCTTCGATGTCCGCATCGGCGAACACGATCAGCGGCCCCTTTCCGCCCAGCTCGGCGGTGAAGGGGGTCAGGCTGACCGCTGCCGACTCACCGACGAGGCGGCCGGTCTCCGGCGATCCGGTGAGCGAGATCCGGCGGACCCTCTTGTCCTTGACCAGGGCGGCACCCACCTCCTCGCCGATCCCCTGAACGATGTTGAGCACGCCGGGCGGGAACCCCGCCTGATGCGCCAGGTCGGCCAGCAGCGACGCGCTCAGGGGAGACCACTCGGCGGGCTTGAGGATCACCGTGTTCCCGGCCGCAAGGGCCGGGGCGATCTTCCAGGTGGCGAGCAGCCAGGGCGCGTTCCACGGGGTGATGATCACCGCCGGTCCGGCGGGCATGCGCTGCACCCGGTTGCGGGTGCCCTTGGAAGACCAGACCCGCTCCTGATATGCCACGGCGAGATCGGCGTAGTTCCGGAAGTTCTCTGCTCCCCGGTGGATGACTCGCGCCTCGAGGCTCTCCAGGAGCATGGCCATGTCGACGCACTCCACGATGGCGAGGTCGGCGATGTTGTCGTCGATGAGGTCGGCCAGACGATGCATGACCTCGGCTCTGCCCTTGGGGCCCATGGCTGCCCACTCGGGGAACGCCTCGGCGGCGGCCGTGACCGCCAGATCTGCGATCAGGGCGTCACCGCGGGCCACGTCGGCGAGCTTCCAGTCCCAGTCGAGCGGAGATCGCACCTCGAAGGTCTGCTCCGATGCGACCCTGCGTCCGCCGATGTAGTGATCGGGGGACACCGCCACAGACGAGATCTCGACACGCTCCGAAGGCATGGTGCTGGGGTCAGGTTATACCCGGGGCGGTAGGCTGGCCCGCGCAGCGACTCGAACGGAGGAGTGACACATGGGTGAGATCGTCGGTGCCGGGCTGATCAGCCACGCCCCCACCATCATGCTTCCCAAAGAGGTCCGCTACGAGCTGAACGAGGGCAAGGAGATCAGCCTCGTTCCCGGTCTGATCCGCCTCAAGGACGAGGTCTTCTCCCGTCTCCGTCCCGACACCATCGTCATCGTGGACTCCCACTGGTTCACCACCGTCGAGCACGTGCTCAGCGCACACGAGCACCGCTCCGGGAAGATGACCTCCTCGGAGCTCCCCAGAGGCATGTCGGGCGTCCCGTACGACTACGACGGCGACCCCGAGCTCGCCCATCTCGCCGCCCAGCTCGGCAAGGAGCTGGGCACCCCCACCCACGCCAGCGACGACGAGTACCTGCCCGTCTATTACGCCACGGTCAACCTGCTCCACTACCTGCACACCGACGAGAAGGTCGTCTCGGTGTCGGTGGTCCAGACCGGCGAGCCCGACGACTTCCTGACGATGGGTGAGGCGATCGGGGAGGCGGTGAGCCGTCTCGATCGGCGTGTCGTGGTCCTGGCGTCGGGGGGCATGAGCCACACGTTCTGGCCGCTCAAGGAGCTGCCCAAGCACGAGGCCTCCGACCCCGTCCACATCATCACGCCCGAGGCCCGAGCCGCCGACGAACAGCGTCTGGAGTGGATGAGACAGGGTGACCACCGCCGCATCGTGGAGACCATGGACGAGTACATGGCCGTCAACCCCGAGGGTGGCTTCGGCCATTACCTGATGATGCTCGGCGCAGTTGGTGGAGCCGACTGCATCGCTCCCGGTGTGATGTTCTCCGACTACGAGAACGCCACCGGGACGGGACAGGTGCATGTGTGGTTCGACCGGCCGGAGGGTGGTTGGACCGGCTGAGACCACGCGGCGTGGCACAATCTCACCTGTGCCAGCCACACCGCATGATCTCGTCGAATCTCTGACCCGGCTCGCAGAGGCCGTCGAAGGCCTCGACCTCCGGGCCGCGGATGTGCTGGGCCACCAGGACGTCGCCATCAACCGGGACCGGATATCCGGTGCCGTGCGCGACTACCTGATACCGAGGCTGGAGCAGCCGGAGGCACCCCTCGTGGTCGTCTTCGCCGGCCCGACCGGGTCGGGGAAGTCCACCCTGGTCAACTCGCTGACCGGCCTCGACCTCACGGTCGCCGGTGCAATCCGCCCCACCACCGCCAGGCCATTGGTCCTGGCCGGGGACCTCGCGCACGGTGAGGCCGCGAAGGGGGACGGCGAGGCGCAGGTTGTGGTCGGAGGCGCTCCTGTCCTCGAGCACATGACCTTCGTCGACACGCCTGACATCGACTCCACCTCGACCCAACATCGGGTGATCGCCGAGTCGTTCATCGATCGGGCCGACATCGTGATCTTCGTGGTCTCGGCCAGTCGCTATGCGGACGCCGTCCCGTGGGAGATCCTGCGCCGCGCCACGTCACGAGGGGCCACCGTGATCCCGGTGGTGAACCGTCTCGGGCCGGGTGGAGGCGCGGTCGTCACCGACTTCGGAGCCCGTCTCCGGGCCGCCGGTCTCGATGTCACCCCGGTGCGGGTGCCCGAGCATCATCTCCCGGCGGGTGCTCAGCATGTTCCCTCTCCGGCGGTTCGGGAACTGCAGCGCCGTCTCTTCAAGGTCGCCAAACAGCAGCGGGACCACCAGGCCGAGGTCACCGGTCGTGTCCTCACCAACACGGTGACCCAGGCCAGGGCGCTCGCCGACCGGATCCACCGGATCGGTGAGGAGGTGACGGCCCGGGTCGACGCCATTGGCAGGGCGTTTGCCGCGGCGCCAACCATCGAGCCCGATCCCGAGCGGCAGTGGGCGCGAGCCAGGCCGCCGAGGCTCATCGACAGGCTGCGCGGTGCCGACGACGACTGGGAGGCCCGGGTGATCGACGGTCTCTCGGTCGAGATGGAGGGGCTCCTTCGAGCCGACATCGCACGGCACGCAATGCCGGCGGTAGAGGCCGCCGGGGGCATGACCGGCGCGCTGGTCCGGGTGTCGCCAATGCTCGAAGGCGCC
>JAGFIR010000093.1 GCA_024103415.1 Acidimicrobiales bacterium
ATGACCGGCGGCGTCGCCTTCGTTTGGGATCCCGGCTTGCGTCTCAAGGGACGTCTCGCCGACACCGCCCCTGCCGCACGCCGACCGACCGATGAGGAGCTGACCTTGCTCCGTTCGCTGCTCGAGGAGCACGTCGACCGGACGGCCAGCCCCGTCGCCACGGAGTTGCTCGACGGCGAAGGTCTCACCGCTTTCTGGGTCGTCGACCCCGCCGCCCTCCCCCGGCCACTGGAACTGACGCCGGTGGAGGCCTCCGAAACCGACTAAGCGGCGAGCTCACGAGCACGCAGAAATATCCCGTCGAGCATCTCTGGAGTGAGCCGACCCGTGAAGGTGTTCTGCTGCGACGGGTGGTAGCTGCCCAGCACGGTCGGACCGGCACCGAGACGCACCTCGGCTCCGTGCCCGAAGCCAGGCTTGGGCCGGGGCACCTCCCAGCCGAGACCCGGTGCGTGCTTCAAGACCCGGGCGAACGCCAGACCCCCGAGGGCCACGATCACCCGAACGGCCGGGTTGGCCAGATCCGGGAGGAGCCAGCGGGAGCAGTTGGCAACTTCCTCCGGAGTCGGCCGGTTCTGTGGCGGGGCGCAGCGGACGCTGGCGGTGATGCGGAGACCGGTTAGCTCGAGACCGTCTCCGACGTGGGTGGAGGTCGGCTGGTTGGCGAATCCGACCCGATGCAAGGAGGCGAAGAGGAAGTCACCGGAACGGTCACCGGTGAACATGCGACCGGTGCGGTTGGCCCCGTGCGCCGCGGGCGCCAGACCGACGATGAGGACCGGCGCTTCGGGGTCGCCCAGCGAGGGGACCGGTCGCCCCCAGTACTCCTGATCACGGAACGCCGCACGCTTCTCGATGGCCACCCGCTCCCGCCACTCGACGAGCCGGGGACAGAGACGGCACTCGATCAGATCCATGACCCGACGCTAGCCAGCGTCTCTGTAACCCTTGACTCAGAAGGGAATCGCAAGGACCGTCGACCCGATCGTCAAGACCAGGTTCGTCCGGTTGCCTGTCGAGGAGGCGTTCGGCCTGTTCACAGAGCGGCTCGCCGGCTGAATCAGTCTTCGGAAGTTGCTGCCTGGGCGAGTTGAGCCGCCACCTGCTTGGCCTCGTCGGTGCCCTCGGCAATACGCGCCCGGTCGGTGAGCAGCGTCACCTGATTGTCCAGCACCTGGATGAACCCACCGTGAACGCCGATGGTGACCCTGGGACCATCCACCGGCTCGATCTCGACCGGGCCGGTGACCAGGGCGCCCATGAGGGGCTCGTGGTTCGCCATGATCCCCAACTCACCATCAGGAGTGCGGGCCACCACGATGGTGGCCTCACCGCTCCACACGGTGGCCTCCGGTGAGACGACGTCTACTCGAAACGCCTCAGCCATCTCTCCGACCTCTCTCGCCGTCGATCAGTCGGGGTACGAGGTACGGGGTACGGGATACGGTCAAGCAGCTTCGTCCTTCATCTCGGCCGCACGACGCTCCACGTCCTCCCGACCGCCGACCATGTAGAAGGCCTGCTCCGGGAAGTGGTCCATCTCACCCTCGATGAGCGCCTTGAAGGAGGCGATGGTCTCCTCGAGCGGCGTGTAGATGCCCGGCTGACCGGTGAACTGCTCGGCCACGAACATCGGCTGGGCGAGGAACCGCTGGATGCGGCGGGCACGACCCACCACCAGCTTGTCCTCCTCGGACAGCTCGTCGATACCGAGGATGGCGATGATGTCCTGCAGGTCGCGGTAGCGCTGCAGGATCCGCTGGACCTCGGTGGCGACGAAGTAGTGCTCCTCCCCCACGATCTGCGGGTCGAGGGCGCGGCTCGTGGAGTCGAGCGGGTCGACCGCCGGGTAGATGCCCAGGGCCGTCAGCGGACGGGAGAGCACCGTGGTGGCATCGAGGTGGGCGAACGCGGTGTGCGGCGCCGGGTCGGTGATGTCGTCGGCGGGGACGTAGATCGCCTGCATCGAGGTGATCGACCGGCCCTTCAGGGAGGTGATGCGCTCCTGGAGGAAGCCCATCTCGTCAGCCAGGGTCGGCTGGTAACCCACCTCCGAGGGCATGCGCCCGAGCAGGGTGGACACCTCGGAGCCCGCCTGCGTGAACCGGAAGATGTTGTCGATGAAGAGGAGCACGTCCTGGTTCTGGACGTCACGGAAGTACTCGGCCATGGTCAGAGCCGACAGGGCGACGCGGAGCCGGACCCCCGGTGGCTCGTCCATCTGGCCGAACACCAGAGCGGCCTTCTCGATGACCCCGGTCTCCTGCATCTCCAGGTAGAGGTCGTTCCCCTCACGGGTGCGCTCGCCGACGCCGGCGAACACGGACACACCACCGTGCTGGGTGGCGACCCGGTTGATCATCTCCTGGATGAGCACGGTCTTGCCGACACCGGCACCACCGAACAGACCGATCTTGCCGCCCTGCAGGTAGGGGCAGATCAGGTCGAGGACCTTGATTCCGGTCTCGAAGACCTTGTTCTGCGGCTCGACCTCTTCGAACGAAGGCGGGTTGCGGTGAATCGGCCAGCGGGGCTCGGAGAAATCGAGGTCCGGGGCATCGAGAGACTCGCCCCAGACGTTGAAGATGTGACCGAGCGTCTGGTCACCGACCGGGACCGTGATCGGCGAACCGGTGTCGATGACCTCGGTGCCACGCACCAGGCCGTCCGTCGGAGCCATGGCAACGGCGCGAACCTTCGAGTCACCCAGGTGCTGCGCCACCTCGGCGATCACCTTTCTCGTCTCGCCGGCAACCGTGAACTCCATCTCCACGGCATTGAGGATCTCGGGCAGGCCGTCCGGCGGGAACTCGATGTCCACCACCGGGCCTGCCACCTTCACGATGCGCCCCTTGGCTTCGCTCATAACACGACTCCGTTTCTCGTCACTTGTCGGATCCCACCAGGGCCTCCGCTCCACCGACGATCTCGGTGATGGCGGTGGTGATCTCGGCCTGGCGGGCCCGGTTGGCCTGAACTCTCAAAACCCGGATCAGCTCTTCGGCGTTGTCCGTCGCCGCCTTCATGGCCCGGCGGCGTGCCGAGTGCTCCGACGCGGAGGCCTCGAGCAGCATGTTGAAGACGACGGCCTCGACGTACATCGGAAGCAGCCTGGCCAGGATGTCGTCGGGCGAGGGCTCGTACTCGTAGGTGACCCGGGCGGCACTCTCCTCCTCGGTCATCTCCGGTGAGGTGATGGGGAGGATCTCGACCTGGGTCGGGACCTGGGTCAGCGCCGACACGTACTTGGTGTAGAACGCCTCGACGGCGTCGATCCGGCCGTCACCGTACGCCGCCATCAGGGTCCTGGCGATGGCACGGGCGTCGCCGTACCCGGGCGTGTCGGTGACACCGAGCCAGGTCTGCTCGATGCGATAGCCCCGGTAGCGGAAGTAGCCCTGGGCCTTCTTGCCGACGGCGTAGATGAACACGTCCCGGCCTTCCCTCTGCAACTCGACGATCCGGGTCTCTGCCATGCGGATGATGTTGGAGGCGTAGGCGCCCGCCAGACCGCGGTCCGAGGCGACGACGAGCACGCCCACCTTGTTGGGATCGCGTCGCTCCAACAGGGCATGACCCCCGGCCCCCGCCGCACCGACGTTCTTGATCACCTCGATCAGCTTCTCGGTGTACGGCTTGGAACCGGTCACCCGGGCCTGGGCCTTGGGGATGCGGCTCGCCGCGATCAGCTCCATGGCCCGCGTGATCTTTGCGGTGGCCTGGACGCTCTTGATGCGGCGTCTGGTGTCGCGGAGGGCGGCGCTCGCCAAGTCCTACAGCTCCTCGGATCCGCTGGTCTCGAAGGTGCCCTTGAAGGCCTTGATCCCCTCCTCGAGGGCGTCGCCCTCGGGCAGGGCGCCCGTGTCCTTGATGTGGGCGAGGACGTGGCTGAAACGGTCCCGGAAGAAGCGTCGCAGCTCGTTCTCGAACCTGCGGATGTCGCCGACGGGGATGTCGTCCATGTGACCCTCGGTCACCGCGTACAGGGCGAGGACCTGCTCCTCCACCGGCACCGGGGAGTACTGCGGCTGCTTGAGGACCTCGACGACCCGGCGGCCACGCTCCAGCTGGGCGAGCGACGCGGCGTCGAGCTCCGACCCGAACTCGGCGAAGGCGGCCAGCTCACGGAACTGCGCCAGGTTGAGACGCAGCGGGCCGGCGATCTTGCGCATGGCCCCGATCTGAGCGCTACCACCGACACGGGACACCGACTCACCGGCGTTGAGGGCCGGGCGGATGCCCTGGAAGAACAGGTCGGTCTCCAGGAAGCACTGGCCGTCGGTGATCGAGATGACGTTGGTCGGGATGTAGGCCGAGATGTCGTTGGCCTTGGTCTCGATGATCGGGAGACCGGTGAGGCTCCCGCCACCCAGCTCGTCCGAGAGCTTGGCGCAGCGCTCGAGGAGACGGCTGTGCAGGTAGAAGACGTCGCCGGGGTAGGCCTCACGACCCGGGGGACGACGCAGCAGCAGCGAGATCTCCCGGTATGCGACGGCCTGCTTGGACAGGTCGTCGAAGATGACCAGGGCGTGCTCGCCGTTGTACATCCAGT
>JAGFIR010000098.1 GCA_024103415.1 Acidimicrobiales bacterium
AACGCTCGGTGAGCACCGCCTCCGCACGCTCTCCCAGCGTGGCGACCTCGCGGACGAACCTCCCGATGGCGCGGCCCGTCTCGACGGGCCGGCCCATCATGTCGCCCTTCCAGAACGGCATGCGGCCCGGTGTGTCGGCGGCCGCCGGCTCGACCTCGACCCGGTCGTGACCGATGGAGTTGATCCGCCAGACGGTGGAGCCGAGGAGGAACGTGTCGCCGGCCCGGCTCTCGTGGACCATCTCCTCGTCCAGTTCACCCACCTTCGAGCCATCGGGAAGGGTGACCTGGTAGAGGCCGGTGTCGGGGATGGTCCCGGGGTTGGTGACCACGATGTGCCGCGCGCCGGGGCGAGGTGTGATCTCTCCCGACTCCCGGTCCCAGTTGATCCGGGGGCGGAGACCGGCGAACAGGTCGGACGGGTAGCGCCCGGAGAGCATGTCGAGGGTGGCGTCGAAGAGCTTTCGACCCAGGTCCGAGTACGGCGCGGCCCGTCTCGCCACCTCGTAGAGATGGTCGGCGGTGACACCCGGGAACGCCACCGCCTGGGCCACGAGATGCTGGGCGAGGACGTCCAGCGGGTTGGCGAGGACGCGGGTCTCTTCCACCCGGCGCTCGGCCATGAGGTGCGCCACCGCCGTGGCCGACAGCAGGTCGCCGCGGTACTTGGGGAAGATCCGCCCGACGGAGACCCCACCGACCTGATGCCCGGCGCGCCCCACCCGCTGCAGGCCGGAGGCCACGGAGGTCGGGGCCTCGACCTGGATGACGAGGTCGACCGCCCCCATGTCGATGCCGAGCTCGAGCGACGACGTCGCCACCACTGCCCGCAGCTCCCCGCCCTTGAGCGCAGCTTCGATCTCCAGCCTCTGCTCTCTCGACACCGAGCCGTGGTGGGCCCGGGCCAATTCCTCCCCGGCGAGGTTGTTGATCCCGTTGCAGATGCGCTCGGCGAGTCGTCGCGAGTTGGCGAAGACGATCGTGCTCCGACGCTGCAGGATCAGCTCGAGGAGACGGGGGTAGATGGCGGTCCACATCGAACGGGCGTCACCCGCGGCCTCTTCCCCACCCGGCCTCGCCATGTCATCTGCCGGCACTTCGATGAGGAGGTCGAGCTCACGGTCGGGTGGCACGTCGACGACCGTGACGGGTCGTGCCTTCCAGGTGTCGCCCTCGACGTTCCCGCCGCCCAGGAAGCGGGCGATCTCCTCGAGGGGGCGCTGGGTCGCGGAGAGCCCGATCCTCTGAGGTGGGGACCCGGTCACCTCCTCGAGCATCTCGAGGGTGAGGGCGAGATGGGCACCGCGCTTGGTCCCGGCGACTGAATGCACCTCGTCGACTATCACCCAACGGACCCCGCGAAGGACGTTGCGGACGCCCGACGTGAGCATCAGATAGAGGGACTCGGGCGTGGTGATCAGGATGTCGGGAGGCTGGCGCTCCATGCGCCGCCGCTCGGTGGCCGGCGTGTCTCCCGTGCGGATGAAGGTGGTCACGCCCGGCGGTTCGAGACCCAGTCGTTCCGCGGCCGTCGCGATCCCCCGGAGCGGTTCTCGAAGGTTGCGCTCCACGTCGTGGGCCAGCGCCTTGAGTGGAGAGACATAGAGGACCCGGCAGCGGGCCTCCTTCGGAGGCCCGGGCTCCACCATGAGCCGGTCGAGTGCCCACAGGAACGCGGCCAGCGTCTTGCCCGACCCGGTGGGTGCGTGGATCAGGGTGTGCTCACCGGACGCGATGGCAGGCCAGCCCCGCATCTGCGCCGCGGTCGGGGCCGGGAATGTCTCCTCGAACCAGGTTCTGGTGGCGGGGGCGAAAGAGGCCAACGCGTCCACCGCGGGAACGTATCACGGGCCGGTGACAGATACCCCCGGACACCGGACGCGCCAGGCCGTTTCGCGTTACTCTGCTTCGCCTGTGACGACGCCCGTTCTGGAAGTCAACGACCTGAAGACCCGGTTCCACACGCAGGACGGGGTGGTTCATGCGGTCAACGGTGTCAGCTTCAAGCTGAACCGGGGCGAGTTCCTCGGCGTCGTCGGCGAGAGCGGCTCGGGCAAGTCGGTGACGATGATGTCCCTGCTCCGCCTCATCCCGATGCCTCCCGGCGTCATCGAGTCGGGCACCGCCATCTTCGACGGCAGCGACCTCCTCTCCATGGACATCGAGGACCTGCGCAGCGTCCGGGGCGGGCGGATCGGCTTCATCTTCCAGGACCCCCTCACCTCGCTCAACCCGGTCCTCACGATCGGGTTCCAGATCGAGGAGGCCCTCCGGATCCACACCTCGATCCCCGAGAAGGAAAGGCCCAAGAAGGCCCAGGAGCTGCTCGAGCTGGTCGGGATCCCGGCGGCCAAGCAGCGGCTCCGCAACTACCCGCACGAGCTCTCGGGCGGCATGCGGCAGAGGGTGATGATCGCCATGTCCCTGGCGTGCTCGCCCCAGGTGATCATCGCCGATGAGCCGACCACCGCCCTCGACGTCACGATCCAGGCCCAGATCATCGAGATCGTCCGGGACCTCCGGGAGCAACTGGGGACCGCGGTCATCTGGATCACCCACGACCTCGGGGTCATCGCCGGTCTGGCCGACCGGGTCATCGTGATGTACGGCGGGCAGATCGTCGAGGAGGCCCCCGTCCGACCCCTCTACAAGACCCCGCTCCACCCATACACCGAAGGGCTGCTCGGATCGGTTCCCAGGGTGGACCAGAAGGGCTCGAAGCTGGTCAACATCAAGGGGCAGCCGCCGAACCTGTACCAGGAGCCCGAGAGCTGCAGCTTCGCCCCGCGCTGCCCGTACGCGTTCGACCGTTGCCGTCAGGAGAACCCGCCGCTGATCGAGCGCTCCCCCGGACGACGTGTCGCCTGCTTCTGGGACCTGGAGCGCAACACCGAGTACGACCCGGGGAACCGGGCCAGGCTGGAGGTGGTCGAAGGTGACGGTTGAGGCCGTCTCCGAGACCCCGGCACCCGTCCCGGCCCGTGAGGTGCTGGGCGGCGTCCGCGGCCTGAAGAAGCACTTCCCCATCCACCAGGGTGTATTCCGCCGCCAGGTGGGGGCCGTCAAGGCGATCGACGGTGTCGACTTCGACATCTTCCGCGGGGAGACCCTGGGCCTGGTCGGCGAGAGCGGCTCGGGTAAGTCGACGACCGGGCGGACCATCCTCCAGCTGGAGAAGGCCACCGCCGGTTCGGTCACCTTCGAAGGGACGGAGCTCACCACGCTGAGCACGGAGAAGATGCGCAAGCTGCGCCCCCGGATGCAGATGGTGTTCCAGGACCCCCACGCATCGCTCAACCCGCGGATGACGGTCGGATCGATCATCGCCGAGCCGCTGCGGGAACACGGCGTCGCCACCGGCGACGAGCGCCGGCAGAGGGTCGAAGAGCTGTTGAGCCTGGTCGGCCTCGAGGCCAAGCACGCCAACCGCTACCCGCACGAGTTCTCCGGCGGTCAGCGTCAGCGCATCGGGATCGCCCGGGCGATCGCCCTCAACCCCGACTTCATCGTGTGCGACGAGCCGATCGCCGCACTGGACGTGTCCATCCAGGCGCAGGTGGTCAACCTGCTCGAGGACCTGCAGGACGTCCTCGGCCTCACCTATCTCTTCATATCCCACGACCTCTCGATGGTCCGGCACATCGCCGACCGGGTGGCGGTCATGTACCTGGGCAAGATCATGGAGCTGGCGCCCCAGGAGGAGATGTACGCCAAACCCAAGCACCCCTACACCCAGGCGCTGCTCTCCGCCGTGCCCGTGCCCGACCCGGACGTCGAGGAAAACCGGCGACGGGTGATCCTCGAGGGCGACATCCCGAGCCCGGCGAACCCCCCGTCCGGTTGCGTGTTCAGCACCCGGTGCCCGATGGTGCAGGAGAAATGCCGCGTCGACGTGCCCGCCTTCCGCGAATTGGAGCCGGGTCACTGGGTCGCCTGCCACTTCGCCGAGTGACGCCGATCCCGGAGCGCGTCGGCTTGGGTTAAGTTGGCCCTCGCTTCCAGCGTTATTCGACCTTGAGACGACTCACATTCCTTCTCACGTCGTTGGCCCTGCTCGCGTCCTGCACGGGCGACGGGGGCGACGATGACGACCGGCACCTCCGCCTCCTCCAGTGGCAGGCGCCGTCGACGGCCAACCCCTATCTGTCGGCGGGCACCAAGGACGTCCTCGCCAGCTCGCTCGTCCTCGAGCCCCTCGCCGCGATCGCACCGGACGCTTCCTACGTCCCCAAGCTCGCCGACGAGATCCCGACCGTGGCCAATGGCGGCGTCTCCGGCGATCTGACTTCGATCACCTGGAAGCTGAAGGAAGGCGTGGTCTGGTCCGACGGGACACCGGTGACCACCGCGGACCTGATCTTCACCTGGCAATGGTGCGTGGAGCCGGCAACGGGATGCGTCTTCACCACGCACTTCGCCGGCGTCGCCGACATGATCGCCGTGGACAGGTCGACCCTCCGCATCGAGTTCGAGGCACCCACACCGAACCCGTACGTGCCCTTCGTCTCCTCCCAGAGCCCCGTGTTGCAGAAGGACCAGTTCGAAGAGTGCATGGGAGCGGCCGCGGTCACCTGCGTCGAGGCCAACCAGCAGCCGATCGGGACGGGGCCGTACCAGGTGAAGGAGTTCCGTCACGAGGACACGGTCCTCTACGAGATCAACCCCGAATACCGGGGCGACGAGCCGTACTTCCACACGGTGGAGATCAAGGGCGGGGGCACCGCCACGGATGCGGCTCGGACGGTCCTCGAGGAGGGCGCCGCCGACTACGCATGGAATCTCCAGATGGCCCCGGAGATCAGGGCGGAGATGGCTTCCAAGGGTGAGGGCAGGGTCCAGGCCGGTTTCGCGGCCAACCTCGAGCACCTCAACCTGATGCAGGCCAACAACCGCCACCCCGACCCGGACATGAGGTCGGAGTATCTGGACGGAACCAACCCCCATCCCCTCTTCCACGACAACCCCGCTCTGACCAGGGCGATGTCGATGGCGATCGACCGCTCGGAGCTCGTGGACGTCGGCTATGGCGACGCGGGCAGGCCGGCATGCAATGTGTGGATGGCGCCACCGGCCGTTTCACCCAACAACAACTGGTGTCTCACCCGTGATCTCGAAGGCGCGAAGGCCCTTCTCGACGAGGCGGGCATCGTCGACACCGACGGGGACGGGATCAGGGAGCACGAGGGCCTTCCCCTCGTCATCGACTTCATCACGTCCACCAACGAGGTGCGACAGGACTTCCAGGTGCTCATTCAGGGCTACTGGAGGGAGCTCGGCATCGAGACCAACCTCCGTCACGCCCCGGCGGCCGTCTTCTTCGACGGCACCGGGGCCAGCCCGGATTCGTTCGTGAGGGGTCTTGCGGACGTGTTCATGTTCACCTCGCCGGTGTCACTTCCCGACCCGCAGGTCCAGCTCGAGGGATACACCCTCGAGGAGATGACGGGTCGCTTCAACGGATACGGCGGAGCCAACTCGATGCGATACCACAACCCCGAGTTCGACACCCTCCTCGACGAGATGAGGCTCACCGCCGACCCGGAGCGCCGCATCCAATTGGCGATCGAGCTCAACGACATCCTGATCGACGACGGCGTCGTCATCCCCCTGGTCCACCGCGGGTCGGTCTCGGCGTTCCGGAACCAAATCGCCGGCGTCGGGGATCTCAACGGCTGGGATGCAGAGTACTGGAACATCCAGGAGTGGCGCCGCGAGCCCTGAACGGGCTCAAAGAGACCCTGGATTCCTCAACCGCGCCAACACCCCCGGTGTTATCTTGGCCGGGCGTCGGAAACGAACGTTCCGACGTTGGAGGAGAAAAATGAAGAGATATACCTGGCTCGCGCTGCTCGCGGCCTTCGCCTTGGTGTTGGCTGCTTGCGGCGGAGACGGTACGACCACGACCACGACGACGGGTTCGGGTCAGACCACGACCACCGGTGGTGGCACTGACACGACCGAGCCCGGCGGCGAGGCGGGGCAGGGTGGACACCTGCAGCTGCTCATGTGGCAGGCCCCGTCGCTGGTCAACGGGATGCTCTCCAACGGCACCAAGGACACCATGGCGGCGTCGATGGTGCTCGAGCCCCTGGCGTTCTTCGGTCCAACCACTGAGATCGTCCCGGCGCTCGCGGCAGAAGTCCCGACGACCGAGAACGGTGGTGTCGCGGAAGACCTGATGTCCATCACCTGGACCCTCAAGGAGGGCCTGGTCTGGTCTGACGGCACGCCCGTGACCGCCGACGACGCAGTCTTCACCTGGGAGTACTGCACCGACGAGCAGACCGGCTGCACGCAGTCGGGTTCGTTCGCGGGTGTGGCCAGTGTGGAGGCCGTCGACGAGCGCACCATCAAGGTCAACTTCGAGGAGCCGACCCCCTACCCGTACGTCCCGTTCGTCGGTGCGGTGAGCCCGATCCTGCAGAAGGCCCAGATGGAAGAGTGCGTCGGTCGTGCCGACCAGTGCACCGAGCAGAACAACTACCCGATCGGCACGGGTCCGTACAAGGTGAAGAACTTCGTCTTCGAGGACACGGTCGAGTACGAGGTCAACGAGAACTACCGCGACTTCGCCAACGGCAAGCCGTTCTTCGGCACGGTCACCATCAAGGGTGGCGGTGACGCCGAGGCCGCGGCTCGCTCCGTTCTGGAGATCGGCGAGGCCGACTACGCCTGGAACCTCCAGGTGGCTCCGGCCGTCCTCGAGCCGATGGTCGCTGCGGGCAATGGTGTCCTCGAAGCCGGCTTCGCGGCCAACATCGAGCACCTCAATCTGAACCAGACCGATCCGAGCAGCGAACCGCCCTCGGAGTGGATGGACGGGAACAACCCGCACCCGGTGTTCCACAACAATCCGGAGTTCGCCAAGGCCCTGTCCCTGGCGATCGACCGGACCGAGCTGACGGAAGTCGGTTACGGCGTCGCCGGTCAGCCGATCTGCAGCATCTGGCCACCGACCAACTCCCCGACGCACAACTGGTGCCTGACCCAGGACATCGACCAGGCGAATTCGATCCTGGACGAGCTGGGTTACACGGACTCCAACGGTGACGGGACCCGGGAGCACCCGGAGTTCGGTGAGCTGGTGTTCTCGTACCACACGTCGACGAACGCAGTCCGTCAGACGTTCCAGGAGCTCATCAAGAGCTACTGGGAGCAGATCGGGATCGGTGTCGAGCTTGTGAACACGGATGCCAGCGTCTTCTTCGGCAACGAAGACGGCGCCGACAACATCAACCGGTTCCTGCACGACATCCAGATGTACACCTTCGTGCCGCTGCCCGATGGCAACTCGCACTTCGTGCAGTACACGACGGATGACATCACCGGTGCGTTCAACAACTACTCCGGCGCCAACCTGCTCCGGTACT
>JAGFIR010000121.1 GCA_024103415.1 Acidimicrobiales bacterium
TCTACACGGAGATGTATGTCCCGACGGACATCGACATGTGCGCCTATCTCGACGAGTCAGACCGTTCGGCGCTGATCGCGCTCGGCCTCACACAGATACAAGGCGATCACTTCGAGTACGTGTTCGGCGACGGGCAGCGTTGGCTGATCGAGTTCCCGGACACGACCGTCGACGGCAACACGGTCTCGGTCCGGCTCGCGGAAGGCGAGTACCTCCGGGTGATCAGCCTGGCGTCCCTGATCGTCGACCGGGTGCTGCAATCGACCGACGGCACGACGGTCACCTTCGACGAGGCCGTTCGCCTGGTCTACGCCACCTTCGACAGGGTCGACTTCTCGGTCGTGGAGGCCGAAATCCGGCGACGGTCTGAGGACCTTCCAGAGATCATCGGGAAGTACGAGGCGGTCATCGAGGAGGTCGCTCGCCTACGGGGTGCAACCGGGTCGGGGTGACCGGGGTTTATCTTCGTGATGATGTCACTTCTGCTCGAAGGTGTGGTCATCGCCGACTTCACCCGCATCCTCGCCGGCCCGCTGTGCACGATGATCCTCGCCGACCTCGGCGCCGACGTGATCAAGATCGAAGAGCCCGGGCGGGGCGACGAGACCCGGCACTGGGGCCCGCCTTTCGCCGGTGACGACGCCGCCTACTTCCTGTCCGTGAACCGGAACAAGCGATCGATCGCCCTCGACCTGAAGGACCCCGACGATCTGGCCGTGGCGAAGGGCATCGTCGAGCGGGCGGACGTTGTGGTGGAGAACTTCCGGCCCGGTGTCATGGACCGCCTGGGTCTCGGCTACGAGACCGTGCGGGACCTGAATCCCACCGTCGTCTACTGCTCCATGCCGGCCTATCTCGCCGAGTCGGCCCGCCACCTCCCGGGGGTGGATCTCCAGATGCAGGCGGTGTCGGGCTTCATGTCGATCACGGGGGAGGAGGGTGGCGAGCCGGTGAAGATGGGCGTGGCCATGCTCGACGTGATCTGTGGGTTGTACTCCGCCACCGGCATCACGGCGGCGCTGCGGGCGCGTTCGGAGACCGGCGAAGGCCAGAGGATCGAGGTGGGACTGTTCGAGTCGAGCCTGGCGGCGCTCGTCAACCAGGCAGCCAATTATCTGATCGGGGGAGTGGTCCCCAAGGCCAAGGGGAGTGCCCATCCGAACATCGCGCCGTACCAGGCGTTCCGGGCGTCGGACGGGTGGTTCGTCATGGCGGCGGCGACGGACAAGCAATACCGGTCGGCTTGCGACGTGGTGGGCCGCCCCGAGCTCAAGGACGACTCCCGTTTCGTCACCAATGCCGACCGCGTGGTCAACCGAGCGGAGCTGGTCGACGAGCTCAACCAGGTGTTCGGGACCGTGTCCGTGGCCCATTGGGTCGAGGTCCTCAATACGGCCGGCGTCCCGACTGGCCCGGTGCGCACGATCGATCAGGTCTTCGAGTCCGAGGAGGGTCGGTCGGTCGTCGACGTCATCCTCGACCCGGTGCGGGGAGGCATCCCCATGGTGCGCAGCCCGATCCGTCTCGAAGGTCCCTCCCGTCCTCCGACCCCGCCACCCGCCCTCGGCGAGCACACCGAGGAGATCAGGGAGTGGGTGGAAGGCTCGCCGCGGGCGTCCAAATCGTCCTGATCCTGCGGCGTTTCTCGTCCGTCAAAGGAATCTGTCACACCCCTCAGTCACGATGTCCCGCAGAGGACGTAGGAGGTGGAGATGTCGGGTTTCGAGATCGGGGTGGTCACCGCTTT
>JAGFIR010000132.1 GCA_024103415.1 Acidimicrobiales bacterium
CAAAACATCACGCGCAGTCGGACATGACCGCGGGCAGTGAAGGCGACGTCAGGCGCCGGGACAGCGCTATTCGACCGTCACTGTCTTCGCCAGGTTGCGCGGCTTGTCCACGTCGAGCTCCTTCGCCGTGGCCACGTGATACGCCAGGAGCTGCAGGGGCACGACCGCGGTGACGGTGCAGATGAGATCCGGGCCCGGCGGGACCCGGATGACGTGATCGGCCACGTCGCCGACATCGTCACCCTCCTCGGCCACCAGGACGATCGTGGCGCCCCGGGCCTTCATCTCCTCCATGTTGGAGAGCGTCTTGGCGCGCACGTGACTGTCGGTGGCGACTCCGACCACGACGACGCCCTTCTCGATGAGGGCGATCGGGCCGTGCTTCATCTCGCCGGCGGCATATCCCTCGGCGCGTACGTAGGCGATCTCCTTGAGCTTGAGCGCCCCTTCCATCGCCACCGGGAAGTCACCCGACCGACCCAGGAAGAAGAAGTCCCTGACATCGCCCCACACCCTGGCGAGCCGCTCGATCTCCGCGCCTGAGGCGATTGCGGTCTGGACCTGCTCGGGCAGACGCATCATCTCGCCCACCAGCATCTCGACCCGTGCCGGATCCATGGCGCCGCGCACCTGCGCCAGATAGAGACCGAGCAACTGCATCGCCACAAGTTGGGTGGTGAAGGTCTTCGTGGCGGCCACACCGATCTCAGGCCCCGCCCTGGTGTAGAGGACCGCGTCGGACTCCCGTGCCAGTGCCGAGTCGACCACGTTGGTGACGCCGATGACCAGAGCGCCCTGCGCCTTGGCGTACCGGACGGCGGCCAGGGTGTCGATCGTCTCGCCCGACTGGGAGATCCCGATCACGAGCGAACGGTCGTCGAGAACCGGATCCCGGTAACGGAATTCGGAGGCGATGTCGATCTCGACCGGCAGACGGGTCCAGCGCTCGATGGCGTACTTGGCCATCATCGCCGCGTGATACGAGGTGCCGCAGGCCACCACGAAGACCTTGTCGATGGAGCGCAGCACGTCCTCGTCGACCTCTAGCTCGTGCAACACGACCCGGCCCGAGCCCGTGACGCGCCCGAGGAGTGTGTCGGCGATGGCGTGAGGCTGCTCGTTGATCTCCTTGAGCATGAAGGTCGGGAACCCGCCCTTCTCGGCCGCCTCGAGGTCCCATTCGACCTTGCGATGCTCCGGCTCGATCTCGTTGCCCTCCAGATCGAAGACGCGCACGGAGTCGGGACGAACCTCGACCACCCGGTCGTCGTCCACCACGATCATCTCCCGGGTGTGCTCGAGGAACGCCGGGATGTCGGAGGCGAGGAAGTTCTCTCCATCGCCACGACCGACGACCAACGGAGATCCGCGGCGGGCACCGACGATGACGTCGGGCTCACCGCGGCGCATCACCGCCAGTGCCAGGGCGCCCTCGGCGCGCAACATCACCTGTCGCACCGCTTCGACCAGAGGCAGGTCGGACATCTCTCCGAGGAGGTTGGCGATGACCTCGGTGTCGGTGTCGGAGACGAAGCGGTGCCCTTTCGCGGCCAGTTCGCTCTTCAGGGCGCGCCAGTTCTCGATGATCCCGTTGTGCACGACGACGATGTCACCGTTGTCATCGAGATGGGGATGGGCGTTCACGGTGTTGGGGGCGCCGTGGGTCGCCCAGCGGGTGTGACCCACACCGGCGTGGGCGGGGGCGGGAGACTCCTTGCCCACCAGCCCGGTGAGGTCCGCCATCCTCCCGACGGTCTTGATCACATCCATCGAATCGGAGCGCACCAGGGCCACTCCGGCGGAGTCATAACCCCGGTACTCGAGCCGGGAAAGCCCCGGCAGCAGGACGTCGACGGCCTGACGCGGGCCTACGTAACCGACGATTCCGCACATGCGCGTATCTCCTTGT
>JAGFIR010000157.1 GCA_024103415.1 Acidimicrobiales bacterium
GTTGGAGACGGCCCCGACGGCATCCTCCTGGCCCACGGGGCCGGGACCGATCAGGACCACCCCTTCATGGCGACACTGCGCGACGCCCTCGCCGCCCACGGGATGCGGGTCCTGACGTTCAACTATCTGTACACCGAGAGGGGTGGGCGCCGCCCCGACCACAGAGACCGGCTCCTCGCGTGTCATCGGGCCGCTGCGGACTACCTGGCGTCACGGGTCGACCGGCTGTTCCTCGCAGGCCGGTCCATGGGCGGCAGGATGGGCACCTACCTCGCCGCCGACGGCTACCCGGCGACCGGGCTCGTCCTCTACGCCTATCCCCTCCACCCGGCCGGCAGGCCCGAGAACCTCCGGATCGACCAGTTCCCCTCGATCCGCATCCCGATGCTCTTCTTCCAGGGGACCAACGACGCACTGGCCCGCATGGACCTGTTCGAGGAGCACATCGCCCCGCTGCCCGATGCCACCGTCGAGATCATGGAGAGGGCCACGCACTCACCACGCGGCGGCGGCTGGACCGAGCAGACCACTGCGGACCACCTGGCCCGGGTGACGTCGCAGTGGGTCCGGGGGCTCCACTGACCCACACGGCGGACCGACCATTACGCTCGGCAACGTGCAACTCGTCGTTCACGACACACCTGAGGCGACCGCACACGCGATAGCCGACCGCATCGCCGAACTCTCCCGTGAATCCGAGGATCGCTTCACCCTGGGACTGTCCGGTGGATCGACACCCATTCCCGCCTACCGGATCCTCTCCGGCATGACCCTCGATTGGGAGCGGATCGACCTCTGGGTGTCGGACGAGCGATGGGTGCCGCCGGATCACGAGCGATCGAACGGGCGGATGGCGGCGGAGGTGCTCGCTGGCCCCGTCGGGGCGTGGCTGTACCGCCCGCCCTGGGGTGAGGGGATGGAGCCCCACGAGGCCGCGGCCGACTACGACGGCACCATCCGCAACCTGATGTCCGGGCGCCGGCCCGACGTGATCCACCTGGGTGTCGGCGACGATGGGCACACCGCCTCGCTGTTTCCCAACACCACCGCCCTCGACGAGTGGAGCCGCTGGATCGTCGCCAACTGGGTGCCCCAGCAGTCGGAGTTCCGGATCACCGCCACGTTCCCTCTGATCTGGTCGTCCCGCGTCGTCCTGGTCCAGGCACACGGTGAGTCCAAGGCGGCTGCAGTGCGTGACTCGTTCGCCGGGCTCACCCCCGCCGGCCGTCTCGGCGAGGGCGACGCACTCGTCGAGTGGCATGTCGATCGTGCGGCCGCCGACCTCATCTCCTGACCGATCCGGGTGCCGCAAGCTCGCAGGCCCGGTCGTCCTGATCCTCACCGCCCTGGTGGCGTGCACTCCTCTGCCCGGTGAGCCGGGCGGGACCACCGCTCCCCCGACAACGGCTGCGACGACATCCACTGTTGTGTTGCCGACGACCAGCACCACCGTAGCGGTGAGCACCAGCACGAGCCTCTCCGTGACCACCACCTCGAGTGCGCCCGGATTCGACGCCCTGATCTCCGTGCCGGAGGGGCCCGGCCCGTTCCCGGCGGTGGTCCTGGTCCACGGGGGCAGTTGGGTCGCCGGATCACCGCGGTCGCTCGAGCCACTCGCCCGTCATCTGGCGAGAAGCGGGTATCTGGTCGTGAACACCCGCTATCGATTGGCCAGCCTCGAGGTGCCCTCTTTCCCGCAGGCCATCCAGGACATCGCTTGCGCCGTGCGTCACGCCGCTCACCACCCCGCCTCCGACGGGTCGGTGACTCTCATCGGTCACTCGGCGGGGGCTCATCTGGCGGCGGTGGTGGCTCTGACCGGCGACACCTACGGCGAGGAATGCGACGATCCCGTGGTGGCAACGGCCGATCGTCTCGTCGGCCTCGCCGGCCCGTACGACATCGTCCAGTTGGGTGTGCTGGCGGCCCCCCTGTTCGGTGTAGCCCCTTCGGAGGACCCCGATCTCTGGGCGAGCGGCAACCCCATGTCCCTGATCGGTCCGGAGACCGATGTCGCCGTCTTGCTCCTGCACGGCGACGACGACACCGTCGTGTCGGTCCGGTTCAGCGAGTCGTTCGCCGAGGCGCTGCAAACCGCAGGATCCGTCGTCGATCTCGAGATCCTGGCGGACGTCACTCACATGACGGTGACCGATCCCACGGCAATCGGGGACACGCTCGTGGGGTGGCTCGCCGACAATTGATCGGGGCCCGATCAGGGGGGTCGCGACAACTTCCTACCTAGCGGTTCGACATCACCTCAGGTAAGGTCTAAGCCCGTCGGTCGCGTCGTTCGTGGCGCGCCGGCCCAAGAAATCCCCCGCAGGAGGATCAATCGAATGAATAGCAAATACCGGTCGTGGCGATGGATCGCCGCGGTCGCAGTCCTCGGCCTCTTGGTCGCGGCCTGCGGCGGCGACGGCGGCACGACCACCACCTCGGCGGCTCCGGGTCAGACGACCACGACGGCCGACGGTGGTGAGGGTTCCACGACGACGGCTCCCCAACAGGGCAGCCCGGGTCTGGAAACCTGCAACGAGGACCCGCTGAACTGCAACAGCGCCCCCCGCGCTGAGGGCGGTGACGTGGTGTACCTGATCGACCAGAGGTGGGACGGTTGGAACATCAACCGTGTCGAGACCAACTCCGTCTACGCCGTTCAGGCGGTAGAGGGCATGCAGGTCACTCTCGGTCAGTACATGCCTGACGGCAACTGGGTGTGGAACATGGACGTCCTCGCGTCGGAGCCGACGTACGAGAACTCCACCATCACCTACGAGCTCAAGGAAGGCGTCGTGTGGACGAACCCGGATGGGTCGACCACGCCGGTGAGCGTGGATGACTTCATCCTCCAGTGGAAGTTCACCAGCGGCAACCCCGACCACTGCCTCGTCGGCGAGCGTGACCCGGACACGGGTGCGCCGGCCGAGGGCGCTCTGGGCTGCTTCCCGGCGAGCACGGCTCGCTCCCAGGACATCGTGGACATCACCGCCGATGGCAACAAGGTGATGATCCAGTTCCCCGAGGGCTACCCGTACGCCGAGTGGTTCGCCTACCTGGGCGGCCTCTACTACCCGGCCCACATCGCCGAGGCCGAGGGCTTCGACCTGAGCACCCCCGAGGGTGTCGCCGAGGCCTCGACCTGGTTCAACACCACGGTGCCGAACTGGTCCGGTGGTCCGTACGTGATCGAGGACGCCACCCTTGGTGAGCGCGTCGTCATGGTTCCGAACGAGGGCTACTACGGCTCGCGTGACGTGCCGACGCTCGACACCGTCACCAAGGAGCTGGTCGAGGACCGCGGTTCGTGGATCCCGGCTCTGACCAACCGTGACATCCACGGCGCGTCGCCGGCGTCCTTCGACGCCGACCTGCTGCAGCAGCTGCAGGGCATGGACGACGTCACCTACTCGATCGGTTCCGGTGGCGCCGTGTGGGAGCACGTCGACATGAACATGGAGACGCTCGCCGACCCCGCACTGCGCAAGGCGATCTTCACGGCCATCGACCGTGCCGACGCCCGGACCCGTATCTACGGTGACATCGAGCCGACGTTCCGTCAGAACCCCATCTTCCCGGCCAACGACCCCAACTACTTCGAGGACCTGCTCCCCGAGGGTTACGGCAGTGGTGATGTGGATGCGGCGCGTGCCATCCTCGAAGAGGCTGGCTACACCGGCATGGACGGTGGGGCTGGTGCCCTGACCGACCCGAACGGCCAGGCTGTGCCCACCGTCCGGTTCGGCTTCTCGGCTGCCAACACCAACCGTGGCACCTTCGTCACGCTCACCCAGAGCTACCTCGCTGAGATCGGCATCAATGTCGAGCCGGTCCCCGCGGACAACCTGGGTGCACTGCTGGTCTCCCCGGACTGGGACATGGTCATCTTCGGGTGGAGCGGTTCGCCGCTGTTCACCTCGTCGGCCGACCAGTTCTACAACTCGGAGAGCGGAAGCAACTTCGGTGGTCTCAACAACCCCGAGGTCGACGAGCTGGTCAGCGCCATGCTCGTGGCGGAGACTCTCGACGAGGCGGCAGATCTGGCCAACCAGGCCGTAGCCATCGTCTTCGACGAGGCATACACGCTGACGCTGTGGGACACGATGAACCTGACGTTCATGGGCCGTGAGCTCGTCAACGCCAGGGACAACCACTTCGACAGCACCCGCGCCTACCACAACGTGGGCAACTGGGGCCTCGCGGCCGCCAACTGAGTCGAAGTAGTCGGCGAACGAAAGGGGCCGGGCGCTCAGCCCGGCCCCTTTCTCTTTGGTTTCGACCCGGAGCGAGTGGTCACACGGCGTGTCGAGGGTTTAGGATCGCGCCGTGCTCGTATACGTGTTGCGGCGTCTGCTCGTCACCATCCCCGTGCTCATCGCCGCGACGTTCTTCACGTTCGTCCTGGTCGACGCCTCCGGCGACCCGCTCCAGGAGCTGCGTTTCGCCGTGCCGCCAGTGCCCGAAGAGACGATCCAGGCACGCGCCGAGCAGCTCTATCTCGACCGCCCCACCATCGAGCGCTACTGGCTGTGGCTCACCGGTGTCGGCAACTCCAGGGGTGACATCGGCATCCTCCAGGGCAAGTGGGGCCCGTCGACCCAGGGCGCCATGGACATCGGGCAGGAGATCAGCGAGCGGTTCCTCATCACTCTGCGTCTCGTCGCGGCCGCCACCCTGTTCGCCCTCGGTCTGGCGGTCGTCACCGGCGTCATATCGGCGGTGAAGCAGTACTCGCTCACCGACAACGTGCTCACATTCTTCGGCTTCCTGGGGCTAGCCATGCCCACCTTCTGGTTGGCCGCCCTGGTCAAGGAGGCGGGCATCTGGGCCAATCAGAACCTGGGGACCAATTTCGCCACCCTCGGAGCCACCTCGCCCCTCTACTACCGCATGGAGGGATGGGAGGCCTTCATGGACGTGGTGCTCCACCTTGTGCTCCCCACCCTCACCCTGATGCTGACCGGATACGCCGCCATCAGCCGCTACCAGCGTGCCTCGATGCTCGAGGTCCTCAACAGCGACTACATCCGCCTCGCCCGGGCCAAGGGTCTCCGCAACCGGGTCGTGATGCGACGCCATGCCCTGCGAACCGCTTTGATCCCGGTCGTCACCCTCGCCGCGCTGACGGTCTCCGCGGCACTGACCGGTGCGGTGATCACCGAGACGGTGTTCCGCTGGCGCGGCCTCGGCACCTTCCTCACCCAGTCGATCGCCCAGTACGACGCGTTCGCCGTGATGGCCTTCCTGGTCATCTCCGGTGTTCTGGTGGTCGGGGCGAACCTGATCGCCGACCTCCTTTACGGTGTGCTCGACCCCAGGATCCGCTATGACTGAGCTCCAGCGACCCGACGTCGGTCTCGAGACCGCCCAGGCACCCCTCCGTGACGCGGAGGCGCTCACCACCGAGGAGCGCACCCAGTTCCAGATGATCATCACCAGGTTCCTCCGTCACAAGGTGGCGGTGGCCAGCCTCGTCGCGTTCATCCTCATCGTGCTCTTCGCCTTCGTGGGCCCGCTGGTCTGGAAGTACGACCACAACATCTATCGGGACATCCCCAGCGACCAGCCCCCGAGCTGGGACCACCCGTTCGGGACGACCCGCGCCGGTCAGGACGTGATGGGCCAGGTGATGCGCGGGACCCAGCAGACGCTCAAGGTGGGCTTCGTGGTCGCCCTACTCACCACGGGCATCGGCGCCACGTGGGGTGCGATCGCCGGCTTCTACCGTGGGCGCGTCGACGCCGTCATGATGCGGATCGTCGACGTGATCATCGTCATCCCCATCCTGGTGGTGGTACTGGTCCTCGCCGGGTTCACCAGAGGCACGACCTGGTTCAGCGTCGCCCTGATCATCGGCCTGTTCGGCTGGACGAGCACCGCGCGTGTGGTCCGGGGGATGGTCCTGTCACTGCGTGAGCAGGAGTTCGTGGAAGCGTCGCGGGCCATGGGAGCCGGTGACGGCCGCATCATCTTCCGCCACCTCCTCCCCAATACGGCCGGCGTGATCATCGTCGACGCCACCCTCGTGATCGCCAGCGCCATCCTTGTCGAGGCGGCCCTGTCGTTCCTCGGCTTCGGCATCCAGATCCCCGACACCTCCCTGGGTCTGCTCATCCAGAATGCGCAGACGGCCGTCTTCACCCGACCCTGGTTGTTCTACATTCCCGGGTTCTTCGTGATCTTCATCGTGCTCACTATCAACTTCATCGGAGACGGCCTCCGGGACGCACTGGACCCGAGGCAGCAAATGGTTCGGCGTTGACAGTGGTTACGGATCCCTGGCCTGACACAGACCTGCTCCTCACGGTCGAGGATTTGACCGTCGAGTTCCCCACCGACGACGGGATCGTCCAGGCCGTCCGTGGTGTCTCCTACGAGTTGAGGAGGGGCGAGGTCCTCGGGATCGTGGGTGAGTCGGGTTCCGGCAAGTCGGTCTCCTCGCTCGCCGTCATGGGCCTCCTCCCGAAGACGGCCCGGATCTCCGGCTCGGCCAAGCTCCAGGGCCGGGAACTGCTCGGTCTCTCGGATGCGGAGCTCTCCAAGGTCCGCGGCAACAAGATCGCGATGATCTTCCAGGACCCGCTCACCTCGTTGAGCCCGGTCTACACCATCGGCTACCAGCTCGCGGAAGCGGTCCTCGCCCATCGTGACGTTCCCAAGGAGAAGGCCTGGGATCGGGCCGTCGAGCTTCTCGACATCGTCGGCATCCCCAACCCCGAGCAGCGAGCCAACTCCTACCCCCACGAGCTCTCCGGAGGCATGCGACAGCGGGTGGTCATCGCCATCGCCATGGCCAACGACCCGGACGTGATCATCGCCGACGAGCCGACCACCGCACTGGACGTCACGGTCCAGGCCCAGGTCATGGAGGCGCTGAACAGCGCCCGTCAGGAGACGGGTGCCGCCATGATCCTCATCACCCACGACCTGGGCGTGGTGGCGGGCACCGTGGATCGCGTCTGCGTCATGTACGCAGGGAAGCTCGTGGAGACCGGGGCGGTTGATCAGGTGTTCTACGGACCGAGGATGCCCTACACCCTCGGTCTCCTCGGGAGCCTTCCCCGCCTCGACGCCACTCGCTCCCACCGGCTCACCCCGATCGTCGGCACTCCGCCGTCGCTGGTGAATCTCCCGTCCGGTTGCCCTTTCTCCCCTCGTTGCCCCATCGTCCAGCCGATCTGCATCCAGGAGGAGCCCGAACTGTTCTCGGTCGGTGTCGACGGCCAACTCGCCGCCTGCCATTTCCACGAGAGGCTCATCGGCGCCCAGCCTGTCGACCTCTTCCCGCCGACCACCATCGACGAAGAGCTGGTTGCCTCCTACGAGGACGCCGGACAGGATGACGCCGCCCCGGAGGAGACGACGTGACGACAGCACCCGGTGTGACCACCACCAAGGTGGAGCCAATCATCCGCGCCCGCAAGCTGGTCAAGCACTTCCCCGTGCGTTCCAAGGGCTTCTTCCGTCGCCACATCGGCGATGTCCATGCCGTGTGCAGCGTCTCCCTAGACCTCATGCCGGGACGGACCATGGGTCTGGTGGGGGAGTCGGGTTGCGGCAAGTCGACCACGGCCCGTCTGCTCCTCAACCTGATACGGGCCGACTCCGGATCCGTCGTGTACGAGGGCCAGGACCTCACGAAGATGTCCAGACGAGAGCTCCAGCCCGTCCGCCGTGACCTCCAGATCGTCTTTCAGGACCCCTTCGCCTCGCTCGACCCGAGGATGACCGTCACCAACCTCATCGCCGAGCCGCTCCAGATCCACGGCTTGTGGGACAAGGGCGGCCGGGAACGGGTCAGAGAGCTCCTCCAGATCGTCGGCCTCAACCCCGAGCACGGCAACCGCTACCCGCACGAGTTCTCCGGTGGCCAGAGACAGCGGATCGGCGTGGCCCGGGCACTCGCCCTCAACCCCAGGTTCATCGTCCTCGACGAACCGGTCTCCGCGCTCGACGTGTCCATCCAGGCGGGTGTCCTCAACCTGCTGGAGAACCTCCAGGACGAACTGGATCTCTCGTATCTCTTCGTCTCTCACGACCTCTCGGTGGTGAGGCACATCGCTCATGACATCTCGGTGATGTACCTCGGGCGCATCGTCGAGGCCGGAAGCTCATCCCAGGTGTTCAACGCCCCGTCGCATCCCTACACCCAGGCCTTGATCTCGGCCATTCCGCTCCCAGACCCGAGGAAGGAGCGGAGCCGGCGCCGGATCGTCCTCGAGGGGGACGTCCCCAGCCCGGTGAACCCGCCGTCGGGTTGCCGCTTCCGGACCCGTTGCCCGAAGTTCGCCAACGAACTGACCGATCAGGAGCGGCAACGCTGCATCGAGGAGATCCCGCGTCTCATCGACCGCAACGGGATCGGGCACCGGACCGCCTGTCACTACGCCGAGGCGGTCACGATGATCGAGACGCAGACCACCTGATCGCCTCCCTCCCGAGGGAAACCGACTACTGGCCCTTGGGGTGCCAGACCGTCTTGGTCTCGGTGAACGCAGCGATGCGGTAGGGGCTCCGCAAGGGCCATTCCCCGGGCAACACCATCCGCTTCACGTTGTGGACCGCGCCTTCCTCGATGCGGGCGACCTGGTCGGGTGCGGCGCCACCGGCGTCTATGGCGTCGACGTCCATGTGGTCGGCGAGCCACGGGATCAGCTCATCCTTGCTCCCGGTGAGGATGTTGACCACTCCCCCGGGCACATCGGATGT
>JAGFIR010000163.1 GCA_024103415.1 Acidimicrobiales bacterium
GAGGGGATTGGCCCGCATGCGAACCAGGGCCATCTCATAGGCCTGGCCCGTGGCGTACATCCCGACGTTGGAGAGGGTGGCCACCGGGAGGAGGCCCCGCACCGCATCGCACGCCTTGGCGCGGATCGTCGACCGCCACACCCACATCGGATCCTGCTCCTCCTTCGGGTGGAGCTCGGCGAAGTGGTCGAACGCCCTCTGGACCATGCGGGAGTAGGTGTCGAAAGTTCGCTCCATGTGGGCGACATAGGGGTCGGCCAGCGGGCTGGCCGCGATCTCGTCGGGGACGAAGTAGCGGTAGCGATCGCCGAGACGGGCGTCGTAGGCGATGTACCGGGTCGACTGCTCGAGGTAGGCGGCGAGCCGCCCCCACTCCAGCACCTTGGTCAGCAGGTTGGACGCCTGCTCGCAGGCGAGATGGGCCCCCCCGAGCTGTGCGACCGAATCGTCCCCGTACTCGAAGAACATCCGGTCGTAGAGCTGCTCCGCCTTTCGGGTGGCGATCAGGGGGTCGTCGTCCATCGTCCGGGCGATGGCTTCGAGACCCGACTCGGGATCGGCGACGAACTCGTCGAGGAAGAGCCGCCGCAGCGACTTGGCACTTCGCGAATAGCGCGCGAAGAGGGCGCCTTTGACGACTTCAGGGAGATTGATGAGGCCGAAGACCGGGAGATCGGTGTTGGTGAAGAACCTCCGCAGGACCGCCTCCTCCTCAGGGGTGAAGTCCTCTTGGTGGTAGGCGGCCACGAGCCGATTGTACGCGGGGTTGAGCCGGGTCCTGGTTACCGTCTTGGTGTGCTCAAGCCGAACGTGATCAGGGTGCTGGTTCTGCTCCTGTCGGTGCTGGCCGTGGCCATCTCCACGCTGCCACTGGTCATCCTGGTCGACCTGACCTCGGGTGGCACCGGGCTCGGTGTCTGCCCCGACGGCATCGAGAGCTGCCCGCGTCCGTTCACCGCCGGAGCCGAGCTGGCAATCATCCTCGTCATCGCGCTTGCCATCGTGGTCGCCGCCATCCGTGTGCTCATGAAGCTGTCCCGCGCCCAGCAGCGCCGGAAGCAGCCACTGGCGGCGATCGAGTCGGAGTCGAGCCTGCCCGACGATCAGTGAGCGGGGGTCACCGCTTCGGCTGAGGCGGTGTCTTCGGTCTGTCGGGTGACCACGAGGAAGATGGCGAACACCACCAGGGCGGTCCCCGCCCATCCCGCGCCATCGAGGCGCTCGTCGAGGACGACCCAGGCCGTGGCGACACCGAACGCGGGCTCAGCGGCGAGGATGATGGCCGCGGTGCTGGGACCCACCACCGTCTGCGCCCACACCTGGAGCATGAACGCACCGATGCCCACCACGAACCCCGTGATGGCGAGAGCCGGCCACACCGACGTGGGTGGAAGCTCGACCCCGCCGGTGAGAGCGGCGACCGGGAACGCCAGGACCGCAACCACGAGGAGCTGCACCGCCGTGTAGGGGACGATGGGGTGGCGTTGGGCGTACCGGGCGAGGGCGAGGATGTGGAAGGCGAACGCGAATGCGCAGCCCAGCGTGAGCAGGTCGCCCTGGCTCAGGGTCAGGCCGTCGGTGTCGGTGAGCAGGAAGAGACCTGCGAACGATGCCGCAGCCGCGGCGAGCACCCAGGGATTGGGCGGGCGCCGTTTCATCAGGGCGGCGAGCAGAGGCGTCAGCACCACGTACATCCCTGTGATCAGTGCGGAGTTCGACGCCGACGTCACCGCCAAGCCGCTGGTCTGGAGTGCGTAGCCACCGAACAGGGCGAGACCCGTGATCGCCCCGTCTCTCCAGATCTGACGCCCCTTGGGGAATGCGATGGCCATTGCGGCCAGGGCGCCGATGAGGAATCGCCAGGCCACGAACGAGATCGGGTCGATGTCGTCGAGTGCAGACTTGATCACCACGAACGTGGCACCGAAGAGGAAGGAGGCCACGATCAGGGCCAGTAATGCTCGCCTCGCGGCCGGATGGGACATGAGACCGGCAGGTTAGAACCGCAATACGATGACCCCGCCATGCCAGGTGCCAGGTCCGACGGTTCGATCCCCACGCCCGCCGAACGCGGGCACGCGCGGGCGATCCTGAACCGACTCAAGCGGCGGTACCCCGAGATCGGCACGGCACTCGACTACGAGAACGCCTGGCAACTCCTCGTGGTCACGGTGATGTCGGCGCAGACCACCGACGAGAACGTGAACCGGGTGGCGCCCCGTCTCTTCGAGAAGTACCCCACGCCGTTCGCCCTGGCGCAGGCCGATCCCGCCGACGTCGAGAAGATCATCTTCTCCACGGGCTTCTACCGCCAGAAGACCCGGTCGATCATCGAGCTCTCGCAGGACCTGGTCGCCAGGCACGACGGCGAGGTCCCGCGCAACCTCGAGGAGCTGGTCCAATTGCGTGGCGTCGGTCGCAAGACCGCCTCGGTGGTCCTCGCCGAGATGTGGGGCGAGCCGGCGATCGCGGTCGACACCCACGTGAAGCGGGTGGCCAACCGCCTCGGTCTCACCGAGTCGGCCGATCCCACCAAGATCGAGTTCGACCTGAGAGCCGTCTACCCGAAGAGGGAGTGGGCGGGGATCTCGATGCGCTTCATCCAGTTCGGACGTGACATCTGTGACGCCCGTCGCCCGCTCTGCGGCGAGTGTGAGCTCTTCGAGCTCTGCCGGTGGCCCGGTCGCTACGACCGCGCAGGTCGCGTGCCCCCCTCGTGAGACGACCCCGGCTCCGGGACACCGACCGCGCCATCCTGGGCCTGGCGATCCCCGCGCTGGGCACCATCGCCATAGACCCCCTGCTCACGATGATCGACACCGCATTCGTGGCACGGGTTGGCACCTCGGAACTGGCTGCGCTCGGCGTCGATGCCGCCATCCTCAGCTTCGCCTTCTTCGCCTTCAACTTCCTGGCCTTCGCCACCACACCGCTGGTGGCGCGGGCCCTGGGGCTCGGCGACACGGAGAAGGCTGCGGGGTTCGTCGGGTCGGCGATATTCCTCGTCGTGGTGCTCGGTGTCTTCATGACTGCCCTGGTGCACGCACTGGCACCGGCCCTCGTCGGGTTGATGGGAGCGGAGGACGAGGTGGCGGAACTTGCCGTCTCCTACCTGCGCATCCGCGCTTTTGCGACGGTGGCGGTGCTCATGATCCTCACGGGCCACGGAGCGTTCCGGGGCCACAAGGACACGCGTACCCCTTTCCGGGTCGCCGTGGCGGTCAATCTCGTCAACCTGGTGCTCGATCCGCTGCTCATCTTCGGCGCCGGCTGGGGACTGGAGGGCGCGGCAGTCGCCACGGTCACCGCCCAGTGGGTCGGTGCCGCATGGTTCTTCGTCATGATCCGGCGGCGGCGGATGGCGGTGTTCAGCCGGCGCATCCGTGAGAGCCTGCCTGCGATCGTCACCCTCGGTCGGAACGGCGCCCTACTCACCGTCCGCAGCGCCTTCCTCCTGCTCACGATCGCCGTGGCGGCGTCGGCGGCGACACGTCTCGGTCCGGAGAGCATCGCCGCGCACCAATTGGTCTTCCAGGGATGGATCCTGTCGATGATGGCGGCGGACGCGCTGGAGATATCGGCCCAGGCCCTGGTGGGGGAGGAGGCGGGCAGGGGAAACCTGGCTGCGGTCGACTCCCTGGTGCGGAGACTGCTCGGATGGGCCGCCGTGCTCGGCGTGTTCCTCGCGGTCTTCATCTGGGTGGCGCGGCCCCTGCTCGGTCTCCTCACCGAGGATCCCGAAGTGGCCTCGCTGGCGGTGTCCGCCGCCGCGATCGCCGGTCTCAGCCTCACCGTCGGGGCGGTGTTGTTCACGGCAGACGGGGTCTTCTCCGGCCTGCTCGCATTCGGGACGATGGCCATGTCCACGGCCGCGGGGAACCTGGTCACCGTGGCGCTTCTCTGGTGGTCGCCCCTGCGTCACAGCCTCGAGGGGGTGTGGTGGGCGATGACGGTCTTCCTCGTGGCCAGGGGGCTGGTGCTCGCCGCCCGATACCGGCCGGCGGCGACGGCCGCCGTCAGCGCCTGAGCGTCTCGGGAAGGGTCGCGGTGATCAGGCCGGCCACTCCGGCGCCCGCCGCCAGCACGTAAACCGTCCCGGAGAGGCCGAGGAGATCGATGGTGGCGGTGCCGGCGAGGAGGCCCGCGGACGCCCCCGCCAGGGTGAAGTTGGCTGCCGCGGTGTTCGCCCTGGAACGGAGCTCCGTGGGGAACAACTCGGCGCGGTGGGCCCCACCCGCGGGAACGAGGGCGAACGTCCCGAACGAGGAGAGGAAGACCGCAGCGACCAGGGCGGGGGTGGACGTGGCCGTGTAGAGGGCGATCCCGCCGCCGAGCCCGAGGGTCAGCGCTGCAATCGAGGTCACCCTCCTCCCCAAGTGGTCGGCGAGACGGCCACCGATGAAGAACCCGAGACCGCCGACGGTCCCACCGGCGAGGAGGAGCCAGACCGTCGTGCCGGTGTCGAGCCCGATCTGGGCGACGAGGCGCTCGGTGGTGAAGGACGTCACGAA
>JAGFIR010000196.1 GCA_024103415.1 Acidimicrobiales bacterium
AATCGCCTGCAGCCGAGCCTGCGGCCGCTCCCGAGCCCGCCGCCCCGGAGCCGGTGGCGATTCCCGCCTTCGAACAGGCCGCGGTCGCCGTCATGGAGGTCGTCGAGGAGGAGAAGCCGAAGCTCGACCCCGTGCCCATGGCCAAGCGGGTCGGAACGGCCGTCCGGGTCGGTTCCTGGGTCGGCGCGGCCCTCGGTGTCGTCGGCTTCCTCGTCGCCTCGATGACCTGGGCCCCGGCCGCCATCATCCCCGAGGAGGGTGCGGCGGTCGCCGTCGAGGTGTCACCGAATGCCGCCCTGATCGCCATCGCGGCCGTGTCCGTGGTGTTCGGCGCCATCGTGGCTTCGTTCTCCCGGGCCGCCACCTCGTGGCGCGATCCGGCGATGGCCCTCTCGGGCCGCAAGTCGACCACGGCGTGGCTGGGGGCCGCCGTCGGCCTGCTCCTCGGCGTCGCCGCCGGTGGCCTGCTCACCGGCTCGATCGCGACACCGGTCGGCGAGGAGGGCGAGTTCGTCCACCTGCCGGTTCTCGCCACGATGATCGTGATGATCATCGGCGGTGCCATCCTCGGAGCGCTCACGGCCGCCCTTCCCCAACTCCTGGGCACGCCGGTAGCTGTCGCCGACGAGGAGGCCGCGGAGACCGAGAGTGTCCGCAAGCGACTCGGCGCCACCATCAGCGTCCCTGCGCTGGGTGCGGTGCTCCTGCTCGGCCTGGTGCTCCCGTTCGCCTACATCCTCATCCAGTCCAACCACCTGACCAGCAACGGAGCCGCCCTGGTCGCCATCATCACCGCGGGTGGGATCCTCGGCTTCGCGGCGCTGTCGGGCAACCGCCCGAACGTGCGCATCACCTTCGGTGAGATGATGGTCGCGGTGATCGGGATCGGGACCGTCTTGCTGCTCGTCCTGGCCGTGCTGGCGTTCCGTGACAATGGTGAGCACGAGGACGCCGCCCCGGAGACGGCGGCCATCGTCCAGCAGATCTAGAGCCGGTCCTCGTTCACCGCACCGCTGTAGTCACCCTTGGTGAGGGCGCGGTGAACCAACTCCGCCGCCTCGACCGCGACCCGCCGCTGCGCCTCGGCGGTGGACGCGCCCAGATGTGGCGTCAGCACCAGGTTCGGCGCCGACCGAAGCTGGCTCTCGGGGGGCAACGGCTCCTGCTCGTAGACGTCGAGGGCCGCACCGGCCAGGTGACCCGTCTGCAGGGCCTCCACGAGAGCCGCCTCGTCGACAACACCTCCCCGGGAGGCGTTGATCAGGAACGACCCGGGCTTCATCGAGGCGATCGCCCGGGCGTCGATGAGGTGACGGGTGTCGTCATTGAGCGGGACATGGAGCGACACGACGTCGGCTTCGGCGAGGACCTGTTCCAGAGGGCAGAGATCGACGTCCACCGAGTCGGCGAGATACGGGTCGCAGGCGACCACGGTCATGCCGAAGGCCCGGGCCCGAGCGGCGACCTCACGGCCGATCCGTCCCGCCCCCACCAGGCCCAGGACCTTGCCGTAGAGCTCGACGCCCTGGAAGGAGGCGCGATCCCACACGCCATCGTGGACGGAGTGGTCCGCTGCGGCGACCTTTCTCGTCACCGCCAGCATCAGGGCGATCGTCATCTCGGCGGCGGCAAGGGTGTTGGCCGACGGCGTGTTGAAGACAACCACCCCCCTGCGGGTGGCGGCGTCGACGTCGATGTTGTCCACGCCCACTCCGGCGCGTGCCACCACCCGAAGCGAGTCGGCCCCGTCCAGCAGGGAGGCATCCACCTTGGTGGCGCTCCGCACGATCAGCCCCGCGGCGCCCGGCAAGGCCTCCAGGACCTGCGTGCCCGAGGCCTCCACGACCTCGAACCCGGGGTCGCCCACGAGAGCCTCGAGAGCGGAGACGACGACGCCGTCGGCGGCCACCACCCGGTACGACATCAGATGACTTCCCCTATCACGGCGAGGAGGGCGTCGACCTCTTCGAGCGTGTGGTCGCCCATATGCCCGATCCGGAACGTCCGGTCGCTCACCTGGCCGTAGCCCGCCCCGATCACCCACCCGCGCTCGGCCATCGCCCCGACCACGCGTCCCGGCTCCGGGTGGACCACGCAGGTCACGGTCGGGGACCGATGGCCTTCGACAGCGAGAACATCGAGGCCGGCATCCTCGACCCACTCGAGCACCCGGGCCTGCATCTGCAGGTGCCGCTTCCAGC
>JAGFIR010000209.1 GCA_024103415.1 Acidimicrobiales bacterium
CCGGGGGAGTGGTCGCGATCGAGATCTCGGAGTTCCAGGGCGAGACGGCGCCTCGTCTGTTCGCCGGTGTGCAGGTCGAGGTCCGCCGGGATCTCACCGGACGTGACCGGTATGTGGTCGGGGTCAGATCGTGATCCCCGAGGTGGCGCGGGCCGTCGACGTCGTTCGTGCCGGCGGTGTGGTCGGGCTGCCGACCGACACCGTCTACGGGATCGGGGTCGACCCGCTCCAGGAGGAGGCGGTCGCTCGTCTGTTCGAGCTCAAGGGTCGTCCTCCTGCTCGCCCGATCGGCATCCTGGTCGCCTCCCTGGAGAAGGCTCGGGAGCTGGCTCAGATCGAGGGCGTCGGCCTCGAGTTGGCAGGTGCGCATTGGCCCGGGGCCCTCACCCTGGTCGTCCACGCGCGGGTGATCCTCCCGGACTGGGTGGGCGACCGGAACGCCCGCACCGTGGGGATCCGGGTACCGGACCATCCGGTCGCGCTGGAGCTGCTCGAAGCGGCGGGGCCACTCTCGGTCACTTCCGCCAACCTCACAGGTCAGCCCGAGGCGTTGACGGACTCCGAAGCCAGGGCGATCTTCGGAGATCGGGTCTATTACGTGCCCGGCTCGAGCCCCGGCGGGGCGCCGTCGACGGTGGTCGACGTCACCGGCTCACAGCCGGTGGTCCTCCGCCAGGGGCCGATTCGGCTCTGACCGCTAGCCTCGCCCCATGATCTCCATGGACCCGATCGAAACGGTCGATCCAGTCATTGCCGGCCTCATCCGGAAGGACCTGGAGCGACAGAACACCCACATCCATCTCATCGCTTCGGAGAACTTCGCCTCGCCGGCGGTGATGGCCGCATCGGGCTCCGTGTTCACCAACAAGTACGCCGAGGGTTACCCCGGCAAGCGCTACTACGAGGGCTGCCAGGTCGTGGACGAGATGGAGCAGCTCGCCATCGATCGGGCCCGGGAGCTGTTCGGGGCCGAGTACGCCAACGTACAGCCTCATTCCGGTGCCCAGGCGAACATGGCCGTGTACTTCGCGCTGCTCGAGCCCGGGGACAAGGTGCTCGGGATGCGGTTGGACCACGGCGGTCACCTCACCCACGGGTCCCCTGTGAACTTCTCGGGTCTGTATTACGAGTTCGTCGCCTACGGGGTCGACCCGGAGACCGAACGGGTGAACATGGACGACGTACGCCGTCTGGCGCATGAGCACCGGCCGAAGATCGTGCTCGCCGGGTACTCGGCCTACTCGCGCTGGCTCGACTTCGCGGCCTTCCGCGAGATCGCCGACGAGATCGGTGCGGTGTTCATGGTGGACGCCGCCCACTTCATCGGTCTCGTCGCCGGCAAGTCGCACCCGTCGCCGGTGCCTCACGCCGACATCGTCACGGCCACCACGCACAAGGCCCTGCGCGGCCCGAGGGGAGGCCTCGTCCTCGCCCGCGAGGAGTACGGGGAGCGGATCAACAAGGCGGTATTCCCCAACGCCCAGGGCGGGCCGATCGAGTCCCAGATCGCGGCCAAGGCGGTCTGCTTCCACGAGGCTCTCCAGCCCGGGTTCCACGACTACACCGAGCAGATCGTCGCCAACGCCTCGGCGATGGCCGAAGCGGTCCAGGCCGAAGGTGTGCGCGTGGTTTCGGGAGGGACCGACAACCACCTCTTCCTGATCGATCTGCGCTCGGTGGACCAGGACCTCACCGGTCGCGATGCCGCCCGGCTTCTCGATCGCATCGGGATCACCCTCAACTTCAACACCATCCCCAACGACCCGCGTCCTCCCTATCGGGCGTCGGGTCTGCGCATCGGCACCCCGGCCATGACGACTCAGGGGATGAAAGAGGACCAGGCGGTCGAGGTCGCCCGGGCGATCACTGCTGCTCTCAGGTCACGAGACGACGAGACCGAGTTGGGTCGGATCGGGGAGAAGGTGCGCGAGCTCGCCAAACAGTTCCCGCCGTATCCGCACGACTTCTCCGGTCACGTCTGAAGGGCCTGCTGTCCAGCGCCGGTGAACAATCCGACGCGCGGCGTTCAGTATTCATATACTCGGCGCGCGGGCCTTTGAGCCACCGGAGCAGGAGGAAGGCTGAAAATGCGACCTACGAGACTGATCTCATTGCTCGTCGCCCTGGCGTTGATCGTGGCGGCATGCGGCGGCGATGGTGGCGATGCGACCACCACCACCGCGGCGGGCGGAACCACGACGACGGCCGGTGAGGGTGGGACCACCACCACCGCCGGTGGGCCGAGCGGTGATCCCATCGTCGTCGGCGGCTCCCTGTCCCTGACGGGCGCCTTCGGCGCCACCGGCGTCATCCATCGGATCGCCGGCGAACTCTTCGTCGAGCGTCTCAATGACGCGGGTGGCCTCCTCGGCCGTCCCGTCGTCTGGGACGTCCGTGACGACGAGTCGGTCACCGACAACGTCGCCACGCTCTACGAGCAGCTCATCAGCCAGGAGGGCGTCGACCTGATCATCGGCCCATACGCCACGCCGAACATCCAGGCCGCGATGCCCATCGCCGAGCGGCACGGGTTCGTGCTGCCACAGCACACGGCGGTCCTCGCCCCCACGCTCAACTACTCGTGCCAGTTCCCGGCGTGGTCGATCGGCTACACGCCGAACGAGTTCATCCCGCATCAGCTGGCCGACGCCATGGAGTCGCTGGACGGGATCGAGACGGTCGCCGTGGTGACCAACCAGTCCGGCTCGGTCTCCTTCGTCAGCTACGGCCGTCCCGACGTCGACGAGCCCGCTGCCCTGGAGATCTTCCCCGAGCGCGGCTTCGAGGTCGTCGCCGACATCCCCTACCCGCCGGGCAACACCGAGTGGGACGCCATCGCCACCCAGATCCGGTCGGCTGATCCGGACCTGGTCATGCTCAACGGCCTCGGCGTCGACGCCAATGGCCTCATGGAGGCGATGCTCGCCCTCGACGGCTACCTGCCGCCGATGATGTTCGCCCTGTTCCCGGCGCCCGGTCCGCTGCTCGCGCTGGCGGCCGAGAACGACTACGGGATCCTGTCGGTGACCATGTTCGAGCCGAACGACACCGTCCTCGAGGGCCTCTCGGCGGAAGCCGCCGAGATCGCCCAGGAATTCGCGGCCCGGGCTGCGGATGCCGGCGTGCCGTACACGACCTTCGAGACGCAGGCCGCAGCCTCGTGGAACGCGTGGGAGATCCTGATCCAGGGTGTGGAGGGCGCTGGTTCGCTCGACCACCAGGCGATCTGTGACTACCTGCACGAGAACGGGGCCGACCTGACCTTCGTCGGTCATGTCGAGTTCGATCCCGAGAAGAACAACTTCTGGGAGACGAACCAGATGCTCAAGCAGGTGCAGGACGGAGACTGGGTGGTGGTCTGGCCGGAGGACAAGGCGGCCGCCCCGCTCAGGGGTCCCTCCAACTAGAGGCTGACAGAACCTAGAGGCTGATCTTGGAGCAAATCCAGGCTGCCGTCTCGGGAGCACTGCAGGGCAGTCTGTTCGCCCTGATGGCGCTCGGGCTGTCGCTGACCTGGGGCTTTTTGAGGGTGATCAACCTGGCGCACTTCGGGATCATCCTGCTGGGCGCATATCTGACCATCGAGCTGGCCGGGCCCACCGGGCTCGGCCCGCTCGGGTCCCTGTTGGTGACCGTCCCGGTCCTCTTCGTGGCCGGGGCGGTCGTCCATCTCGTGTTCGATCGCTTCGAGGTCTCCGAGCTGAACTCGCTGCTGATCAGCTACGGGCTCCTCATCGTGATCATCCAGGTGGTCCAGAACGTCTGGAGCGCCGACTTCCAGAGACTCCCGGGCGACATCAATCCCTACGCGACGCAGTCGGTGCGGATCGGGGACCTGATCTTCCCGCTGCCGACGGTCATGGCCGCATTGTTCGCGTTGGTTCTCGTCGTCGCCATGAAGTACTTCCTGGACAAGACCTACGCGGGCCGGGCCCTCCAGGCGTTCGGCCAGGACCGTGAGATCGCCTCGGCGTTCGGCATCGATCATCGGATGCTGGGTCTGCTGCTGGCCGGCGCCTCCGGTGCGACGGCCGCCATCGCCGGCATGCTGTTCACCCTGCGCGGCACGGTCACTCCCGACTCCGCCCTGGAATGGGTCGGGCTGGTGTTCGCCATCGTCATCCTCGGAGGGATCGGCAACGTGGCGGGCACGCTGTGGGCCGGACTGCTGGTCGGTGCCGTCTCCGGGTTGGTGGCCATCGTCTGGACGCCGGCAACCTCGCCTCTCGTCGTGTTCACGCTCGTCGTGCTGGCCCTGATCTTCAGGCCTCAGGGCCTGTTCCGCAGGAAGGCGGCACATTGAGACGCGACCGCGGCTGGATCCTGATCCTTTCCTTGCTCGTCGTCGTCCTCGTGCTCCCGTTCCTCAGGGACGCCATCGGCTCACAGGCCTTCCCCGGCTTCTACATGGTGCTGGCGTTCCAGGTGCTCTTCTGGGCGTCGCAGGCCACCAGTTGGAACCTCCTCTCGGGATTCGGCGGGTACTTCAGCTTCGGCCAGGGCGCCTTCTACGGGGTGGGCGTCTACGCCATGGCGGTGCTCACCGGCCGCCAGGACATGACGTGGTGGATGGCCACGATCATCGGCGGTTTGCTGGCGATGGTCCTGGCGCTGATCGTGGGGATGGTGGCGTTCCGGCTCAGATCGTTGCGGGGGGAGATCTTTGCCCTGCTCACCCTGGCACTGCCGTTCATCCTCCTCGCCGTGGCCCGTCTCAGCGATGCGATCGACGGGGGGCAGGGGGTGATCGTCCCGGTTCCGCCGGTGCCCTCGTTCCTGCCCACCTTCCAGGACTTCGTCTTCATGGCGGGCGGTCTGATCGCCGTGCTCGCGCTCGCGGTGTCCTACTGGATGAGCCGCACTCGGTACGGGTGGGCGCTCTTCGCCATCCACGACGACGAGGACGTGGCCGAGGCGATCGGCGTGCCCACGTTCTCCCACAAGATGTACGCCATCGCCCTCACGGGTCTCCTGGCCGGTCTGTCGGGGGCGATCAGCGCCATGCAGGTCGGGTTCGTCACCCCGGAGGGCACCTTCAACCTGAGGGTTCCGGTGATGGTGATCGTGATCAGCGTCCTCGGTGGGCGGCGTCACTGGGCGGGGCCCATGGTCGGCGCGCTCTACGTCACGCTCCTGCAGAACCGCCTCCAGGCAGGGAACCTCGAGGGGTGGAGCCTGATCATCCTCGGCCTCGTCCTGGCGGCTCTTGTCCTGCTGGCGCCGGACGGGTTGATGGCCCGCTTCACGCGGCGCCCGTGGACCATCGCCCTCGTCTCGGTTCTCACACCGGTTCTGCTGGTGACGACGGGCCTGGTTCCGGACCTGATCTGGGCGATCGCGATCGGTCTGGCCGTGGCGGCCGTGATCGCCTTCCTGCCTTCGCGGAAAGAGGCCGGTGATCCGGCCCGGAGCGCGAAGCACCATGCCGCGGTCGACGAGCTCGACGGCGAGCCAGTGCCGGTCGGCGACGGGGTGGTCATGGAGACCGTGGACGTCCGCAAGCACTTCGGTGGCTTGAAGGCGGTCGACGGTGTCTCGATCCAGGTGAAGGAGGGCGAGATCCTCGGTCTCGTCGGCCCCAACGGCTCGGGCAAGACCACCCTCGTCAACCTGATCTCCGGGTTCTTCCCCCCGACCTCGGGAACGATCGAGGTGGGCGGAGTGGGCACCGTCGGCCTGTCCCCGCACAAGATCGCCCATCTCGGTGTCGCCCGGACCTATCAGATCCCCCGGCCCTTCGCCTCCCTCACGGTCAGGGACAACGTGGCGGTCGCCATCATGTTCGGCCGGGAGCCGAAGAGCCTCGCCGCGGCTCGAGAGGAGGCCGAGCAGCATCTCGGGTTCGTCGGGCTGTCCGATCGGGCCGATGCCCTGCCCGGCGGCGTCAACCTCCACGAGCGACAACTGCTCGAGATGGCGAGGGCCATGGCGACGAAGCCGAAGCTGTTGCTCCTCGACGAGGCGCTCGCCGGGCTCAACCCGGTGGAGATCGACAACGCCGTGCAGGTGGTCCGGAGGATCCACCGTTCGGGGGTCTCGATCGTCCTCGTCGAGCACCTCCTCAGGGTTGTTAATCAGCTGGCGACCCGTATCGTCGTTCTCGACCAGGGTCGGGTGCTGGCGTCGGGCCCGCCCGCCCAGGTGATGACCGACCCGGCCGTGGTCAATGCCTATCTCGGGAGGAGTGCCGATGCTGCGGGTTGACGACATCGACGTCTTCTACGGCGACGCCCAGGCGCTCTGGTCCGTCTCGATCGAGGCCGGCGATGGCGAGGTCGTCTCCGTGGTCGGCCCCAACGGCGCCGGCAAGTCGACGCTGGTCAACTCCATCGCCGGGATCCTCAGACCGCGGTCGGGCAGCATCGTCATCGACGACGTCGACATCTCCAACGTGCCGACCCACAGGGCCTGCCGCGCCGGCGTGGCGATCGTCCCCGAGGGCCGGCGGCTCTTCCCGGGGATGACCGTCCTGGACAACCTCGACCTGGGGGCGTACCACAAGGACGCCAGGGAGCA
>JAGFIR010000225.1 GCA_024103415.1 Acidimicrobiales bacterium
CGGACAACGGTGACCCCGTGACCACCCGACTGGCCATCGCCATGGCCCGCCTCATCACCGGAGGCGGGCAGTGAGAGATCTCAGGGGCCTCTTCAACTCCATCACGCCCGCCGGGATCCTGATCCCGGTGGCATTGTCTGCCTTGCTCATCTGGAACTCCTTCTCCGGGATGACTCGAGAGGTGGATCGGGCGCGATGCATGGTCGACGACCTCGAGCAGGCCTTGGTCGTGTTCGAGAGTGGTGAGACCGATTTCCATGGGAGATGCCTGAGCATGAGCATCGGCGTAGGCGCCCCGGTCGACTTCTCCTGGGTCCGGGACGAGCTCGAGTCCGCCCGGGCCAGCCACCAGGCGGCCGTGGACCGCCTGGTGGAGGACCCCTGGAGGCGGGCGGCCAACTCCGTGGGCGGCGCCGCCCTGGCGTTCTTCGCCCTCTTCTTCGGTGGGATGACCGGTGGTTCCCCGCTGGGCGCCGCCGTCACGGCCTGGGGGTTGTCCAACGGCTGGACCCGGAGTGCATGGGTCCGATCGGCTCTGACCCTCTCCACCCTGGCGACGGTCGTCCTGTACACACTCGGCCTGCTGCTGGCGGTGTTCATCATCTACAGCAAGATCACCGGTGCGGGGATCGACATCGGCTTCCCGGCGCCGAGCGTGGCCGCACTGCACCCGATCCCCGGTCTCCTCTACTTCACGATGCTCGGCGTCCTGATCGGCCTGGTCATTGGTCGGGGTGAGATCGCCGGCATGACCGCCGTCGTCCTCGCCATCGCCGACTTCATCGGCTCGGCGCGGTTCGGTCTCGCACCGTACTTCCCGACGTCATGGCATCAGATCGCCCTCGGCTCCGCCGATGGGGTGCAGGGAAAGGACCTCATCTCGCGACCGACGGCGCTCTCGTTGGCCCTGGCGACCGCGGTCGCCCTGGCGGCGGTCTCCTATTGGTTCTTGACCCGTCGCCGGGACGTCCCCGACCGTTAGGTCGTACGGATCTCCAGGTCGACCTTCTCGTCGTAGAAGCAGACACGCCCTGCGATCGCCTCTGCCTCGGGAAGCGGCTCCTCGTAGCCCCAGGCGATGTCCGGGTACTCCTTGCCACCGATCCGGGCGGTCCAGTAGCTGGCCTGGCCCTTCCACGGGCAACGCGTGCTGGTGGACGTCGGCTCGAGCACCTCGAAGTCGACGTCTGACTTCGGGAAGTAGTAGCGGGTGCGGAGGCTGCCCTCGTGGAGGGCGATCGCGTCGGTGGAGTCGGCGACGGTGGCGCCGTCGATGGTGACGGTGACACGGCCCGCCACCTTGTTGAAGGTGTTCATCCGGGCAACCTAGCCCGGTAGCGACCGGTATCGAACCGGGTGTCGATCAGTGGACGCTCAGGGTTTCCAGCGGGGCCGCCAGCGCCTGGGCGCGTGAGGCCCAGTACTCGCCGAACCGATGGGTGAACGAGTCGGGATGGTCGGCGTAGACCCTCCTCCCGAGGATCTCGGACGCCAGCCTCAACTCCGACCGCCGCTGGGTGACCAGAGCGAAAAGCAGCGAGCGCTCCCTCGGGTTGGAGCACAGATCCGTCCTCTGGCGGAGCAGGTCGAGCAGGTCGGCGTGGTCGTGGTCCTCCCCGAGCAGCGCACCCAGCGTGTCGAGCGTGTAGACGAGACCCACCAGCACCTCGGGCCAGAGGGGCATGAGGAACTCGAGTTGGTGACGGAGCACCTTCACCCGCTTGCGCCACTCGTTGAAGCCGTCACCGGCGCCGCCCCGGTAAGCGGCCACCATGAGCCGCCGGCCCTCCTCGTAGGTGGACCCCAGCCCGGGGGCGATGGCCTCGTAGGAGTCCCGAATGGTTATCCCGTAGTCGACGTCCGGATCGGCGGGCCAGGTCCGGTACCTGTTGTACGCCCGTTCCAGGTTGTTGACCACCTGGCCGATCAGGTGGGGATCCTCCATGGTCTTCAGCGTCACGATGTCCCGTCGTCGCCTCAGGCCCTGCACGGTGGCGTCGAAGGTCCCGTCGGCGAGAAAGTCGCCGTAGAGGTCACGGATCAGGCTGGTGGCATCGGTGACGGCCACCGCCGAGCGCACCTCGGCGAGCATCCCGGCCGTGTCCCTGAGGAATCGGTCCTCGAATGCGAAGGCCTTCGGGCCGAGCTCGTCGCGGACGACGTGGAGCAGGGAGCGCACCCGGATGATCGACTCCCGTGCGCCATGCACTGCGTCGTGGAAGTTCTCCTCGGGCTCGAAGAAGCCGGCGGCGGCGCGTTCCAGCTCGTCTAGAACCACCCGCTTCACCCCTTCGGCGAGGGGCTCACTGCGCCCCAACTGGAGCCGCGGCTCCACCTGGAACGGGGCCGAATAGGGGGCCGATGCCGTGGCCGGGACGGTCACGCGGCCAGCGTAATGTCGGAGGCCATGAGATCTGCGGGTCTTCTCCCGTATCGACTCGACGACGGCCTGGAGGTGCTGATCGGGCATCCGGGCGGGCCGTACTTCGCACGCGCCGACCAGGGGGCCTGGTCGGTGATCAAGGGCGAGATGGGCCGCGGGGAGGAGCCGAAGGCGGCTGCGGCGAGGGAGTTCGCCGAGGAGACCGGCTGGGATGCCCCACCCCCGCCCTGGATCCCCCTCGGCGAGACCCGGCTCAAGTCGGGGAAGGTGGTGATCGCCTACGCGGTGGAGGCGGACTTCGACCCCGACCGGCTGAACCCGGGCACGTTCACCCTCTGGGGCAGGGAGTTTCCCGAGCTCGACCGGGTGGCCTGGTTCGATCCCGACGAGGCCAGGCTCCGCCTCAATCCCGCCCAGGCCGTTTTCATCGATCGATTAGTGGACCGCCTCCTGTTGAATGAAGGACGGAAGGAGTGACCATGGAGAAGACGGATATCCCCACGACCGAATCGGAGTGGAAGTCCAAGCTCTCGCCGGAGAAATACCACATCCTGAGGGAGGGCGGCACCGAGAGGGCCTTCACCGGCCAGTACTGGGACACCAAGACCAAAGGTGTCTACAAGTGCGCCGGCTGTGGTCAGGAGCTCTTCTCCTCGGACACCAAGTACGAGTCGGGCACCGGCTGGCCCAGCTTCTTCGAGCCGATGGACCCCGAGAAGGTGGAGACGCTCCCGGACAACTCCTACGGGATGATCCGGACCGAGATCCGCTGCGCCAACTGCGGGAGCCACCTGGGCCACGTCTTCCCCGACGGTCCCCAGCCCACGGGTCTGCGCTACTGCGTCAACTCGGCGTCTCTGGATCTGGATCCCGAGACCGGGTCATAGAGGCCCGGAACTCCTCCATCGCCGCCACCAGTTGGTCGGCGATGGGCACGGCCACGCCCTGGAGCGGGATGTTTCCCCGGATCAGCCCGTCGTCGCCATCCTCCAAAGGGACGCCCGACTGGGCGAGCCACTCGATGACCCTCCTGTTGGCGGGTGTCACGTCGACCCGGAAGCTGCGCAGCCCGTCTGCAGCGGCGACGGCGGCGAGGGCGAGCAGGAGCGCCGTTCCCACACCGCTCCCCTGGTAGCGGTCGAGCACCGTGATGGCGACGTCGGCCTCGTCACCGTCGACCACGATGTAGCGACCCACACCGGCCCCCTTGTCGTCGATGACCGCACCCCAGCTCACGTGGTGACGCTGATCGACGTTGGTCAGGTACTCGAGCTCGGAGTTGCTCAGGCTCTCCATGCCGACGCCGAAGCGGCTGTACCTGCTCTCGGGGGACAGCTCGTCGAAACCCGCCTCGATGTAGTGCCGATCCACCGGCGCCAGGGGCACCAGGACAACCGTCCCGCCCGAGAGCAGCGGCATCTCGACCCGGGGCCGGTCCGGAGGTATCTCCACTCGCACACCTCGATTGTCGTACATCGGGCCGGCTCCCGGGTGCACGAGTTCCTGCGCAGTGTCCGGTTATGTTCTCCCCCGATGGCGAAGCGGCTTGCCACGGTCACGTCGGAGTTCGGCTCGGGGAAGCGGGAGTCCCACGACGCCCGCCCGTTCTATGCGCGCTTCGCCCCACCGGTGATCTCCGACGACGACCGCATCTCCCCACCCTCGGCCCGGGACGTCATCTTCTGCGGCGACATCCGGGAGGCGACGGATGAGCAGGTGGCCGACAACTCGGTGGCCCTGGTCGTCACCTCACCTCCCTACTTCGCCGGGAAGGAGTACGAAGCCGACCTCGGGTCCGACGGTGTCCCGGGCAGCTATCTCGAGTACCTGGAGATGCTCCGTGACGTGCTCGCCGTGTGCCGGGACAAACTCGAGCCGGGGGGCCGGATGGCGGTCAACGTCGCCAATCTCGGCCGCAAGCCCTATCGATCCCTCTCGGCCGACGTGATCGGCATCCTCCAGAACGAGCTGGGAATGCTGATGCGGGGTGAGATCGTGTGGATCAAGGCCAGGGGCGCCGGCGGGAGCTGCGCCTGGGGCAGCTACCGGTCGGCCCAGAACCCCGTCCTCCGCGACGTGACGGAGCGGATCGTCGTCTTCTCCAAGGGCCGCTTCGACCGGGCCCGCAAGCCGAAGCAGCGCGCCGCCGAGGACCTCCCCCACGAGTCGACGATCAGCGCTGAGGAGTTCCTGGAGGCGACACTGGACATCTGGGAGATCCCGCCGGAGAGCGCCACCCGTGTCGGGCACCCGGCCCCGTTCCCGGTCGCGCTGCCGCGGAGGCTGATCGAGCTCTACACCTACAAGGGCGACCTCGTGCTCGACCCGTTCCTGGGGTCGGGCACCACCGCGATCGCGGCGATCGCCACCGATCGCCACTATGTCGGGTTCGACACCAACCCCGAATACGTCGAACTGGCCGAGCGCAGGATCGAGGAAGCTCGGGTGTGAGGGTCCTCATGGTCTGCGCCGGCAACATCTGCCGTTCCCCGGCCGCTGAGGCGGCGGTGCGAGCCGAGGCAGAGGCCGCGGGCATCGACATCGAGGTCGACTCCGCCGGGACCGGATCGTGGAACCTGGGTGAGCCACCCTTTCATCAGATGGTGGAAGTGGCGCGGAACCACGGCCTGGAGCTCGCGGGCAAGGCAAGACGGTTCGGCCCGTCGGACTTCGACCGGTTCGACGTGATCCTGGTGATGGACCGCTCCAACCTGCGGGACGTGCTGGATCAGGCACCCTCGCTCGAGGCGAGGGCGAAAGTCCGGCTGTTCCGGACCTATGACCCCTCCTCCGAGGAGGACGAGATCCCCGACCCGTACGGTGGGCCCAGGGAGGGGTATGAAGCCGCCTTCGAGATGATCCGGGCTTCCGCCCGGGGCTTCATCGACTCCCTGGCGTCGCTCGGCGCCGGAGTCAGGCCGGATTGAGCAGGCGGAAGCCCTCCATGAAGAAGTCGACCACCCTCCCCACGGGGTCGTCGACCACCATCACGTCGCGGTAGGCCAGGCTGGCCCCGTTGAACGCTTCGTCGTTCCAGAAGGTCTCGGCGCGGTCGATCTCGCCCCAAGCCGAGACATAGAAGTAGGGCTCGTCGTGGGCATGGTCTCCCGGGGAGGCGCCAAAGCTCGCCTTCCCGCCAGTCATCTCGTCGCCGGCCTCGGTGGCGATGTCGAAATGCTCGGGCCAGATCCAGGTCTCGGTGATCCCGCCCGGCACGACCGCGGCGAACCCCTCGATGGCCCGGGCGCCCAGGGCGAAGATCTCCCCGACGAAGCGAGCCGCATCGACGGAGACACCCAGGTCACGGTCCAGCGGATAGGGCGGAAGCTTGTCGCCGAAGTCATCGAACCAATCCACCACGTACGGCTCGTCGAAGAACGAGACGGCGTCCCCCATCGTCGTGATCCTCACCGATGCCACGCCTTCGGGGCGCTCGTCGACGAGTTGGTCGCCATCGACCCGCAGCGTCCTCCCGTCGAGTGACGGGGTCCCGAAGCCTCCCCGTGTTGGCACGAGGCCCATTCGCCCGGTCCGGCGGAAGCGCGCCGGGGCGAGGACGAAGTAGGCGATCTGGTGCAGCGCGTCCCTCGTCGAGACGAGATCCGGCGGTATCGGCGGTGGTGTCATGGGATCTGACGCTATCCGGTGTCGTGGGAGTCGTGCTTCCCGGATTTCTACCCCGAGCCGTCTACGGTTCAACCGCTATGTCGAGATGGACCGAGGGTGCGCTGGCCCTGGTGGTGGTTCTTGCCTTCGGGCTGGCGATGCAACTCTTCGTCGGCGACGCCCCGGATGCAGGGGGCGGTGACAACGACCCGACACCGACCAACACGATCCCCGATGACCCCGAGGCCGCCAGCCGGGGCGAGCAGATGGTGGAGTTCGCCGGCTGCCTGAGCTGCCATTCGGTGGACGGGACACCGGGTCAGGGCCCGACCTTCAAGGGGCTGGCCGGCTCCAGTCGCCCTCTGGAGACCGGTGAGTTCGTCACCGCCGACGACGCCTATCTGCTCAACTCGATCATCGATCCGGGTGCCCAGGTGGTCCAGGGCTACGGCAACCTGATGCCGCAGAACTTCGGCGACGAGCTCACGTCCGAGCAGATCGACGACATCGTCGCCTATTTGAAGACCCTCGCCTCTTAGGCGATCGCCTCCAGATACGTCTCGCCTCTCGGAGACAGGCGATAGCCGACCTCGAGGCTCTCGGTGAGCCCCAACTCCTTCAGTCTCCTCACCCGCTGCTTGAAGTAGAGACGCTCCAGGCCCATCCCGGCCGCCAGCTCGGTGGACACGATGCCGGGCCGGGCGGCGATCAGCCGCAGGGTCTCCCGGGTCCACGGCGTGTCGGCGGCGCGATCCATCCGGTCGAGACGACGATCGATCTCCGCCACCTTCTCCTCGTCGAGGTCGGCGTCGTTGCGGAGCGCGATGCGCGGGTCGGGCCCGGCATCGCTGACCTCGATGCGATACAGACGGCCCTCGGCGCCGTCGGCCCAGGCGACCATCTCGTCACGGTCGACGAAGCCCCCGTGAGCGACGTCCTCCGGTTCGAGGTCGGCAGATCCCGGCAACTCGGTGATGGACGCGATCTCCACCAGACCGATCGGGGTACGCACCTTCGACCCGGTCCTGACCCTTGGGCTCCTCCACCGACGCAGCACGACCGAGATCTCTCCTGAGGGGATCCCGGTCAGTTCACGGTTGGTGAAACGCACCCGCGGAATGTACCGAGAAGACGCGTGGGGCTCCTCCCTTCGGGCGCTTCCAAAGAGGCCATTCCGACATCTCCCCCGTGCGCCAGAGGCTTGCGTCTGAAGAACCGACCCCCTCCCCGGCTTCGCCGGTACTCCCCCAGCAAGCTGGGGAAGAAATCCAAAGGGGGCCAGTCGGACCCTCCGGGCCACTCCCCCAGCAAGCTGGGGGAGAAATCCAAAGAAGACCCAAGGACTTCTCCCCCGTGGAGCGGCAGCTCAGTCCCCCACGAAGCAAGAGCGAAGTGGGGGAAGGCACCGCCGGCCGCAGGCCGGGGGTAGGGGGCGCGCCGCAGGTGCCAGGGGGAGTACGGCCGAAGGCCGGGAGGGGGCGCGAGCGAAGCGAGCCATGAGACACCCTGGAGTTTCCCAGCGGTCCTGCGGACCGCGCCCCCTCGGCACTTCGTGCCACTCCCCCAGCAAGCTGGGGGAGAAATCCAAAGAGGCCAGTCGGACGTCTCCCCCGTGGAGCGGCAGCGACAGGGGGCCCTGACGATGACTTCCCAAGGACTTCTCCCCCGTGGAGCGGCAGCGGAACGGGCACGGACGATGACTTCCCAAAGGACTTCTCCCCCGTGGAGCGGCAGCGAAACGGGGGAGTACGGCCGGAGGCCGGGAGGGGGCGCGAGCGAAGCGAGCCAGGAGACACCCTGGAGTTCCCCGGCGGTCCTTCGGCCCCCTACATAGGCGAGAAAGCCAAACCCCGGACAAGTCCCCCGGCCGGAGGCCGGGGGAAGGTACCGCCGGCCGAACGGAGTGAGGCCGAGGGGTAGGGGGGAATCAGACCCCTGGCGCCTCGCGCGACTTCAAAACCGGTCG
>JAGFIR010000004.1 GCA_024103415.1 Acidimicrobiales bacterium
AGGTCGCCGCCTGGACCAGTGACACGAGGAGCATCCAGCCGCCCACCCTGAGGATGTAGCCGGTGTCGCCGCGGGCCACGCCGTTGTCGATGATGTCCGCGTTCAGGCTGGGCAGGTAGAGCGCGGCCAGCGTCGATGCGAACTGCAGCACGACGATGATCGTGATCGGCCACCGATATGGCCGGACGTGGGTGCGGATGAGACGGAGGAGCATGGGGCGACCAGCCGTTATACCAGCCGATGCGGACTATTCCGGATCGAATTTCTTGCCCACGGAGTGGCGGAGTGGCCCGCCGGTGTCGACTCAGCCCTTGCAGGCGAAGATGTCCCAGCCGCCCTCGGTGTTGTAGACCGCCCAGGCCGCGGCGGCCACGGAAGCTTCCGGATCGGTGGGTGACGCACCGGGGAAACCGGCCTTCTCGGCCCGTTCTGCCCAGTACTTGGGAAGGTGCTTGAAGATCCCGACGGCGCCCGAGCGATGATCGGTTGCCTTCGGGTCGAACATCGACTCGCACCACGCCACCCGCATCGCCCGGTTGACGTCGGCGGGCTTGAAGTAGTGGCTCACCAATGCCCGGACCTCGATCTCGGAGAGCCACCCGGCATCAGGCGTGGTGGTCGGGCCGGACTCGACGGACATGGTTGCCAGGGAGTCGTCGGCCTCGACCTCGTCTGCGGCGGGGTCGGTGGACTGGACGGAGACCATCACGTTCGACTCGGCGCTGAGTTGGATGAACCCGAGGCCGGCGTACGCGCCCACGGCATGACCGATGGAGGCGGCCGCGGCCTCGGCCCGGGCTTCCTGGGCGTTGGGGCCGGGCGCGCCGAATGCAGCAAACCCCGCGGCAGCGAGGACACCGACAGCCAGCCAGCCGGCCAGGAACGAGAAACGTCGAGAACGCATCAGTTGTGACTCCGCACGGGGTCCCGGAGGACCCAACAGAAAAGCCTACCCCGGGGTCGGTAGTCGTGCCACCCGGGGGTCAGCCGATCGCCGCCTCCCGGACCCGCTCCACGATCTTCTGCCAGGGCGCCTTGGTGGGGTCGAGCAGCGCGTAGTGGCCGGCATCGACCCGCTCGACGGTGACACCTTCATGACCCTCGATCCGTTCCGAATGCGTCGGTGGGACCACCGTGTCGGAGGTGCCGTGGAGCACGAGGGTGGGGACACGCCCGGGGTCCGGAAGTGCCGGCGCACCCGCTTCCAGCAGCACTGCTGCCTCCGGGGCGAGCTCGCCGCCATCGCTCACGGCGAGGTCGAGGTCGGCGATCGGGGCGAGGGCGAACACGCCGGCGACGGGTGTGCTCGTGCGGGCTGCGGCCCACATCGCCAGATATCCACCCGCCGAGTGCCCGACGACCACGACCGGCCGATCGATGAGGCGACCCGCCTGATCGAGGGCGGTGACGACGTCGTGACCAGAGCCGGGCCAGCCTCCTCCCTCACCGAGACGCCGGTACCCGATGTTCCAGCTGCCGACGCCGCGCCGGTGGAGGTCGATGGCGAGCGAGTCCAGACTGTCACGGCCGTACTGACGCCGCCAGACGCCGCCGTGCACCAGGACGACCAGTCCTTCGCCGGGGCGAAGCTCCCCGACGTTCACCGGGTGAGGCCCATAACGGAGCTCCTCGTAGGGAGCGGCCCAGCGATTGACCAGGAGCCGGATCGCGTCCCGATAGCCGCTTCGCCCGCGCCCGGCGATGGTGGCGATGCATGCGTCCTCGATCATCGAGACGCTGCGCCAGGGCTCTCTCGCCTTCGGGTCGGTTATGTGGACCTCGACCGTCGGGCGTGGCGTGGAGCGAACGGCGTCGCCCAGGGCGCGTGAGGTGTGGGTGAGTGCTCCCGGGTTGAGGATGAGGGCGTCCGCCTCGACCCGGGCCACCAGCGAGATCAGCTCCGCCTCGTCGTTGGTCTGGGTGTGGCCCACGTCGACCCCGAGCCGCGCGCCAAAGCCGACCAGGTCCTGGACCAGGTCGGACAGCGTTCCCGTCCCGTAGACGGCGGGCTCGCGCGTGCCGAGCGACCCCAGGTTGGGGCCGTTCAGGATCATGATCCTCTTGCGGGTTTCCCCTTCTTGCACCGGCGTGAGGATAAGTTGGAAGCCGTGGTCGTACGTCACCGCAGGTCCTTCGGCGTCCTGACCGTCCTTCTCGCCGTGGTTCTTCTCGGCGGATGCGGCGGCTCGCCGTTCGCTGCCCTGGGCAATCGCAGCTCGCACTGGATCAACGAGCCGAAGGTGACGACAACGACCATCGAGCAGACCGACGCCCCCAAGGAAGTGCCCGTCACCACCCTTCGCTGGCACAACGCCGACATCGTGTCGGGGCCATTCGAGACCCCCGAGGAAGTGGTGGCGGCGGTGTTCGCCCGACGGGAGGGCGATCGCTTCATCCAGGCCTCGCCGGCGGAGATCGCGGCCGCGGTTCCCGACCTGGTGTTCCCCGCCGTCGTTCCCGTGGGTGCGGAATGGGTCTCCTCCCAGCTGGTGGTCGAGAACAACGGATCGCTGTCGGCCTCACCGACCGCCGCCTTCGGCATCTGGTCGGCCGAGCCCTACACCCGATCCAGGTCGGTGGCGCAGATGATCGTGATCCGAGTCTTTCACGATCCCGAGGCTGCGGCCGAAGTCGAGGACCCCGACAGCGCCTTCTCGTGCGCCCGGTTCGCCGAAGATGCGACAGAGGAGTGCAGCCTGACCGAGCTCGGCGGTCGTCCCACCTGGAACCTCCGCTCGTCGAGCGGGGTCACCCTGATCTGGTTCGAGGGCGAGTATCGGTACGAGATGTTCGGCCGGAACTTCGTGCCGCTCGAGGTCCTCGAGCAGATGGCCACCGAGTCGGTGCCACTGGCCGAGTTGGCGGGCTGACGTCGTGTTCCGGCATGGCGGCTGGGGGAGTTACATCCGGTATGACGAGGAGCGCGACCGGCCCGATCTCGACCGCAAGGTCCTCCAACGGGTCTGGAGCTACGGGCGGCCCTACCGCCCCCATCTGATCGGGGTCCTGGCCACGATCTTCGTGATCTCGGGCCTGTCTGTGGTGCCTCCGCTCCTCCTGCGTCAACTGGTCGACGTGGCGATCCCGGAAGGAGACGTGCGGATGCTCACCTTCTTGGGGGTGGGGATGGTGGCGGTGCCGCTGATCAATTCGCTGGTCGGGATATTTCAGCGCTGGCTCACCTCCCATGTGGGGGAAGGGATCATCTTCGACCTCCGCCAGGCCCTGTACGCGCACCTGCAGAAGATGTCCCTGCGGTTCTTCACCGCCACCAAGACCGGTGAGTTGATGAACCGGCTCAATACGGACGTCGTCGGCGCGCAGCAGGCGATCACCGGGACGCTCGTCACGGTCGTGTCCAACGTGGTGTCGGTGGCTGTGGTGCTCGTCGTGATGATCCAGGCCGACTGGAGGCTGACCCTCCTCGCCGTCGCCGCCCTCCCGCTGTTCGTGCTCCCGGCCCGGCGGGTGGCCCGCATCCTGCGACGCATCACGCAACAGGAGATGGAGCACGAGGCGAAGATGTCCGGGATCCTCCAGGAGGCGTTCAACGTGAGCGGCGCACTCCTCGTGCGTCTGTTCGGGCGCTGGGATCAGGAGAAGCGACGGTTCACCGAGCAGGCGGAGCACGTTCGCGAGTTGTCGATCCGCCGATCGATGGTCGGCCGCGGATTCTTCGCCGCCCTCGGTCTCGTCTCCGCCATCGGGACGGCCGCCGTGTTCTGGGTCGGTGGTCTGCTCGTCATCAACGGTGAGATCGGTCTCGGCACCATCGTCATGTTCCCGCCGCTGCTGGGGCAGTTCTACGGGCCGCTGACCGCTCTCACCAACGCGAGAGCCGAGCTCGCCACCTCCCTGGTGTCCTTCGAGCGGGTGTTCGAGGTCCTCGATCTCGAGATCGACATCCCGGCGCCGGTCGAGCCGGTGACCATCGAGCCGGTCAAGGGCAGGGTCGAGTTTCGGGACGTGTCCTTCCGCTACCGCTCGGACGGGCCGGAGGGTCTCGCCGCGGTGAGACGCTGGCGCGACGTCGAGGACCCTTCCGAGACCGTGCAGGGCTCGACGAGGGAGTGGGCCCTGGAGGACGTCAGCTTCGTCGCCGAGCCGGGGACCCTGACCGCTCTCGTCGGCCCGTCGGGTGCGGGGAAGACCACGATCTCGTATCTGGTGCCCCGTCTCTACGACGTCACCGAGGGGTCGGTCCTCATCGACGGCGTGGACGTGCTTGACATCGAGCCTTCGCAACTCGCCCGGACCGTGGGCGTGGTCACCCAGGAGGCATACCTGTTCCACGACACCATCGCCGCCAACCTCCGGTACGGCCGCCCCGACGCCACCGACGAGGAGATGGTGGCCGCGGCCAGGGCGGCGAACATCCACGAGATGATCGAGAGACTCCCCGCGGGCTATGAGACGGTCGTGGGGGAGCGGGGCTACCGGTTGTCCGGCGGCGAGAAGCAGCGGATCACAATCGCCCGCGTCCTTCTCGAGGATCCCGCGATCCTCATCCTCGACGAGGCGACCTCGCACCTGGACTCGAGGTCGGAGGCGCTCATCCAGGAGGCCCTGGAGACGCTGATGGTGGGGCGGACGGCCATCGTCATCGCCCACAGGCTGTCCACCGTGCGCAAGGCGGACCAGATCCTCGTCCTCGACGAGGGCCGCATCGTCGAAAGGGGCGACCACGACACACTGGTCGGGGCGGGCGGTCTCTTCGCCGAGTTGTACCGGACGCAGTTCGGGCTGGTGGAGTCCTAGGCCCGGCGCCGGGTCAGGTTCTCGAAAACGATGTCCCGGGTGGGGGCCAGCAGCAGGGTCTCGCCGTCGTGGGAGAGCCAGAGGTCGGGAGCGGCCTGGAGCCAGACGCGCCGGGGAAAGGCGTCCAGGTTGGCGCGCTTCGGGCCGGAAGGCGGGCGATAGGCGATCACCCGGTGGCCCGGGGCCCCGAGGGCGTCGAGTTGCCCGATCATCTCGTAGTTGCCGAACAAGGCCATGAGGGCCTCCGCCGGGTCGATCGGCCCCACGTTCGATCCCCACTCCACGGTGGCGCACACCTCGCATGCGGCGACGTCGATGCGACCCACTCTCACCGGGCGGTGCAGGCAATCTCTCATGTCGCGCAAGCTACGAAACGGCTGTGACAGATTTCGGTGTGGGTGTCAGGAAGGGACTTTCGGCCGTACGCGGATCCAGCGTGCAGGGGCATGATCGAGACATGCAGCCGCTGACCCGTGTTCAGGCTCTCGATTTGCTGACGGCGGCCCCGGTGGCGCACATCGGCGTCATCAGCAATGGCGAGCCATACGTGACACCGATCTCCTTCGTGGTCACCGGCAACCTGATCGCGCTGCGCACGGTCCCGGGTCGCCGGCTCGAGGCGATCAGGGAGAACCCCCGGGTCTGCATCGAAGCCTCTGAGTTCGATCCCACCTCCGGCGAGTGGGCGAGTGCCATAGTGTGGGGCAGCGCACATGAGATCGGAGACACGCCGCTGCGCACCGGGGTGGTGAGCATGATGCTGGAGAAGTACAGGGACGCCATCGGCTCTCCCTTCAGTCGGGGCGAGATCCAGCCCTTCTCCGACCAGACCGTGGTCGTGGGTGTGGACATCGAGGAAGTGACGGGTATGTCTTCGGGAGCGGAGTTCGGTCCGCGGACCAGACCCGGGCGGTTGTAGATGTTCGTGCAGTACACGACCAGCATCCCCCTCGGATTGGGGACCGTGGAGAAGGTGCTCGCCCGACTCGGTGGTGAGCTCGACGATCTCGCCGACATCGCCTATCGCGAGGGCGAGGAGTTGCGATCTCGCGTCGGTCCTTCCGGCGTCGTCGCCAAGTCGGTCGCTCTCGAGATCGGGGCCCCGGAGCTCCAACGACGCGGGCTCGTGTACCCCATCCACTGGAGCGCGGTCGGTTCGGAGGCACTCTTCCCCGAGATGCGAGCCGATCTCATCCTCACCCAGAACGGCAAGCAGGAGACGATCGTCACGTTCAGCGGCACCTACGACCCGCCGCTGGGCGCCGTCGGCCGCGCCCTGGACCGCGCCCTGATGGGTCGGGTGGCCGAGGCCACGGTCCGCAATTGGGTGGATCGCCTGGTCTCGGCGGTCACTGAGGCCGTCTAGGCAGTTCCACCCGGACCCGCGTTCCCTTCCCGGGCTCACTCTCGATGTGAACCGTCCCGCCCGCGTCGGTGGCGCGGGATCGGAGGTTGGCGAGCCCCATCCCTTGCGACGGCTCGGAGGGATCGAACCCGGTGCCGTCGTCGCCGACCTCGAGCCGGATCGTGTCCTCCCGCAGATCGAGCTCGACCCACAGGTTGTCGGCGTTGGAGTGCCGGAGGGCGTTCGACATGGCCTCGCTGGCGATGAGGAGCAGTGTGTCGTCGTCCAACCCGGGGCGCCGGTCCATCCCCTCGATGGTGAGACGGATGCGCGTGGGGTAGACGGCGCCCATCCTGGAGACCAGTTCCTGGAGCCGGTCGCTGAGCGGGAGCCCTTCGGTCGGGGTCCGCAGCTCGAACACGTGGGCGCGCAGGGCGTTGACGATGTCGTCGAGGCGGTCGACGGCGTCGTCGAGGATCTCCGCCTCGGGCGTCTTGCCCAGCCGCGCACCCAGCCCTTGCAGACCGAGACCGACGGCGAATAGATCCTGGATGACGGAGTCGTGGAGGTCCCGGGCGATCCGGTTCCGCTCTTCGATCACGGCCATCGTCCGGAGACGGCCCTGGAGCCGGGAGGTCTGGACGGCCGCGCCGGCGATGCGGCTCAATGCCGTGACGAAGGTGATGTCCGACTCGTCGAACCCGCCGGGCTTCTCGGTGAGATACAGGTTGCCGAAGGCGACGTCGCCCACCGACACGGGCACGCCGAGGAAGTTGGACATCGGCGGGTGGTTGGGCGGGAAGCCGTAGGAGTCGGGGTGATCGGCGATGCTGTCGACCACGATCACCGTGTTCTCGCGGATCACCGTCCCCAGGACACCGCGACCAGTGGGATAGGGGCCGATCTTCCGTGCCGTCTCTTCGTCCATGCCTTCGTAGAAGAACTCCGAGATCTGCCCGTGGTCCCCGAGGACGCCGAGTGCCGCGTAGCGGGCGCCGGTGGACGACCTAGCTTCCGACACCAAACGCATCAGGAGGTCGTGGAGCTCCGCTTCGCCGACGACCGCCACCGCGCTGGCGATGAACATCCCGAGACGTTCGAGTGACGGCTGATATGCCACGACCAGCACGATAACCACTACCTTTGTGGCCGATGTCCGCTCTCAAAGTCCTGTTGGTCGACGATCACGAGGTGGTCCGGACCGGTCTGCGCGCCCTCATCGATTCCCAGGAAGACATGCAGGTAGTGGGTGAAGCCGGGACCGCCGAGGAGGCCGTCCGCCGGGTGGGGTACGACAGCCCCGATGTGGTCGTCCTCGACGTCCGCCTCCCCGATGGCAGTGGTGTCGAGGCGTGCCGTGAGATCCGGCAGCGCTTCCCCGAAGTGAAGGTCCTCATGCTCACCTCGTTCGCCGACGAGGAGGCGCTGATGGCCGCCATCCTCGCGGGGGCGTCCGGATACGTCCTCAAGCGCGTGAAGTCCGACGACCTGCTCGGCGACATCCGCAGGGTCGGCGCAGGGGAGTCGCTGCTCGATCCCGAGATGGTCGACCGCCTGTTCCACCGTCTGCGGTCGGGCTCGGAAGATGACGAGTTGCTGTCCCGACTCACCAAACAGGAGCGGAGGATCGTCGAGTACATCGCCGACGGTCTCACCAACCGCCAGATCGCCGAGGAGATGTTCCTCGCCGAGAAGACCGTCAAGAACTACGTGTCGACGCTGCTCGCCAAGCTCGGGATGAGCCGGCGCTCCGAGGCCGCCGCCTACGTGGCGCGCATCGAGGCCTCGAAGCAGGAGAAGACCGTCGCCGAGTCCTGGGACGAACTGAAGTAGCGGCTGCACAGCCGCCCGTACTTGGTACTTGGTAACGAGTACTTGGATGATTTCCAGTACCGGGTACCCGGTACCCGGTACAGCTGTGACGGCCGCAGGCCGTCACAGCTCGAGGACCGGCATCTCCTGGGTGTCCTCGATCCGGGTGCCGGGGACCAGGAGCACAGGGAGCCGTGAGTTCACCATCACCCGGGCCGAGACGCTCTTCCACGCCTCTTCGGTGAAGAGACGTCGCGTTGCGCCCATGATCACCATCTCGGCGCCCACCTGCTCGGCGGTGTTGATGATCGCCTCGGCGGGGTCGTCGCCCTCCACGAAGCGGACGTCGGTCTCGATGCCCTCGGCTGCGAGAGCGCTCCGGATCGGGTCGACGGCCCGTCGACCTCTCTCCTCGAGATAGCGGGCCGCTTTCTCCTCGGCGGCGCGGTCGGAGTCGTCCTCGTCGAGGAAGGAACGACGGACGGTGTCGTCCAGCGACTCGAGGAACGAGCGCGGCACCTGGACCACGGTCATCACCGTCACCTCAGGGTTCTCGCCGATGAGCATTCGGCAGAACTCGGCGACCGGTGCCGCTGGAAGCACCCCGGTTGTGGCCACGAGGATGCGCACGGGCATGACATTAGGGTCCAGCGGGCATCCAATGACAAAGGAAGCGATGGACATCGAGCTCATCAACCGGGTCACCTTCAAGATCCCCAACGCTCTCGTGCTGGTCGGGGCGGCCTCCGGCGAAGAGTGGAACGGGATGACCACGAGCTGGGTGACCCAGTTGAGCCAGGAGCCGGTCTTGATCGGGATCTCCGTGGACAACGACGCGGTGACCCACCGATTGATCACCGAGGGCGGTGCCTTCTCGGTGAACCTCTGGTCGTCGGAGGACACCCGGGTCTTCGTCCGCTTCTCCAAACCAGCGGTGCGCGAGGGGAGCACGCTCAACGGGCGCCCGGTGCGGGTCGGGAAGACCGGTGTGCCCATCTTCGAAGAAGCCATCGCCTGGATCGAGTGCCGGGTGGTGCAGGCTCACGACCTCGGCAGCCACACCCTGTTCATCGGCGAGATCGTCGATCTCGGCATCAACGACGACGAGACCAGGGCAGCCGCACTCTCGGACACCCGTCTCAAGTACGGGGGAGTGCGCCGGCCGGGTCACCGCTAGCTACCGTCCCGGCCATGGAGATCACGGTTTCTGGAAAGGTCGCCCTCGTCACGGGTGCCAGCAGGGGCATCGGGCTCGCCACGGCCCTCGAGTTCGCCCGCAGCGGGGCCAAGGGCGTGGTCATCACCGCTCGCAAGGAAGAGACCATCGAGGCCGCCCGGCAGGAGATGATCGACGCCGGTGTGGACGAGAGCTCGGTCCTGGCCCTGGCGGCGCGGGCCGACGACGAGGAAGCCGCCGAGGCGACGACGGCGGCCGCCGTCGAGAGGTTCGGTTCCCTCGACATCCTGGTGAACAACGCCGGCACCAACCCTGCCGCCGGTGATCTCATGGAGGTCGACCTGGGTGCCCTGGACAAGACCTGGGCCGTCAACCTCCGGGCCCCGCTGCTCTGGGTCCGGGGCGCATACAAGGCATGGATGGGACAGCACGGCGGGTCCATCGTCAACGTGGCGTCGGTCGCCGGTCTCCGACCCAGCGGGATGATGGGCGCGTACAACGTCTCCAAGGCGGGTCTCATCCACCTGACCCGGCAACTCGCCCTGGAACTGGCCCCCAAGATCAGGGTCAATGCGATTGCGCCCGCGGTGGTGCGGACCCGGCTCGCCGGCGCACTCCTCGCCGACGAGGACTTCGCCGCACGCGTGCATCCTCTCGGCCGGGTCGGAGAGCCCGAGGATGTCGCTCCCCTCATCGTCTATCTCTCCTCGGATGTCGCCTCGTGGATGACCGGGGCCATCATTCCCATCGACGGCGGGGTGGCCGGGGCGTCGTCCTCCGGCATCGCCTGACCGACGCTCCGATACGCACCGGGTTCAGTCCCGCACGAGACGCCGGATCGTCATTTGCTATCGCCCGTGCCCCCCGGGAAACCACCGATGGAACCGACCCGACCGCTATGCGGGTTCCGTGACCACCGCGTTGCGGAGGGTCAGCGCGTTGACCAGGACGATGACGACCGTGGCGACGATGAGAAGGCGATAGTCGATCAACCCGACTGCGATCGAGGAAAGCGCCAGGGCCCCCGTCTGGGGCACGTTCAACGCCACGTTGGCAGCCGACGACGTGCGCCCCTGCAAGTTGTTGGGGGTGAGCCTCTGACGCAGGGTGGAGAAGGCGACCACGACCCACGGGACACCGAGGCCGATCAGGAGGAGCCCGACGATGGCGAGGGCGAGACTCGATCCCGCGACCGGGAAGAGGCCGACGCCCATCGCTGCCATCCCGAGCGCCACCGTGCGCGGCTCCCCGAGGGGCCGGATGATGCGGGCGGCCGTGATCCCGCCGATCACCGAGCCGATCCCTTGGATGGAGACCAGGATCCCGAGGGTGGCGGGCTCCACCCCGAAGCCCTGCTCCATGGCGGGGAAGACGGCGGCGTTGACCATTCCGACGGCCCCGAAGGCGATCGCCAGGGTGATCGTGAGCCGCTTCAGTGCCGGCACCGACCACAGGTGGCGGAACCCCGCGGTGAGGTCGTACCAGTAGCGGCCGGGGGTCTTCTCGGCAGGCGCCGATTCCTCGATCTCGAGCTTCTGCAGCAGTGCGGCGCCCGAGGCGAAGGCGATGGCAGCGAGTGCCACGACGGCCAGCGGGCCTAAGAGGACGTAGAGCCCGGTCCCGATGAGTGGCGACACGAGACGCAGCGCCATGTCGATCGTGGAGAGGACCCCGTTTCCGACGGCGAGCTCTTCATCGGGGAGCAGGTCTCTGACCAGACCCGACTGCGCTGCGGCGATGAGATAACCGGTGCAGCCGTAGAGGAACGTGACCAGATAGATGAGCCACACGGCTCCCGGCCCGTTCACGAACACCAGGCTGAGGAGCACCGGGACGATGAAGGTGCAAGTGAGCACCATGAGGCGCTGGCGGGACATGCGATCGGCCACCTGCCCGAGAAAGGGGGCCAGGAGCGACGGGACACCCAACGCCACCAGGACCCCGGCGGCGGCCGGGTCGGAGCCGGTGAGGTCCTTGGTCCACGCCGCCACCATCAGGAAGAGAGCAGCGTCGGCGACGTTGATGACGAACCACCCGCGCGTCAGCTGGCGGAAGCCGGGCCGGCGCAGCGCGTCGCGCGCCGTGGTCAAGGTCGCGTGGGGGAGGCCATCGGGAGGTTTCTACCCGTCGCGGACGGGTTGGGGAAGCTCAGCTGGCGAGAACTTGAGGGAGGAGGTCCCGCTCGGCGAGATCCATGAACACCTCGACCACCTCCGGGTCGAACTGGCTGCCGGCGTTCCGGCGGATCTCGTCGATGGCGTAGTCGACGGGGAGGGCGGGCTGATAGGCCCGCACGGAGGTCATGGCGTCGAAGGCGTCGGCGACCAGGATGATGCGGCTCAGGATCGGGATCTCCTGCCCGGTGAGACCGAACGGGTAGCCGTGGCCGTCGTACCGTTCGTGGTGGTAGAGGATGGCCTCGGCGACCTTGGGGTCGATGCGGTTGCGGGTCATGGCGAATCCGAGCTCGGGGTGACGCCGCATCAGCTCTCGCTCTTCCTCGGTGAGCGGCCCTGGCTTGCCGAGGATGCCCGGGTCGAGGTGGATCTTGCCGACATCGTGGAGGACACCCGCCAAAGCGAGGCGCTTCTGGTCGTCCTGGTCGAGATCCAGGCCCGTGCCCAGGTTGACGGCCAGGTCGGACACCCGGTGAACGTGACCGTGAAGGTCTTCGATCACGTCCTCCATGACCTGGATCAAGATGTCGGTGGAAAGGTCACGCACTCTCGCCCCATTCCTATGGCTCCCCCAGAGTCTGGTCGGCCCCGCCCTTCCCGGTATGGGTCGACCGCCCCAATCTCCCCTGAACGGTCAGATCAGCCCGTTTTCGGCTGCGGAGGCCACGAAGGCGGTGGCGCGGGCCGGATCGACGGCGTTCCGGGCGTCGCCGTCGATCTTGACGGCGGAGCCGACGATGACGGTGTCGGCGAACTCGAGGAGGCCCGGGAGGTTCTCCGGGGTCGCACCCGACCCGATCACGACACGGGTGCCAGGGACGGTGTCACGGACGACCTTGCCCAACTCCGGATCCACCGGGTGACCCGTGCCCGAGCCCGAGACGATCACCGCGTCGGCGAGACCTCGCTCCACGGTGTCGGCGGCGAGAGATGAAGCGGTGAGCCCGGGTGGGGGAGTGGCGTGCTTCACCATCACGTCGGCCCAGATCTCCGTCCCGGGTGCGAGCGTCGACCGTGCGCGGAGCAACCCGGCCGCCCGGCCCACGATGGGCCCCTGGTCGGTGTACATCATCCCCACCAGCACGTTGACCCGGATGAAGGACGCACCCGTGGCGGCTGCGATCCCGAGTGCGGCGTGCCCGTCGTTGCGGAGCACATTGACGCCGATGGGCAGACCGACCGCATCGGTCACTTCAGCCACAGCGACGCTCATGGCGGCGACCGTCTCCTGTGGAACACGGTCGGCGTAGAAGGGCACGTCGCCGAAGTTCTCCACCATGAGGCAGGGGAAACCCGCATCGGCGAGCAGACGGGCGTCGGACACTGCCGATGCGATGACCTCGCTCATCGACCCGGCGTACTGCGGCGAGCCGGGGAGCGGGGCGAGATGCACCATCCCCACCAGACGGGGGATCGAGGTCACAGGTAGGCCCGGGCGACCTTGATGGCGGTCTCGGCGTAGGAGCCGGTGACCTTGAGGCGTGTCTCGGAGGGCTTGATGCGGTGGACGACGAGACGGGCCCAGTCGGAGGCGGAGCCCTTGATCAGCTGGTCGGTGTCCTCCGGTCCGTACACCCACTTGGCGTAGCCGGGGCCGATCACCTCGACCCGCACCGGCTCATAGTGCTCACCCGCCTGCTTGAAGGCGTAGGGGAGGGTCTTCCAGCCCAGCCAGCAGATGTGCCGGATGCGCTGGGTGTCCTCGACCTCGATGTCCAGCGTCTGATAGATGTCGAGACCGTGCATCCACGTCTCCATGAGGCGGAAGGTGGCGAAGGTCCTGGCGCTCATGTCCCCGGCGATCCACGGGACGCGCTGTTCGGGGGACATGTGGGAGAGGGGCTCGACGACACGGGCCCGGCCGGCCCGCCACCACTCGATGACGTCCTGGGGGCGCATGGAGCGGCCCTTCTTGATGGCGGCCTTCTTCATCGCCTCGAGATCGGAGGCCTTCTGCCACTCCTCGACCTTCTTGCCACCGTTCAGGGCGTCTGCGCCCAGCTCCTCGAAATCGGCGAGATGGGAGATCGTGTCGCGAACCGTCCACGGCTTGTTCGGCGTGACCAGGTCCCACACCTTGATCGGGACTCGCTGCAGGGACTGGTCGAGGAACTGCTGCTCGGCTACCAGGTCGGAGAGGATGTCGCGCACCGAAGAGATTCTACCGTGCGATTCCGGCCTAATTCCAAGGCGAAGGGGGTCTCACCAAGGCCGTTCGGCCATCTCCTCGGTCATCGGAGTCGGCACTTCCACCATGTCCGGCAGGTGCGCCAGGTCGTTGAGACGGTCGATCAGTTGCCGGAGACGTCCGAACCCGCGGCGGTTGAAATGGAGTGAGACCCGGGCCATGTCCAGGGCGTCGTTGTCGGCGATCTCGCCGGGGGAAGGCTCCGCGGTCTGGATGGACCCGTCGACCAGGATGTCGGCGAACTCCCGGGTGAGCTCGGCGAGTTGGTCCTCGCTGGGGGCGACCCGGAGCCGCAACACGAGACGACCCTGGACGTATCTCTGGGAGTGGTAGTTCGAGTAGAAGTGCCGGATGTGCTCGCAGGCCTCCTCCGAGCTCGTGGTGTGGAGGAACAGCGACAGGTCGTCGGGCGAGATCAGGCCGAGCTTCGCCTGCACGTCGCGGACGACACCGATCAGCGGCCCCCAGAACCCCGTCCCCTCGGCCTCGATCAACACGATGGGGTGCAGGTCGCTCTTGCCGGTCTGGACCAGGGTGAGCAGCTCGAACGCCTCGTCGAGGGTGCCCCAGCCACCCGGGAAGATGGCGAAGGCGTGTGACTCCTTGACGAAGCCGAGCTTGCGGGTGAAGAAGTACTTGAAGTTGACGGTGCGGTCGGGGCGCAGATAGGGATTGGCCGAGTCCTCGAACGGGAGCCGGATGTTGACCCCGTAGGAGTTGTCCGGCCCGGCCCCCTTGCTGCCCGCTTCCATGATCCCCGGGCCGGCTCCGGTGATCACGCCCCAGCCGTGACCGACCATGTCCGCGGCGAACTCGGCGGCCAGCTCGAAGTTGGGGTCGCCCTCCTTGATCCGCGCCGAGCCGAAGATCGTCACCTTGGGCTCCTTGTGACGCGAGAAGACCAGGTTGGAGTAGCGCATCTCCTTGAGCGCCGTGTTGATCAGCTTCAGGTCGCCGCGGGTGGCGTTGTCCCGGTGCAGCTTGATGATCGTCGTGACCATCTCGGCGATCAGGTCCTGGTTGTCCCCGTCCGCGGCGTCGGCGATGAGCTGGACGACCCGCTCCTGAAGATCGGCGTCGTTGAGTTCGTAGGCCACCGCGGTCAGGGTATCGGGGTGCCGGCGCCGTACGGAGGCTCCGAGGGCCCGCGTCGGACCACCGCGTTCCACACCGTCTCGTAGTGGTCCCGGTCGTAGGCGTCGACCTGGGGCAGAACGAACTCCTCCCAGGTGCGCCGCAGCGGGTCGCTGTCGCGGGCGTGGATCAGCAGCCCGGCAGGGATCCTTTCGAGCACAGTCCGCAGCGACAGCGGGGTCTCGACCCGGACCCCGGCGTCACGCGTCTCGAACGATGCGTTGATCTCTACGGTCAGCCGTGAGATGGCGGTGACGTAGGCGTCCTTCAGCGACGGGTAACGCCGATGCAGCATGTTCGAGACCTGGTCCTCGCCCGGGAAGAACTTCTCCCAGATCACCCAACGGTCGGCGAACGCCTTGTTCAGCGTCTGGGTCCCGGCGTAGTCCCGGATGTCGGTCGGGTTCATCGTCCCGAAGATGCGGACGTCGTCCCGGAGAGGGACGGTCTCGCCCGTCGGCAGGTCGAGTGCGGCATACCGGTCGAGCAGCCCGTGGAGGGCGAAGAGGGTCTCGGCGCCGGCTGCGTTCAACTCCGACAGGTTGACCAGGCCAGGCCCGCGGATGGCGCGGGTGATCTCACCGTCCTGCCACCGGCTCTCGGTTCCGCCCTTGCCGTCACCGTGGAGTTGGGTCGATCCGATGAGGGTCACGTCCCGCACCTCGCCGGTCAGGGGGATCCGGAAGTAGGGGAGCCCGAGCGCCGCGGCGAACTGCTCGATGTCGTGGTCCTTGCCCGTTCCCATGTGCCCGCGCAGGGCGACGTGGAGCGGGGCCAGGCCTTCGGCGCCCGACCTCCGCGCCCATTCGAGCTGGGCGAAGCGGTAGAGCATCCCGAGGTCCACGTAATGGGGGTCGGGGTCGGGGATCTTGCGGGCGCGCAGCTCGTAGTCGGGGAGCGACGCGTCGAGCTCGAACTTTTCCAGCTCGATCGGTGGCCCCTCTCCGCGGGGGTCCTCGAAGACGACTTTCTCAGGCAACTCTCTCCTCCTCGTATCCGGAAGCCCGCAGCCACCACGTGTCCATCCCGGACAGGCCCAGGCTGCGGCGAAGGGCGAGTCGGGTTCCGTCGATCATCGCCCGCGCCAGTTGGTCGGGGCGATCCACCACCCTGTGGCGGCTGTAGGCGAGGTCCACCGTGTGGTCACCGATACCGATGCCGATGACCGTGGCGCCGCCGGCTTCCACCGAGGCGACCGAGTCGGCCAGGGCCTGCACCGAGCCCCGGGTCATCCCGTCGGCCAGGACCAGCAGGATGCGCACGTCGGCGCCCATCCTGCCCATCCGCTCGGCGGCATGGATCACGTTGAGCTCGTCGACGTTGGAGGCCTTCTCGAACAGGGAGACCGGGGGCGCCGTGTCCGGGCTGCGGCGAGCAAGGGTGGCGGCCCGCGTGGGCTCGGCCGCGGCGAAGAAGAGACCCGCCAGGGCCGGTTCGGCGTCACGCCACCGTCGGTCGAAGGGCTTGACGAGGTAGTGGTTCACCGTCGAGATGAGCCGGTCGGCGGCGGCTCCCTGACTGCGGCGGAGACCGGCGGTGGCGGCGGATCGCGCCTTGCGATAGGTCTCCTCGGTGTCGTCCACCCGGGCCGCGAAGCCCCGGTTGAACAGGGCGACCTCGAAATCGATCTGCAGCTCGTCGCAGAGCTGCGCCATGGTCCAGGCTCCGAGCATCGCGGCGGACATGGCCCATGAGGTGCCGGGGCCCGGGCTGCGGCCGGGGCTGAGCATCGAGGCCGAGGCGTCGACCAGCAGCGAGACGGCGTACCTGCGGCGGGTCCGGGCCGCACGACGCTCATAGAGCCTTTGGTAGAGGCCGGCGCCGATGAACAGCGCGGCGTGGGGTGACACGTCGCCCTGGTCGTACCCCGAGCGGAGACCCCGTCGCTGGTTGGCGGCGAAGAGCGGGAAGAGCTCGCCCGACACGCGTCGCTGGGCGAGGTCCCACGCCCTGGCGGTGGCCGCGATGGCCTCGTGCCCCTCGCTGGAGAAGCCGGCGAACGCCTTGGGGATCGGGGCGACGACGAGACGGCCGCCCTGGCCGTTGGGCAGGAACACCTCGGGAGCCTGGCTGACCCGGAGCAGTTGTTCGGTGGACTCCTCCGAGGCGACGTCGGCAGGTCCCCGCTGGACGGCGTCCTCGGCCGAACGGCGTGTGTCCTGATAGGACTGGGAGTCATGGACGATGGGGGAGAGCATCCGGACCGTGTCCACGCCCTCCGTCGCCTGCTTGGCGTCGTGCTCGGCTGCCGCCTTGTGCTGAGTCCGTGTGGCGGACTCCTCCACCCGGGTGACCAGCCCGTGCCGGCGGGCGATCTCCTCGAGCTCCAGGGCCAGGCGGGCGACCGTCCACGGATCGTCCGAGTCCGCCGCCTCGTGGCAATGGCCGGTGGCGTCGTCGAGGGCGACCGCGGCGCGGGCATCGAATCGCCGCTCCAGCACCTCCCGCTCCACGTATCCGCCGGTGAGGAGGAAGCAGCCGAGGACGAACTGGCTCAGCGGCCCGGACTTGGCGATGGCGTGCCCCAACGACGACATGTACAGGTCGGCGAGAACCGATCGGGCGCCCGGGTAGCCGGTGAGCCCCTGACGTTCCTGTCGGGCGTCCTCGAGACTGAAGAAGATCACCTCGGCGACCGGCCGGTCCGTCCGCTCCAGGGCGGTCAGGAGATCGACTTCGAGATCGAGCGGGCGGTCGTCGGTGGCGATCGGCCAGTCCTCGGGCAGCGGCCGCTTCTCGTCGAGGTTGGTCGAGACCAGGTGCATGACCTCGTGCAGCGCCGACGCCAGGGCGACCTCGTCCGGCGTCACCGGTGCGTTGCGCAGATATGCCGCCTGGAAGATGCGCGGGTCGCAGACGATCTCCTCCTCGGAGGCGGAGGCTTCGGACCCCAGCCGGACCCGAAGGTTCTGGTTCCCGGACAGCGATCGCGCCAGCCTGGTGACGGCGGGGGCCACCCGCTGATAGCGGGAGACGACAGCCTCGATCGCCCGGTCTTCCGGGCCGATCATCTCGGTGAGGAACGTCTGCTCTCGGGCGCGCATGACCGCCCATTGTCTCATGCAGGACGGCTTGTCGAAACGGCAATTCGGTCCTCGTACCCGTACCGCGGCATGATCCGCCGATCGGTACGGAGCCCGAGGTACCTACTCTTCTCCATGTGCATTACGAGCTGACAACCTTGCCCAACGGTCTCCGGGTCATCACCGAGCGGATGCCCTCGATGCGATCGGTCGCATTGGGCTGCTGGGTAGACACCGGCACCCGGGACGAGAACGGCAACGAGGCGGGCGTATCCCACTTCCTCGAGCATCTGCTCTTCAAGGGCTCGGAGGACCTCTCCGCCCGAGAGGTTTCCGAGACCTTCGACGCCATCGGGGCCGAGTCCAACGCCTTCACCTCGAAGGAAGCCACCTGCTACTGGGCGAGGCTGCTGGACCAGGACCTGGGCACGGGCCTCGACGTGCTCGCCGAGATCATCCAGCGCCCCGCGTTCCGCCCGCACGAGATCGAGTCGGAGCGTCAGGTCGTCATCGAGGAGATCAACATGTCGGACGACGACCCGAGCGACGTCGCCCACGAGAACTTCAGCATGCAGGTCTTCGCCGGGCACAGCCTGGAGCGGCCGGTGCTCGGCACCAGGGACTCGATCAGGGCCATGACTCGCGACGACATCTCGGGCTACTGGAAGCGTCGCTACGGCGCGGGCTCGATGGTTGTGGCCGCGGCCGGCTCGGTGCATCACGACGAGGTCGTCGGGATGATCGCCGAGAGGTTCGGTGACTGGGGCGGTGACCCCGTGGACCATCGCCACGCCCCGGCCGACTTCACGTCCGGCCTGCGGGTGACGCGGCGCGACACCGAGCAAGCCCACTTGATCATCGGCGGACCGGGGCTCGACCGCACCGACGAGCGGAGATGGGCCTTCGAGATCCTCAATCACATCATGGGCGGCGGCATGTCCTCGCGGCTCTTCCGGGAGATCCGGGAGGAGCGGGGCCTGGCCTACGCCGTGTACTCGTTCCGCTTCGCCTACGCCGACGCCGGCGCCTGGGGCGTCTACGTGGGCACCACGCCCTCGCAGACCGACACCTCCCTCGAGATCGTTCGCGAGGAGCTGGCGAAGGTCGTCGCCGACGGCATCACCGAGCAGGAGTTGGAGCGGGCCAAGGGCTCGATGCGGGGCGGTATCGCCCTGTCCATGGAGGACCCGAACTCCCGGATGATCCGGCTCGGCCGGGACGAACTGTCCGGCATGCCGCATCTGTCGGTGGACGAGCGCCTCGCCCGTCTCGAGGCGGTGACGCTCGCCGACGTCAAGGCGGTGGCCGCGGATCTCTACGGGTCGGGTGTGCGCACCATCGGCGCGGTCGGGCCGTTCGACGAGTCGGATCTGGAACGCCACCTCGAGGTGGCCTGAGCCTCAGCTGTCGAAATCGAAGGTGAGGCTGAGCGGAGACTCACCGATGCTGAGCTCTCCGGAGGTGCGGTAGACCGCCTCGACGGTCCTGGCGCCGAGCAGTTCGGTCTCCCCGTCGGTGAACTCCCAGCCGAGCGTCATCACCGTTGCGACCTCGTCGTCGAGGGACGTCCACCGGATGTGTCCGCCGTCCTGGGTGACGAGCACCCTGTCGGCGGCGGATCCCACCGGTCGAAGATCTTCACCCGGGGCCGGAGCGGTCCAGGTGACGGTCGATGCCGAGGCCGTGGTCAGGGCGGCAAGCGCCAGCACGACGAAGGTGCGGGTCAGGGAGGCAGTCACGCTGAGCATTCAATGGCCACAGTAAGTGGCGACCGCTCAGGCGGGAATGTCCAATTCCACGAACCGCGAAAGGACTAGTCCCACCACGATCGCAGCGGCGACGATGGCGGCTCCCACGCGCCAGGGGTTCCAACCCCGGGTGCCGGCCACCCGGGCCGACCAGAAGCCGACGACCACCCAGAACGTGATGTCGAGTGGCCAGGCGACGTGGACGCCGCCATAGATCACTCCGAGCACACCCGACACGGGGCCGCCTGCATAGAGCGTCGTCAGCCCGGCGACCTCGCAGATGCCGGAGCAGTCCTCCTGCCCGATGAGGGCGAGACCGATGGCGAGCATCGCCGCCGCGGCCGCCAGGACGATCCCCGTGACGATCGCGATGTCACGGCACCCGGGGGCGTTGGCGGTGTCTTCGGTCATCGCCGGGCGATGGTATGCCGGGGTCGTAGGTCAACACGAAACGGCCGGATAATCTCGGCGGGTCCCTACAGAGGCGGTGAGATGACCCTGCGCAACATCCTCTTGTTCCTGCACATCGTCGGAGCCGGAACCTGGCTCGGCGCCAACTTCGTCCAGATGGCGGTGGCCCAGGTCGGCCGGTCGGAAGGATCCGCCTTCTCCGCAGGGTGGATGCGTGTCGCGGCGAAGCTCGGCGGACGGCTCTACATGCCGGCCGGCATCGTGCTCCTCGCCAGTGGCATCTGGCTCGTGCTCGAAGGCCCGTGGGGGTTCGAGGACCTGTTCGTGGGAATCGGGGTCGTGGTCGTGATCATCGGGGCGATCCTCGGACCGGTGGTGTTCACGCCGACCGGGTTCAAGGCCGCCGAGGCGATCGAGAAGGGTGACGAGGCGGGCGTCCGCGCCGCCGTCGGCCGCATCACCGGATTCGCCACCCTCGACACGCTCCTGGTGCTGTTCGCCGTCTTCGCCATGGTCTCCAAGCTGGGGACCTGACCCGGGTGCGTCGTCTCGCCGGGCTGGCGGTCGTCGCCGTCCTGGCCGGCTGCCAGGCGCTCCCTGTCGTCGAGACCACGAGCACCATCGCCACGACGCCGAGCACGACCACCATCACGTCGTCGACGACCACCACGACGCTGCCCCCGGTCGTGGCCACCGGACGGGTGGTGGACGGGGGAGGACGACCCATCCCGGGGGTCTCGGTCGCCTTTGGTGAGTCCATCACGACAACGGGAGCCGACGGGGGCTTCGAGGTGGAAGCGTCCCGAGCAGGCCCGATCGTCCTGACCAAGGCGGGGCTGACGACGGTGGAGGCCAGGTGGTCCGGTGCCCCATTGGAACAGGTGATGAGCCCGTCGACGATCCGCGGGATCCGCGTCGGCGCGGGGGCGGCGGGATCGGATGAGCACTTCCGGCGACTCATCGATCTCGCCACGGTGACCTCGGTCAACGCCTTCGTCTTCGACACCAAACAGGAGGGCGGGCAGGTCCTGTACGACACGCGGGTCCAGCAGGCCCACGACATCGGTGCCGTCGACGTCTGGTACGACGCGGCGGAGAGGATCTCCCGGGCCGAGGCGGCGGGTCTGTACACCATCACCCGCATCGTCGCCCTCGAGGATGCGTTCTGGGTCCGGGCCCATCCCGACGAGAAGATGGCTGGGCCATGGGCGGACCCGACAGGCCCTGGGATCAGGCGGTATGTGACCGATCTGGCGGTGGAGGCGTGCGAGCTCGGGTTCGACGAGATCCAACTCGACTATGTCAGGTACGCCGCGGGAAGCACCGCGTCGGTCACCGGTCAACTGTCGCTGTCCCAGGAGGACCGGGTGGCGAACGTGGCTTCACTCATCGAGGAAGTTCGCGCCGCGGTGTCGCCACTCGGGTGCGCGTTGAGTGCCGACATCTTCGGGATCGTGGTGTCGGTTCGGAACGACCAGGGTCTCGGACAGCGGCCGGAGGAGCTGTCGCCCCATCTGGAGGCGGTGAGCCCGATGGTCTATCCCAGCCACTATTCCGACGGCTGGCTCGGATATCCGGATCCGAACGCGCGGCCCTACGAGGTGACGGCGCGCGCACTGGACGACGCCCTGCCCAGGGTCAACGGTGGAGCGGTGCTGCGGCCGTGGCTGCAGGCGTTCTCATGGTCCCCGTCACAGATCCGGGAGGCGATCCGCGCCGCGGAGGAGAGGGGAGTGGGGTGGATGCTCTGGAACGTGGGCAGCTCCTTCGACCCCGCGGCCATCCCCACCGACGAGGATCTTGCAGGATGAGCCCTACGATCGCCGGATGCTGATAGGTGTGCAGCTCCCGGAGGTGGAGCGCCCGGTCACGTGGCCCGAGATCCGGGAGGTGGCGCTCGTCGCGGAGTCCTGCGGGCTCGATTCGGTATGGGTCGGGGACCACCTTCTATATCGCGACGACGGCGAGTCCCGCGGCCCATATGAGGCATGGTCCCTCCTGGCCGCACTCGCCGAGGCGACCGAACGGGTGAGTCTCGGCCCGCTCGTGGCGTCCGTGTCGTTCCACGCCCCGGCCATGCTGGCCAAGAAGGCAGCCACGGTCGACGACATCAGCGGTGGCCGGCTCATCCTCGGGCTGGGCGCCGGATGGAACCGTGTCGAATACGACGCCTTCGGATTCCCGTTCGACAACCGGGTCGACCGTTTCGAGGAGGCGTTCACGATCATCCGCACCTTGCTGCGGGAGGGGTCGATGGACTTCGAAGGCCGCTATCACACGGTGCGCGAGTCGGAGTTGATCCCGAAGCCCCGGCCGGACATCCCGATCATGATCGGCTCCAACGGTCCCAGGATGCTCCGCATCACGATGGCTCACGCCGACATGTGGAACACCTGGCACACCGACTACGCCAACGACCCGTCCCGGCTCGGTCCGTTGCTGGAGAAGGTGGATGCCGCCTGCGCCGACGTCGGCCGGGATCCGGGGGAGATCGTCCGGACGGTGGCCCTGTACGCCCAGTTGCCCGGTGGGCAGGGACGACGGGCGGGCAGTTCGGAGCGACCGCAGGTCGAGCCGGTGCCACTGGCGGCCCTGCCCGAGGCATTGGCCAGCCTCGAGAGCCAGGGCATCGGCCACGTGATGCTCGTCCTCGATCCGATCGAGGCCGTATCCGTGGAGACGGTGGCGAGGACCTTGGGGCGCGTGTGACCGCAACTTGGTCCCCCAGAACGCAGTGAAGGGGGAAGGTTCCTGTCGGCCGACGGAGGAGGCCGAGAGGTAGGGGGCAGTCGATCCCTGCCGCGACCAGTTCTCGCGCGGAAGGCCTACGAACGGGTCGGAACTGCCCCCCTTCCCCCGGCCTTTGGCCGGCGGTTACCCACACACCCCTCCCCCCTGCCCCTCCCCCCCCCCCTCGGGGCCCCCCCCCCCCCCGCCCCCCTGCCCCCCGCCTCCCCCCCCCCCCCCCCCCCCCCCCCCCCACCCCTCCCCCCCCCCCGCCCCCCACGCCCCCCCCCCGCTCCCCTCCCCCCCCCCCCTCCCCCCCCCCCCTAATCCCCCCCAACCCCCCCCCCCCCCCCCCCACCCCCCCCCCCCCCCCCCCCCCGCCCCCCCCCCTCCCCCCCCCCCCCCCCCCCCCCCCCCCCCCCCCCCTCCCCCCAC
>JAGFIR010000050.1 GCA_024103415.1 Acidimicrobiales bacterium
ATCCTCTTGGGCGCCGTCGGCGCCATCATCGGAGGATTCGTCTACGAGGCCTTCGGTGGGACCGAGACCGACGGCATCGACTGGATCAAGCACGCAATCCAGGTAGCCGTGGCCGCAGTCGCCGTGCCCATCTACGGCGCCGGCGCCGGCCGCAGCACTACCACCTCAGCTGGCAAGACCCTGTGAGGGGCGGCAGACGCCGCCCCACACAGGGTATTGCCAGCTCAGGTGGTAGTTCTGCGGCCGGCTCCTGCGCCGTAGATGAGCACGGCGACCGCGGCCACGGCCACCTGGATTGCGTGCTTGATCCAGTCGATCCCGTCGGTCTCGGTCCCGCCGAAAGCCTCGTAGACGAACCCGCCGATGATGGCGCCGATGGCGCCCAAGAGGATCGTCATTCCTACCGAGAGATTCTGCTTGCCCGGTAGGACGAGGCGAGCGAGGGGGCCGATGATGATGCCGGCGATCAAACCGCCGATCAGTGTGCCGAGAACGTCTCCCATGGAGATCCTCCTTGTCGGGCCTTGCGGCCAAAGTGCCCTTTAGACAAGCACGTGGGAGACGAGGTTTCAGTGAACAACGGGATCCTTGATCCCGAATGTGATGTCCATCGTCACCGTGAAGACCGTCGGGGTGCCAGACGAGTCGACCTCTCCGCCCACCTCGACGATGCGAAAGCTCTGGATGTCATCGATGGTGGAGGCGGCCCGGGCCAGCACGGTCTTGACCGCGTCCTCGATCGAGCCGTCGGCCTTTCCCGAGAGCCGGATGGTCTTGGTGATGGAGGACATCTGTGCTCGCTTCGCTCGCGGTACTTGGTACTTGGTACTTGGTACTTGGTACGCGGAGAGGGTACCGATCGCGAGACCAGGTGGGTGTGTGGACCCGGTTTCGCCTGAGTCCTGCTCAGTACTCAGTACCAAGTACTCGGTACATCCCAATCTGGTCGAACAGGTGTTCGGTGACGCATTGCGTGGATACAGACTTGATTGCCGTATCGAGTAGCCGGCGTACAGTCGGAAACTATGCCCGGTTGGAACTCGGCTCCGGATGTGAGCGTCTTATGCGCATGAGGAGACCGTTTCGGCTGTTGGTGGTAGGTCTGGCCGTGCTGATTGGACTCGCCGGCTGTGGTGGTCCAGGTGCATCGGCGGACTTGTTGCGGACGACCGCAGAAGGAATTGACATCAGCATGTCCGCATCGGAGGAGGTCCTACCGCTGCCGGGTTGCCGCACGCAATGGTTGATGAACCACGACGAGGAACCTCCGCCCGGCACATGCGAGAAGACGGTGACGGTGCGTCTGTTCGAGGCGCATCATGGCGGCACAACCGTGGAGACGTCGGTGGTGGGAGAACCGAACGTGGATCCGTTGTATGCGATGGGCTTGGCTTCGAAGAACTCCGCTGCGGGCCTCTCTGTGTTCGTTGTGATTCCGCCGTCGGAGGCAGTAGCGGTTCGCCTGATGGACGCTCAGGGGGATGTCGTGGACGAGCTGGCTTCTTCGGATGGTCTTGTGGCCCTTGCTGGTCCTGGCTCAGATCTGACCGTTGAGGCAGTTGACGCTGACGGATCTGTGATCGCCGCGTGCCCACCCGAAGGCGTGCTAATTGATGGAGTGGTCTTCGAATGCACGCTGGCACCGGACGCCTCGGTTCCGAGTACGACAGTTCCAGCCGGGGCTCCCTGACCCTAACTCCGGAGACGGAGAGACTCTCCGTGAAACGGGCCTCGATTTCTGACGCCGGCGAAGCACCTATGGGATGGGTCACCGCCTGATACTGCGGAAGCCGAGTGGGTCGTCGTGTTGCCGTTGGTGGTCGGCGTGGCCAGCGTCCTTGTGACCGTTAGCGGCCAGTAGGTATCTGCGGATTATGTCGGCCCATTCTCGTTCGTCGGCGTGCCCGTTGATGTCTAGCAACATCAGCCGGATGAGCGAGAGGGTGCGTTGTCGGTTCCCGAAGTTCCCTGCTCGGTATTCGAGTCGCCGGACGAGCTCTTTGATGTAGGTTTCGACTGGACCTACCGAGTTCGGGCCGGCGTGGCGGCGTGTCTCTACTTGCTTGGCGACCATTGCCGAGTTGAGGTCCATCCAACGCACTGCTCCTTTGAGTCCGCCGGTGATTTCGGCTTCGTATCGGACGAGCTTCTCAAAGTCGTTCCAGTTTGAGGCTGTGTCGAAGGCTGATTTGAGAGCTGTGATGATTGGGTGCGGTGGTTCGGGGTTGCCGTCCTCGTCTCGTGGGAACACCTCATCGGTGTGAGGTGAGCGTCGAGGCGGGGCGACGTTGTCGGGAAGGCTGTCTCGAATGTTCTTAGCCAGGTGCCATTCGCAGCGTCGTACTTCGGGGTCCGGGTCTCCAGGTTTGGGGAAGGTCGCTTTGATGGCGTTGGTTATCCGCTTGCTGCCGTCGGAAACGATGAGCTGCGGAGTTCCGTCCAGGTTCGAAAGGATTGTGTTCCAGGCCGACTCGTTCTCCTGACCACACACATCAGCCCACCAAGCTTTCGGCGAGGCACCGGGCTTCTCCCATCCGGCAACCACCATCAACGAGAACGCCTGATGGGTACGCTTTGAGCGGCTCCCATCCGATAGCAACCGACTGGTTTTCAGGTCGGTCGAGTCACAGACGATGCGCTCCGGCCACGACGTCGGGGCGTATTCCTCCCAGATGACAGGGGCGAACACATCCACCCAGCTTGCCAGGAGCTGACCGTGCCGGTTCGGGTGCTGGCTCGGCCACCGCTGTTGGCCCCGAGGGCGACGCCGATTCGCTGAACGACGTATCAGAGCTGCGTGGAACGATACGAAGCGCCCGTCGCCACTCGAATGAGCGCATGGGCAATCTCACGGGTCGTGAAATCGTAGCTCCTCGCTGTTTGTGGCCCCTCCCAATCCTCGATGAGGGCCTCACATTCCCAGCACGAATCGTGGCGAGCAACCTGGCGAGGCAACGTCGGAGTGAATCGGTGAACCGGGTCCCCGTTAGGCGGGGAGCACTTCCAACGCTGCCGCCGGTGCGGCTTTTTGCCGTACCAGCCGGCCCGCACAATCTTGCCTCCGTCGTGGTCCGGGTTCGGACACTTCATGCCCATTCATCGGCATAGTTGCTGCTGAAACTTCAGCGACAGTCGTATCCACGCAATGCGACACAGAACAGGTGTTCGATTAGATTGGGCTCGATGCGATACGGCGAGTTGCACTGTCACACCAACTTCTCGTTCCTCGACGGCGCCTCACATCCCGAGGACCTGGTGGACGGTGCGGTCGAGCTGGGGTACGAGTCGCTGGCGATCACCGACCACAACGGGTTCTACGGGGTCTCCCGCTTCTGGCAGGCGGCCAGAGAGGTGGGTCTGCCCGTCGCCTACGGCGTGGAGATCGGGCTGGAGCCGGACCCGCAGGGCGCGGTCGACCCGGTGGCCGCCGCCGAGGAGTGGGACCGTCGGCGTGCCGCCCGGGAGAAGGGTGGCCAGGGTCGTCTCCGCAGGGGCAGGAGCGTGCGTGCGCACGGCCAGAAGCCGTTGGATCTCCCCGAGACCGACCATCTCGTCCTCATCTCGGGCTCGCCGGACGGTTATCGGGCGCTCTCGCATCTCGTCACCAAGGGGCAACTGCGAGGCGAGAAGAACAGACCCATCTACCTGTGGGACGACCTGGTCGAGATCGCCGCCGAACAGGATGTCCACGTCCTCACCGGATGTCATGCCGGGGCCGTGCCCAGGGCGGCGGCGAGAGGCGATCTCGCCGGCACCATCCGCGAGGTGTCCCGGTTGCGGGAGTTGTTCGGGCGGCGGCTTCACATGGAGCTGTGGCATCACGGCATGCCCGAGGACGACCCCCGCAACGACTTGATGTGGGAGGTGGCGTCGAAGCTCGGTGTCTCGGTGGTGGCGACCAACCAGGCCCACTACCGGCACCGCCAGGACGCCTACCTGTCCGAGGTCCTGGCCGCCATCGGGGGGAGACGCACCCTGGCCGAGGCCGACGGCTTCCGGCCCGCCACCGACGAGAGGTACTTGAAGAGCCCCGCGGAGATGGCCCGTCGCTTCGCCCGCTACCCGGGCGCCGTCGCCCGGGCTGCCGAGCTGGGACGCCGCCTCGCATTCGATCTCGGTCTGGTTGCACCGCAGCTGCCCGACTTCCCCATGCCCGGGCACTTCACGGACGAGATGGAGTACCTCCGTCACCTCACCTGGGATGGCGCACGGAGCGTCTATCCCGGATCGGATGACGGGATCGACCCCGCGGCCCGACGTCGGATCGAGCACGAGCTCGACATCATCGAACGGCTCGGGTTCGCCGGCTACTTCCTGGTGGTCAGGGACCTCATCGACTTCGCCAGGAGCCAGGACATCTTCTGCCAGATCCGGGGCTCGGGCGCCGACTCAGCAGTGTGTCGTTGTCTCGGTCTCACCAGGGTCGACCCCATCCGGTTGGGTCTCCCGTTCGAGAGGTTCCTCTCCGAGGAGCGGGGGCGGCCACCCGACATCGACGTCGACTTCGAGGCCGACCGTCGCGAAGAGGTGATCCAGTACTGCTACCGCCGGTACGGGCGGGAGCGGGCGGCGATGGTCGCCAACGTCATCACCTACCGGGCGAAGTCGGTGCTGCGTGACGTGGCCAAGACCTTCGGGTTCACCCAGGCGCAGGTGGACGGGCTCTCGCGGTACGTGGACACGAGGGACCCGGCCAAGC
>JAGFIR010000061.1 GCA_024103415.1 Acidimicrobiales bacterium
CCAAGTGGGTGATCTCGATGGGCGTGTGCGCCTCCACCGGCGGGATGTTCAACAACTACGCCCTCGTCCAGGGTGTGGACCAGGTGGTCCCCGTCGACGTCTATGTTCCCGGCTGCCCTCCGGGCCCGCAGAGTCTCATGCACGGGATCCTGACCCTTCACGACAAGATCATGGCCGGGGAGATCCGGAATTGATCCCGGCGTTCGAAGCCCTCGCCGAGCGGTTCCCCGAGGTGGTCTGGGAGGACTCCCACGGTCAGCAGGTGGCCCTTGTCCCCAACGAGCAGTGGTACGAGTTCGCCGAGGCGGTCAAGGAGGCCGGGTTCAACCTGTTCTCCGACGTCACGGCCGTCGACTGGTATCGGAGCCGCCGCGACCGCTTCGACGTCGTGGTCAACCTGACCTCGATGAGCATCCCGGCCCGGCTGCGGATGATCACGACGGCCGATCGTGAGGACCCGAAGGTCGCCTCCCTCGTGCCTCTCTGGCCCGGCGCCAACTTCCCCGAGCGGGAGGTCTACGACATGTTTGGCATCACGTTCGAGGGCCATCCCGATCTGACCCGCATCCTCATGCCCGACGACTGGGAGGGTCATCCCCTCCGCAAGGACTTCGGTGTCGGTTCGGTCCCCGTCCAGTTCAAGGCTTCACCAAAGGCGGTCTGATGAGCGACACACGCATCGTCGATTTCTGGGTCGCCGGCACGGAAGAGCCCGAGTTCCAGCCCACCGACGAGGGGATGCAGGAGATCGGGCCCGAAGACAGCGGCCGTCGTCTCGATGAGCAGTACGGCCGGGTCGTGGACGACGACTACGTCTTCGACGACGAGGTGCCCGACGAGGAGCGGATGATCCTCAACATGGGTCCCCAGCACCCGTCCACCCACGGCGTGCTGCGTCTCCAGGTGGAGCTCGAGGGCGAGATCATCCGCCGGAGCAAGCCGATCATCGGCTACCTGCACACCGGCATGGAGAAGACCGGTGAGCAACTGTCGTTCATGCAGGGCCCGACCAACGTCACCCGCATGGACTACCTGTCGCCGCTCCACAACGAGCTCGCCTACTCGCTGGCCGTGGAGCGTCTCCTCGACATCGAGGTGCCCCCGAGGGCCCAGGCGATCCGGGTCCTTATGACCGAGCTGAACCGGATCTCGTCGCACCTGGTCGCCCTTGCCACCAACGGCATGGACATTGGGGCGATCTCGATGATGATCTACGGCTTCAGGGACCGGGAGATGATCCTCGAGTTCTTCGAGAAGACCACGGGCCTGCGGATGAACCACAACTACATCCGCCCCGGCGGTGTCGCCGTCGACCTCCATCCCGGGTGGAAGGACGACATCGACCGGATCCTGAAGGAGATCCCCAAGAAGGTCGAGGACTATCACAACCTCCTCACCAACAACCCGATCTGGCAGGCCCGGACCGTCGGCGTCGGTGTCATCACGGCCGAGGAGGCCGTCGGCTACAGCATCACCGGACCGCCGCTGCGGGCAGCCGGAGTCGAATGGGACATCCGCAAGGTCTTCCCGTACTCGGGCATCGAGCAGTACGAGTTCGACGTCGTCACCGGTGATAACGGAGACGTGTTCGACCGCTACCGGGTCCGCATCGACGAGATCGTGGAGTCACTGAAGATCGTCGAACAGGTCACGGACTCGATGCCGAAGGGCGACTACAGGGTCGACGACAACAAGGTCACGCCACCGCCCCGGCAGCGCATCGACGAGTCGATGGAGGCGCTGATCCACCACTTCAAGATCTACACCGAGGGCTTCCGGGTCCCGGCAGGGGAGACCTACGTGGCGGTGGAGTCGCCCCGTGGCGAGCTCGGTTGCTACATCGTCTCCGACGGCGGGGCCAGGCCCTACCGCATGCATGTTCGGGCGCCTTCCTTCTACAACCTCCAGGGCCTGCCCATCGCGATGGCGGACAGCATCGTGGCCGACACAGTCGCCACCATCGCCTCCATGGACCCCGTCATGGGAGACGTCGACCGATGAGCGTCTGGAGCGAAGAGGTTCAGGAGCGGGCCCGGGCCATCGTCGCCAGGTACCCCGAGAAGCGGTCGGCGATCATGCCGCTGCTCTACCTCGCCATGTCGGTCAACGGATACCTGACCGACGAGGGCATGGAGGAAGTGGCCCGCTGGGTCGATCTCACCCCCGCCCAGGTGCTGTCGGTGGCGAGCTTCTACTCCATGTACAAGCGGGAGCGCACCGGCAAGTACCTCGTGTCCTGCTGCACCTCGATCTCCTGCATGCTCGCCGGCGGCGACGACGTGCTGGCCGCGATGGAGGACGAGTCCGGTGTGCCCGACGGCGAGACCGACGAAGAAGGCCTGCTCACGGTGGAGCACGTCGAGTGCATCGGCTCCTGTGGTGGAGCGGTCGCCGTCCAGGTCAACTACGAGCTCATCGAGGGCGTGACCCCGGAGAAGGGGAGGGCCCTGGTCCGCTGGCTCAAGGAGGCCCGCCCCGAGGTGGTCAATACCGACGAGATGCAGACCCTCTTCGGCTCCCGCACCTCCTTCGATTGGGCGGTGAAGGAGGAAGGCGGCGCCGTCGGCCCCTACCCCGCTTTCCAGCCGCTGGGCACCGTGAGAGGCGGTGACGAGTGAGCACATTGATCGTCACCCGTCGGATGAACGAGCATCCGACGGACTCCCACACCATCGACCGCTACATCGCAACTGGCGGCTACGAACAGGCCCGCCGCGCCGTCACCACGCTGACCCGTGACGAGCTCGTCGAAGAGGTCAAGGCCTCGGGTCTGCTCGGTCGTGGTGGCGCCGCCTTCTCGGCCGGCCTCAAGTGGAGCTTCCTCGCCCCGGAGCGCCCGGCCTACCTGGTGGTCAACGGCGACGAGTCCGAGCCCGGCACCTTCAAGGACCGCCAGCTCCTGGAGCGCGACCCCCACCAGCTCGTGGAGGGGATCATCATCGCGGCCTACGCCAACGAGGTGCACCACGCCTTCGTCTACATCCGCGGCGAGTACGCCAAGCCGGCGCGTCGTCTCCAGCAAGCCGTCGACGAGGCTTATGCCAGGGGCTTCCTCGGCCGAAACGTCTTCGGCAGCGGCTACGACCTGGAGCTGACGGTCCACCTCGGCGCCGGCGCCTACATCTGCGGCGAGGAGACCGCCCTGATCAACTCGCTCGAGGGCAAACGTGGCGAGCCCAGGCTCAAGCCCCCGTACTTCCCGGCGGCGAAGGGCCTCTACATGAAGCCCACGATCGTCAACAACGTGGAGACGATCTCCAACATCCCGCACATCCTGGCGATGGGCGCCCCCCGGTATGCCGAGGTGTCGCCCAGCCCCGACACCGGCACCTTCCTCATGTCGCTCTCCGGTCATGTCCGGAAGCCGGGCAACTACGAGGTGTTCCACGGGATCACCTGGCGCGAGCTGATCTACGAGGTGGGCGGGGGCATCCCCGAGGACCGTGGCCTCAAGGCGTGGATCCCGGGTGGCGCCTCGGCCCCCTGGTTCGTGCCGGAGCTCCACCTCGACATGGAGATCACCAAGGACGCGGTGGCCGGCGCCGGCTCGATGATCGGGTCGGGCGCGGTCATCGTCATGGACGAGGACACCTGCGTCGTGCGCGCGGCCGAGCGTGTCGTTCGCTTCTACGCCCACGAGTCGTGCGGCCAGTGCACGCCCTGTCGTGAGGGCACGACCTGGATGGAGATGATCCTGCGCCGGATCGAGGAGGGGCAGGGGAGGGCAATCGACCTCGATCTGCTCATCGACGTCTCTGACGGGATCAGCGTCGGCCTCAACTGGCCGCCCAAGATGACCACGATCTGCCCGCTCGGCCCGTCCGCCGTTTCGCCGGTCATCGCCCTCAAGGAGTACTTCCGGGACGAGGTCGACGCCCACGTCA
>JAGFIR010000076.1 GCA_024103415.1 Acidimicrobiales bacterium
ACGGGCTCGGCCTCGGGCTCGACGTCGGGCACGGGTGCGGCTTCGAGCTCGGCTTCGGCTTCGGCCCCACCGGACGGTCCGGGCTGTGGCGTCTCCTTCGGTTCCTCGGGCTGGACGTCCGCGGCGGGCTCGGATGTGACCTCGGGCTCCTCTACGCCCTCGTCCTCCTCGCCGACGGGCGGAGCCTCAGGCGCGGCCGGGGCGGGCTCGGCTTCGGCGGCCGCCTCCTCGGCGGTCTCGGTCTCCTCCGGCTGCGGGGGCACGACCGGTGGGCCTTCGCCCTTCATCTCGGCGAGGACGGCTTCGACGGGCACTCCGAGCGCGCGGGCCCGGGCCTCCGCCGATCTCCTCAGTAGGTCTTCGGGAATCTCAACCATCGGATTTCCTCATCACAGGGGTCCAGAGATGCCGCCGTCCTTGCGCACCCGCCAGAAGTGCACCGCCATGAAGATGACGATGATGAAGGGGAAGGCGAGCACGTGGAGCACGTAGAACCGCAACAGCGACGCGCCGCTCACCTCCACTCCACCGAACAGGGCGAACTGCACCTGGTCACCGATGACCGGTGACGCCGCGGCCATGTTGGAGCCGACGGTCACCGCCCAGTACGCCAGCTGGTCCCACGGCAGCAGGTAGCCGGAGAAGGAGAGGAACAGGGTGAGGAAGAGGAGGATGACCCCGACCACCCAGTTGAACTCCCGCGGCGGCTTGTAGGCGCCGTGATAGAAGACGCGGCTCATGTGGAGGAACACCGAGAGAACCATGAGGTGGGCACCCCATCGGTGCATGTTCCGCACGAGCGATCCGAACGCCACGTCCGTCGACAGCCTCTGGATGTCCTGGTAGGCCGCCTCGGTCGTGGGCGTGTAATAGAACATGAGGAAGATTCCGGTGATCGTCAGCAGGATGAAGAGGAAGAAGCTGAGACCGCCGAGGCAGAGCGTGTAGGAGAGCCGGACACCGTGCCGCTTCACCTTCACCGGGTGGAGGTGATAGAGCACGTTGTTCATCACGACGTACGACCGATTTCGGGGGGTGTCCTGGTAGCCCTTCTTGAAGGGCGAACCGGGCCTGAGGATGGACTCCACCACCTGGGAGCCCCAGACCTTCTCCCCCGTCTCCTTGATCCGGTCTTTGAGAGCCGTTCTTCCGTTCCCGTTGGCCACTGATCCTCCTACCAGCGCATACCGTACGAGTATCCGTATTTGAAGTCACGCTGGCCCGTGTCGAAGTCCCACGGCCGCTTGTCGAGACCGAGCTCGGCGGCCTGCTCGGCGAGGGAGCCCTCGAATCTGCCCAGCGAGATCACACCGGTGGGGCATCTGTCGATGCAAAGCTGGCACCGGGTGCATTCGTCCTCGTCGACGACGAAGAATCCGTAGTTGGTCGGCTCCTCGGCGGGGTGGTCGACGTTCACCGTCTCCGTGATGGCATCCAGCGACAGGTAATGGATGCACTTCCACGGGCAAATGTCGACGCACCCTTCGCAGAGGATGCACTCCGACTGATCGATGTGGAGGAACTGCTTCGGCCGCAGCTTGTCCGCGAAATAGTCCCCCTCGACGAGAGCGAGCTGGTAGTCGTCCCGGAACGGAGGCGTCTCGTCGACGACGCCCTTCGGCATCAGCCGTCCCCTCTCACGAGCGGTCGGCCGTAGGGCGAGACCTTCTCGACGGGGGCCGCCGAAGCCGGGCGACCTTCCTTGATCTTCTGGATCTGGATGCCGAGGACGATGGCGACGCCGAGCATGCCGAGGCTGTACCCCATCTGCACCGCGTCACGAACCGCCGCCCAGCTGATCTCGACGACGTTGTTGAGCATCAGCCAGCGGGGAAGGGTGACGGCGATTCGCTGGGACGACCAGTCGAGCTGCGTCTGTGCGTAGGTGAGCCACTCGGAAGGGACCATGCCCAGATAGAAGACGAGGCCGACCCAGGCGAGCATGGCGGCGATGGTGGCCCGGGTCCAGGTCATCGGCTGGTTGAGGACCCAGAGGAAGGCCCCGCCGACCAGGCAGAGGGTGACGGCACCGAGGACGATCAGGTATCCGAGGCCGAGCCAGAGGGCGCCCCGGGGGAACCAGTTCATGAAGTCGACGACGACCGGCGTCTCCACCCCGTCGATGATCTCGGTCTCGGGGAACGACGCCCAATGGATCGTGACGACCCCGACCACGAGGCCGATGAGGCCCGCAAGGAGAAGGCCCCCTCCGATGCGCTTACGGCGCTTGTCGCTCAGTTCTGCTAGCCGATACATGGGTGGTTCAGCGCGCTTCCTCGGACTCAACTGTCGCGCAGAGGCGTTTGTAGCACAATTCGAGCCGGGGCCAGACCCCGGGGGCCTCCGCGCACCCGAATACGAACTCTGAAAAGGGCGGTATATGCTCCCGCCGTCTCGTCTCGCGTGAGGACCGACGTTTGACCAGCACCGCAAGTGAGATCCGGGCCATCCTCGGAGGTGGCGCCGAAGAAGACCGAGTGGCGGTCGCCCATTTCGTGGTTGGCGCACTCTTTCTGTTGCTCGGGAGCCTCCTCGAGGTCCTCGCTCTCTTCGCTCTCCGGTTCCCCGGCCTGCCCGTGTCGTATGGCCGGATCCAGCCGGCAGCCAATCTCGTCCTGTTGATGGGCTTCTGTGTCCTCACGCTGATCGGGGGCGCCTACTACGTGCTCCCCCGACTCACCGGCGCACGGCTCTTCCGTCCGGCGCTGGCCCGGCTCGGCCTCCTCGGTGTCTCCGGCCTCGTGGTCGTAGGGGCGGCGGTGGTGCTCGCCGGGCTCGGCAGCGGGCGCTACCCCTTCGGGCTCCCCTGGTGGGTCGACGCCCCGATGGTGCTGGTCCTCTGGATCCCGCTCCTCGTCACACTGCCCACGATCTCCGATCGTCGGGAGAAGCACTCGTTCGTCACCCTGTGGGCGGTGATCGGGGCGGTCACCTGGCTCCCTCTCCTCTACGCCACCTACTTCGTCGGTCACGCCCCGTTCGTGTCCTCGGTCGCCCGTGCGTACATGGACTCGGCCCTGCTGGCCGGGATCGTGACCATGGTGGTGGGCGTCCTCGGCAGCGGGCTCCTCTATTACACGGTCGTCCGTGAGCTCGACGTGGCCCTGGCCAGCCGCCCCCTGGCCACCGTCGGCATGTGGTCTCTGGCGTTCGCCTCGATCTGGTGGGGTGTGGCCCAGCTCACCTTCGGCCCCGGTCCCGATTGGGTCGCCGGTGTTGCGGCCGCCCTGGGGCTGGCGTTCCCCATCGGCGCCCTCGCCAACGCGGGGAACCTGACGATGACCATGGAGGGGTCCTGGAACCGCCTCCGAGAACAACCCGCCATCGGGGCCGGTCTGGTCGGCACCTTCCTCGCCGTCGGTGTCGGCGTCCTCGCCGCCCTCGGCGCCTTCCGCCCGGTTGCGGCGGTCGTGTCCCTCACGTCCTTCTGGAAGGGCATCGAGTTCGCGGCCGTCGCCGGTGTCGGCGCATTGATGGCAGCCGGCGTCTCGTTCGCCGCCATGCCCCGTCTCGCCGGACGTGAAATCCACGACGAGGCCAAGCCCCGTCAGTTCGTCCGCTACACGCTCGCCGGCTCCGTCGGTGTGCTCGTCACCGTCGGCGCCGCCGGTGTCATCAGCGGCTACTCGTGGATCGCGGGCGTCAACTCCGGGAGCTTCGTGAACGCGGGCGAGGGTTGGGGGGCCGGCTACGGCGGCGTTGTCGAGATGCTGATGTTGCTCGGTCTGATCTTCGCCATAGTCACCTTCGTCGGGCACGCCGCCTATGCGTCCACCATCCTCGGGACCATCGTCAAGGGACCGGCCCGCACCCAGGAAGTTCTCGTCAGCGTGGAGGATGAGGGATGAGCGACCTTCTCGAAGCGGCATCCGCGGCACTCGGGGTCCCCGCACCCCTGGTGAGCCGTGCCGCGGCGGCGAGGGCCACCGCTGCCGGTGTCTCCACGGACGACATCCTCGCCGCCTGGGCCGGTGGTGCCCCCGCTCCGGCGGCCGCACCCGCGGCAGCCCCTGCGGCCGAGCCCGAGGCCCCCGCACCGGTAGAGGCCCCTGCGGAAGCCCCTCAGACCGCTCCCGAGCCTCCCCCCATGGAGATCCCGACGGCTCCCACGACTCCGGTGGTCACCGCGCCGGCAGCCCCGGCGAAGCCACCGGTCCTCGTCGGCGCCGAGGACAACCCCTTCCGGGTCTTCGCCGGCGCCATCGGTCTCTTCCTCATCGTCCTCTTCGTCGGCATCGTCGGACCGTCGGCGCCCGAGACGACCCCGGGGGCGCGCACCAGTGACATCCCCTATTCCGCGCTGGCCGAACAGGGCCGGGCCATCTATGCCTCACAGGGCTGCGCCTTCTGTCACACCCAGATGGTGCGGCCGGTCATCGCCGACGTCGGCCTCGGCGCCGCGTCTCTCAACGACACCAACCAGGTGATCGGCATCCGCAGGTTCGGCCCCGACCTCGCCGACGTGAGCACCCGGCTCGACGCCGCCGCGTTGACTGCCATCGTCACCGGCGCAGGCGACCACCCCTCTACCGGTCTCGGAGGTGAGGACCTGCAGGCCCTGGTCGCGTATCTGTCGGAGTCTGTGTCAGGAGTCTCGAGATGAGTGATCTGCTGGAAGCCGCATCCGCGGCATTGGGAGTGCCCGCCCCGCTGATCAGGAGGGCGGCGGCTGCCCGCGCCGCGGAGACCGGTGCCAGCGTCGACGAGGTCCTCTCGGCGTGGGCCGGTGGCGAGACGGTTCCCGCCGGCGCTCCGGCCGCCGCACCGGCCGAGGCCCCTGCGGAAGCCCCTCAGGCCGCCCCCGAGCCTCCCCCCATGGAGATCCCGACGGCTCCCGCGACTCCGGTGGTCGCCGCGCCGACAGCCCCGGCAAAGCCACCGGTCCTCGTCGGCGCCGAGGACAACCCCTTCCGGGTCTTCGCCGGCGCCATCGGTCTC
>JAGFIR010000087.1 GCA_024103415.1 Acidimicrobiales bacterium
ATCGCCCCGGCGAGCACCGCACCCGCCTTGACGAACGGGTACGAGGCGTCCGTCGTGAAGGCCCACAGTGCGAGGGCTCCCATGATTACTGCCATGACCACGTAGTAGGCGATCATCACCCGGCGCAGCGGGGCGGGCATGGTCCGCATCCGGGGGATGGCGCCGGCCCGCCGGACGCTGTACCCGGCGAGGCCGCCCACGACGGCCGCCATCAGGATGATCACCGGCACCGCCACCCAGCGGGGCTGGATGTCAGCCGCGGCGATCGCTCCCCAGGCGGCCAGCGCCATCAGCACGCTGATCCAGGGCTGAGGCTCGCCGACCCTGGTGTAGGTCGCCAGCTGCTCCTCTTGTGCATGTTCCAGTGCGTCTCTTGGTTCCGTCATCTCGACTCCTCAAATCGTTGCCGTGATGGCAACCATACATACCAGTTGCCACGCAGGCAAGTGCTTTTGACGCCAGGTCTGCCGAGAAGGGGCCATAATCCCCGCACCGTGGCCGTTGGGAGGTGTTGCTGACATGGATCTGTCCGTCCGTGACCGGGAGATGCTCTCGGGCGAGAGGGGCGAGGCCGTTCAGCTGGCGATGAAGCTCCTGGTGGCCGTGGGTGAGGCGGAGGACGCACCGCACCTCATCGACGTCATCGCGGGTCACATCGATGCCTGCCTCTTCCACGGGGTGGCCGGTCTCGATTTCGCCGAGCGCCTCGTCGAGGGTGGGGGAGAGGTGGCCGTGCCAACCACGCTCAACGTCTCCTCTCTCGACCTGATCCATCCCGACCTGTATCGGGGAGACCCGGAGACGGCGCGACTGGCGAGACGCCTAATGGACGCGTATGTGGCGATGGGGTGCCGTCCCACGTGGACCTGCGCCCCCTATCAGCTGTCATGGCGCCCGAGCACGGGGGACCAGATCGCATGGGGTGAGTCCAATGCGATCGTGTTCGCCAACTCCGTCCTCGGGGCGCGGACCAACCGTTACGGCGACTTCCTCGACATTTGCGCCGCCCTCACCGGACGTGCCCCCTACACCGGGCTGCACACCGACGAGGGCCGCCTCGGCGACTTCGTCGTGGAGCTCCAACTCGAGGACGGGCTCCTCGACGACGAGGTCACCTACGCGCTGATCGGTCACGCCGTGGGCAAGATGGCGGGTGTCGACGTCCCGGTGATCGTGGGACTCGACCCCGACCGCGTCGATGAGGATCGGCTCAAGAACCTGGGAGCGGCCTCCGCTTCCTCGGGCGCGGTGGCGATGTTCCATGCGGTAGGGGTCACACCCGAGGCGCCGACGCTGGAGGCGGCGACCGGTGGAAGAGAGGTCCCCACGCGGATCCTGGGCACGACGGAGCTGGAAGAGGCGAGACGGCAGCTCAGCCGCCCCAGCGGGAGGCTAGGGGCCGTCAGCGTGGGGACGCCGCACATGTCGATCAACGAAATGCGTCGGCTCGCCGAGCTGGTGGGTGGCCGCACGACGAAGGTGCCCTTCTATGTGAACACCTCCCGCGACGTCTACGAGGTCGCCCGGGAGGAGGGGCTCGCCGGTGTCATCGAGGCGGCGGGCATCGAGGTGGTCACCGACACCTGCACCTACATCACACCGATCATGGGCGAGATCCGGGGCGACCTGATGACCAACTCCGGGAAGCTCGCCTACTACGCACCGGCCAATCTGGGGGCCAACGTCGCTCTGGCGTCCCTCGCCGACTGCGTCGAGTCGGCGATGACGGGAGGTCCGGCCGTGGGAGAGTCATGAGCAAGTCGATCTCTCCCGGGGTGGCGCGCGGCGAGCCGCTGGTGCTCCAGGAGCCGCTCTCCCTCTGGGGCGGAGTCGACCCGGAGACCGGTGACATCGTGGAGCCCGCCCACCCCCAGCACGGTGAGAACGTCGCAGGCAGGGTGCTCTTGATGCCCCACGGGAGGGGCTCGAGCTCGAGCTCGTCGGTGCTGGCGGAGTTGCTGAGGAGAGGAGTGGGGCCGGCAGCGATCGTGCTCAGGGAGCCGGACTCGATCCTCGCCATAGGGGCCCTCGTGGCCTCCGAGTTGTACGGGTCGGTGTGCCCGATCGTGGTCACCGACACCGATCCCGGGCCGGGGACCTGGGTCG
>JAGFIR010000096.1 GCA_024103415.1 Acidimicrobiales bacterium
TAGGCGATCCACTGCCACGACCACGGCTTGTCCAGCGCCACACACCAGAAGGTGAAGTCACCCATGTCTCACCCCATGTCGGCGAGGATGCGCAGGTCGTTGTTCCACTGGGACTGACGGGTCCCGAAGGGGTAGATCGAGTGATTGAGCCCGTCGGGGGCGTAGGCGATCACCCAGGCGGCGTGGTTGATGGCGTAGTCGGGGGGCTCGCCCTCGATGGTCGCCACCGGGACGTTGGCGGCCTTCTGGGCCGCCTCCAACTCCTCGGGCGTGCCGACCAGCCCGACGAATGACGGGTGGAAGGCCTTGATGTACTCGTGGAGCCGCTCCGGGCTGTCCCGGTCGGGGTCGACGGAGACGAACACGACCTGGACATTCCGCTCCAACTGCGGGTACTGCTCCAGGACCTCGGCGATCTGCGCCATGTGGGTCGGGCAGATGTCCGGACAGTAGGTGTATCCGAAGTAGAGGAGGGCGACTTTGCCCTCGGTCTCGGCGGCGAAGTCGTAGGGATTGCCCTCGGTGTCGGTGAGCGTGAACTCGGGCTTCTCGGTGGGGTTCTCGATGACGACACCCTGCAACTTGCCCGTGGGGATGGGGGCCCCGCAGGCCGCGACGGCGAGGACCGAGATCAGAGCCAATGCGAAAACTCGATACCTCACGACATTCACTGTGGCCGCCCTCCCGCGGAATCCAAAACCAGCGGGCCTATTCCTCTCAATGTAGGGGTAGATTGCAGCAATGGACACAGAGACGATCCGCTGGAAAGGCCGTTTGGGCCCCATCGACCTCCAGGTGGGCCCGGACACCTTCCGCCCCACCACCATCTCGGCGCTGATGGCCGAGGCCATGGAGGTGAAACCCGGTGACACCGTGATCGACGTGGGGTGTGGCAGCGGGATCCTCTCGATCATCGCCGCCAAGCTCGGCGCCGGACGGGTCTTCGGAGTCGACGCCGCCGCCGGGACCGTGGAGGTGGCGACTGCCAACGCCCGGGCCCAGGGCGTCGAGGACCGAATCGAGTTCTTCCAGGGCGACGTGGTGCAACCCATCCCCGACGACGTCGAGGCCGATTTGATCCTCGGCGACATCTCCGGGATCCCCGACGAGATCGCCTCGGTCTCGGGGTGGTTCCCGTCGGGTTTGTCCGGTGGCCCCACGGGGGCGGAGCTCCCGCTGCGAATGATCGAAGAGGTGCGACGCGTCCTCCGCAAGGGTGGCCGCCTCCTCCTGCCCACCGGGACGCTCCAGGACGAGCGGACGATCCTCGATCGGGCCCGCGACGCGTTCGGGAACCTGCGGCAGCTGGCGGAGCGGGCCATCCCCCTGCCCACCAATCTCGCCGAGCACCCGGCCCTGACCCGGATGGTGAAGGACAAGTTGGTGGACGTGACCCGCAAGGGCAGCCGCTATCTCTGGACCGCCCGGGTCTGGGAAGTCACCGGCTGAACCCGGAGTAGGCGATGGACGCGGTCGGCGAGATCGTCGTCGGCCTGCTCATCCTCACCGGCCTGGCCGGCATCCTGATCCCGATCCTCCCGGGGCTGATCCTGGTGGCCGGGAGCGTGGTGGTGTGGGCGTTCATCGACAGAAGCGGCGCGGCCTGGACGGTCGCCGCGATCGCAGTGGCCCTCACCGTCGCGGGGACCGTGTTCAAGTTCCTCGTCCCGGGGAGGCGTCTCACCGCCTCGGGCGTCCCGCGCTCGACGATCTGGTTCGCCGGAGCGCTGGCGATCGCCGGATTCTTCGTCATCCCCGTGATCGGGGCGCCGATCGGATTCGTCCTCGGCACCTACCTGGCGGAGCGGAGAAGGGTTGGGGCCTCCGTCGCCGGCCACTCGACACGGCAATCGGTTGTCGCAGTGGGGATGGCCATCGGCATCGAACTTGGCGCGGGCCTGCTCGTCGCGGGGCTCTGGCTGGCGGCAGTCCTGTTCTGGACCTGAGCCTCAGTTGGAGAAGGTGACGCTGAAGGCGGGGGCCCAGCGGGACACCACCTTGCCGTAGCACTCCCCTGCCCGGACCATGTCCCCTTCGGCGAGCGCGTCGAGCGACTCGTTGATCAGCTCGCACGTGTCGTCGAGGACCACGTCGGCCGGGTCGAACAGCTCGGCGACGCCCCCGTAGTCGAGCTCGACCATCGAGCCCTCCGGGAACGGCTCCAGCCACTCGTAGAGATGGGTCATGTCGTCGACCGGCCCGCGGAACACACCCGAGGCCTCCAGGATCCGTGTCCCGCGCAACAGGCGGTTCATGGCGTCGGCCAGACCCGCCCGGAACCGGATGCGCGGCCCGTTGGGGCCCTCATAAAGGCCGCGGTCGGCGGGCTCGAAGAGCGTGAACCACCGGATGGGGACGTGCCACGCCGCGGTGAGGACGTGGGACCGATGCCCCGGGTTGTCGGCGTGATAGCGGCGCAACTCGTCCATGGCGATGCGGGCGGCCCGCTCCGGGATGATGGAGGCGCCGAGCCCCGTGAACGCGTTGGCGAACGCCACCGTCGACTCGAGCACGCGCAAACGGAGATGGGACGGGCAGACGACGACCTTGCCGTCCCACTCGGCCGTGAGGTCGTGCTCGTCGTGATCGGACAGCATGCCGAAGTCACGGACGAACCCCGGCACGGGATCGATCGACGGGGTTGCCGACGGCGAGTACACGCGGAGTTGCGCGGTCTTCGTCACGCCACCATCGTTGCATGCCGGGCCGACAAGATCACACGGTCTCTCGCCCCGTTATGATCGGTAGCAGGCGCCCGCGCGACCAGGAGGTCTTTCATTGATCGTGTTCGACGAGGTAGCCAAGCAGGGTCACGAGCAGGTCCTCTTCGGCCACGACCCCGTATCCGGCCTTCGGGCGATCATCGCCATTCACAGCACGGCTTTGGGTCCCGCCTTGGGCGGGACCCGCTTTTATCCGTACGAATCGGAGGAGGAGGCCCTCGCCGACGTCCTGCGGCTCTCCAAGGGGATGACCTACAAGTCGGCCGCCGCCGGGCTCGACCTCGGCGGTGGGAAGGCCGTCATCATCGGCGACCCCCATCACGACAAGTCGGAGCGACTATTGCGGGCCTACGGGCGCATGGTGGACACGCTCCAGGGGCGCTACATCACCGCCGAGGACGTGGGCACCACCACGCAGGACATGGACACGATCGCCAAGGAGACCCGCTGGGTAGTAGGCAACTCGGTGGCAATGGGCGGCTCCGGAGACCCCTCGCCGGTGACGGCGAGGGGTTTGTACGCCGCCACCCGCGCGGTCGCCGAGAGGCTGTGGGGCACCACCGACCTGTCCGAGCGCACCTTCGCCGTCCAGGGCGTTGGCAAGGTGGGGTCCGCCTACGTCCAACTGCTCGTCGAGGCGAGGGCCAAGGTGGTCATCGCCGACTCGTTCCCGCCCGCCCTCGAGACCGCCAAGGAGCGATTCGGGGTCGACACCGTCCCGCTCGACGAGATCCACAAGGTCGAATGTGACATCTTCTCCCCCTGCGCCCTCGGCGGGGTGCTCAATGAGGAGACCATCCCCGAGCTGAACTGCAAAGCGGTGGTGGGGAGTGCCAACAACCAGCTCGCCACGGAGAAGGACGCCGAGCGCATCGCCGACCGGGGCATCCTCTACGCCCCCGACTTCGTGGTCAACGCCGGCGGTGTGATCAACGTCTACGACCAGCTCAACGGCTACTCCAAGACCCGGGCACTGCACCTGGTCGACTCGATATTCGACTCCACCAAAAAGATCCTGAAGGTCGCCGAAGACGAGGGGATCCTCCCCGTGCAGGCGGCCGAGAAGGTGGCCGAGCAGCGCATCGAGGAGATCGGCGACCTCCGGCGACTCCGGCGCAGCGGGGACGACCGAGCATGACGGTCACGGAGAACGTGACCAGGAACCACCGGGACCTCGGTCTCGGGGACGAGGAACTGCTCCGTCTCTACCGCCTGATGCTCACCGCGCGGCGGATGGACGACCGCATGTGGGCGCTGCAGCGGCAGGGCCGCGCCGCGTTCGTGGTCGGCTCGTCGGGTCACGAGGCCATTCAGGTGGCCTCGGTGTTCGCCCTCGACACCGACAAGGACTGGGTCCTCCCGTACTACCGGGACATGGGCGTCGGGCTCGCCTGGGGCTTCTCGCCCTACGAGGTCTTCCTCGCCGTCTTCGCCAAGGCCGACGACCCCACCTCCGGCGGCCGCCAGCTCCCCAACCACTGGTCCGACCCCGATCGGCGCGTCTTCACCCAGTCGTCGGTGATCGGGACCCAGTTCCCCCACGCCGCGGGCATCGCCCACGGTCTCCAGATCCAGGGCTCCGACGCCGTCGTGGTCGTCTACGGAGGCGAGGGAGCGACCTCCGAGGGCGACTGGCACGAGGCGATGAACTGGGCGGGGATCCACAAGCTGCCACTGATCTGTGTCATCGAGAACAACCAGTATGCGATCTCGGTGCCCCTCGAGGAGCAGGTGGCGGGCTCGGTGGCCGAACGCGCCAGGGGCTACGGGTTCCCCGGCTACCGGATCGACGGCAACGACGTCTTCGAGGTGCTGGCCACCATGCGCGAGGCGGTGGAAAGGGCCCGCGCCGGTGAGGGACCGACGATCGTCGAGGCCCTCACCTACCGCTACTACGCCCACACCTCCGACGACAACGACTCCCTCTACCGGGACAAGGAGGAGGTGGAGCGCTGGAGGAAGAAGGACCCCCTCGCCCGGCTCCGCTCCTATCTCATCGAGAACCGCCTCCTCACCGAGGACGACGAGATGGCGATGGACCAGGAGGTCGTCGCCGAGCTGATGGAGGCGGTGGAGCAGGCCGAGGCCGCTCCCGATCCCGACCAGCCTCTCACACATGTCTACCGGAACCCGATCGAGCCGTCCGAGCCGGCCACCGCACCCGAGCCCGCCCCCACAGGAGACACCGTCAACCTGATCACGGCGGTGAACCGGGCCCTCCACGAGATCCTGGAGGCGCACGACGACGCCGTGGTGTTCGGTGAGGATGTCGCCCGCCGCAAGGGCGGCGTGTTCAAGGCGACCGACGGTCTCACCGAGCGCTTCGGAGCCGCCCGCTGCTTCAACACGCCCATCGCCGAGTCGTCGATCATCGGATCCGCCATCGGCATCTCGGCCACGGGTCTTCGGGCCATCGCCGAGATCCAGTTCGCCGACTACATCCACCCGGCGTTCGACCAGATCGTCTCCGAGGCGGCCCGGGCCAGCTATCGCTCCAACGGGCGGTGGCACGTGCCGATCGTGATCCGCACCCCCTACGGGGCGGGGATCCACGGCGCCCAGTACCACTCGCAGTCCATCGAGGCCTTCTACTCACACGTCCCGGGCCTCAAGGTGGTCATCCCGTCCACGCCTGCCGACGTGAAGGGTCTGTTGCACTCGGCGTTCGAGGACCCGGACCCGGTCCTGTTCATCGAGCCGAAAAAGTTGTACCGGCTCGCCCGGGGCCCCTACCCGGAGGGGGAGCACAAGATCCCGCTGGGCAAGGCGGCCATCCGTCATCAGGGCACCGACCTCACGATCGTCACGTACGGGGCGATGGCACACTTCACGATGGAGGCGGTGGGGATTCTCGAAGAGTGGGGAATCAGCCCCGAGGTCATCGACCTGCGGACCCTCAAGCCGCTCGACTGGCCGACGATCGAGGCGTCGATCAAGAAGACCTCCCGGGCGCTCATCGTCCACGAGGACAACGAGTTCGTGGGGTACGGCGCCGAGGTTGCGGCGCAGATCGCCGACAAGGCGTTCGAGTGGCTCGACGCGCCGGTGCGTCGCTACGGCCTGCCGGATGTCCCGATCATGCCCTACGCCGGGTCGCTGGAGAACGCGCTCTACCCGACACCAGAGTCGATCGCAGAACGCGCCCGCGAGTTGGCCAAGTACTGAGCCAGCACGGCGCTGAGCCCGGCGGCCTCGAGGACTGCCAATCCCTTTAACCTTTCCCATCCATGTCCCTCCTCCGTCACCTGAGTGAGATCACCGGTCGGGCCTTCGCCGACCTCGGGCTGGACGCGTCCCACGGCCTGGTGCTCCCGTCACAGCGCCCTGAGCTGTCCCAGTTCCAGTGCAACGGGGCCATGGCCGCCGCCAAGCAGGCCGGCAAGCCACCCCGGGAGATCGCAGAGGCGGTTGCGGAGAAGCTGTCGTCACATCCCGAGATCGCCATGGCCGAAGTGGCCGGGCCAGGATTCATCAACATCTCGGTGACCGACGAGGCGCTCGCCGAATGGGGCAACGAGACCGCCTCGGACCCGCGGCTCGGCCACGAACGAGCCGAGGAACCGCTCACGGTGGTGGTGGACTACGCCGGGCCGAACGTGGCCAAGGCCATGCACGTCGGGCACCTCCGGGCCACGATCATCGGCGACGCCCTCGCCCGCACCTTCACCTTCGCCGGGCACAAGGTGATCCGCGACCCCCACTTCGGCGATTGGGGCTTCCAGATGGGTCTCCTCATCGCCGCCATCAGGGAGGAGCAACCCGACCTCCCCTACTTCCAGCCCGGGGCCGAGGTCTTCCCGGAGGAGTCACCCGTCACCCTCGACGACCTGCAGCGGATCTACCCCGCGGCCGCCGAACGCGCCCGTCACGATGAGGAGTTCGCCGAGGAAGCACGTCAGGCCACGGTGAAGCTGCAGCAGGGGCACCCCGGCTACCGGGCGCTGTGGCGTCACATGAAGACGGTGTCCGAGGAGTCCCAGCGCGCCGACTTCGGGGCACTCGGTGTGGAGTTCGACCTCTGGTACGGCGAGTCCGACGTCCATGACCTGATCGAGCCCATGGTGGAGCGGCTCAAAGAGGCCGGTGTCGTCGAGGAGTCGGACGGCGCCTCCATCATCCGCATCGAGGAGGAGGGTGACAAGCGGGAGTGGCCGCCGCTCATCCTCGAGTCGCGCACCGGCGGCTTCCTCTACTCGACCACCGACCTGGCCACCATCGACTTCCGGGTCAGGGAGCTCGGCGCCGACCTGATGCTCTACGTCGTCGACCGCCGGCAGGGCGACCACTTCACCCAGGTGTTCCGGGCCGCCCGCAAGGGCGGAATCGCCCCGCCCGAGGTGGTGATGGAGCACACCTGGTTCGGGACCATGAACGGCCCCGACGGCAAGCCCTTCCGCACCCGTGAGGGCGGCGTGGTCCGTCTCGGCGACGTGATCCAGATGGTGGTCGATGCCGCGAGAAAGCGCATCGAGGAGGCCAACCTCGCCGAGGAGTACCCGCCGGAAGAACGGGAGCGGATCGCACAGTTGGTGGGGGTCGCGGCCCTCAAGTTCGGCGACCTGATCAACAACCGCACCTCCGACTACGTCTTCGACCTGGAGCGGTTCAGCTCGTTCGAGGGCAAGACGGGCCCCTATCTGCAGTACGCCGCGGTGCGCGTGAAGTCGATCCTTCGCAAGGCCGAGGAGCGCTCCATCGAGCCGGGCCCCTTGGTGCCACCCACCACCGACGCCGAGCGGAACCTCATCATCCACCTCCTCCAGTTCCCCGAAGTCGTCGAACGGACGATGGAGCTGCGGGCGCCGAACCACATCGCCGAGTACGCCTTCGAGACCGCCGGCGCCTTCAACAGGTTCTACGACACTTGTCACATCCTCTCCGAGGAGGACGAGGCGCGGCGGGCCGGCTGGCTCTCACTGGCCCGATGGGCCCTCTCCACCCTCGAGTTGAGTCTCCACCTCCTCGGCATCGAGGTGCCGGACCGGATGTGAGCGGCATGGAGGTGCGGGAGGCCCGAGCGGAGGACATCCCACTGGTCGCGGCCTGGACCAAGGACACCTTCGACTGGGGCGACTACGTCGCCGACCGCATCCCCGTCTGGCTCGACGAGCCCGAGTCGCACACCCTCGTCTGCGTCGAAGGCGACGACGTCATAGGCATCGCCAACACCGTGATGCTCTCGCCCGGCGAGGCCTGGCTCGAGGGGGCACGGGTCCACCCCGATCACCGGCGACGGGGCATCGGCTCGCTGATGAACCGGGCCGGGCTCGACTGGGCGGCATCGCAAGGCGCCCGGGTCGCCCGTCTCGCCACGGAGGAGGAGAACACCGGTGCCCGCCGCCAGGTCGAGTCGATGGGCTACCGGCACACCTCCACCTGGGCCTACGCCGAGCTCGCACCGATGCAGCGCAGCCCGCTGGCGGCGACCGGGCTTCAGCCCGCCCCGTCGGCGGACATCGATGCGGCGTGGATGTCGTGGATCTCCGGAGACCTGAGCCGGACCGGCAGAGAGATGATCGCCCTCGGCTGGAGGTGGCGGACCGCCACCCCGGACGACCTGAGGACAGCCGTCTCCGAGCAGCGCTTCTGGCAGTCCCCGTCGGGCTGGGTGATCCTGGCCCAGACCGAGCGGACGGTGGCCACGAGCGGGTGGCTGGCCACCACGCCGGATGCGGCACCGGACCTCCTCGAGGACATCATCACCACCGCACGGGAGACCGGTCTGGAAGAGGTGTCATTGCGCGTCCCCTGGACGCCCTGGATGGTCGAGGCCCTCGCCCGCGTCGGAGCGGACTCCGAGCCGATCCGCGTCTACTCGATCCGCCCCTAGAGGATCAGCAGGGCCGCCACTGCCCACACCAGGAACATCGCGGGAGTCTCGGCCCGCTTCAGCCAGGCGTTCTGGGTGGGTGCGAAGCGGATCGCCATGGCCAGTGGCACGCCGACCAGCGGCATTGCCACCATGCCGGCCACGCCAACGGCCCGGATCACGTCGTTCGCTTGCAGGATCGGCTCCGGCAGACCCTCGAGGACTCCGAGCAGGAAGCGATGGAGCAGATAAGCGATGAGGCCGACCAGGAGCACGGAGATGATCCGGCCCAGGCCCACCTCCCATGTCTCGTAACCGACGAGACTCCGGCCGCGACCGACGGGGCCCTCGACGGCGAGGCCGATGAAGAAGCCACCCGTCACGCCGACGACCAGACCCGAGACCATCATCGCCCCGGTTCCGAGGTCGAGATCGGACTCGATGAACCCGAACCCGGCGAGGAGGATGGACACGGCCAGCCCGACGAGGATGCACCCGGCCACGATCAGGCCGATGCCCGCCATGGTGCTGAACGATCCGTATGCGAGCACCGCGTACCGCTTCGTGCGCCCCAAGCTGGTTCCCGCCTCGGTCATGGCCGGTGACACTACCCCGACCCTTCCAGGGCCTGCAGGTACCACTCGATGGGATGCCGGACGTCATACCCGGAGTCGAGATGGGCACGAAGTTGCATCTCACACCCCGGGTTGGCGGACGCCACCCTGGTGACACCCGCCCGACGGACCTGGTCGGCCTTCCGGTCACCCAACTCCGCCGATGCCTCCGGGTTGGTCATGAAGTAGAGACCCGCGGCGCCGCAACACATGCCTGCCGGGTCGGTCTCGATCACCGTGTAGCCGGCGGCGCTGAGGATGTGGCGAGGCTCGGCGATCACCCGCTGGGCGTGGCGGAGGTGACAGGGATCCTGGATGGCGATCGGGCCGCGGTCACCTTCCAGGGTCGGGAGCAGGCCATCGGCGATCGCCCGGGAGACGGCCACGGTCACGTCCATCGCCTTCCCCGAGACCGCCACTCCACCCGGCGCCCAATGCTCGTAGCCGGCGAGATGGGCCGAGCACCCGGCGGCGGTGGCCACCACCCGGTCGGCGCCCGCGAACGCGCCCATGTTCTGCTCGGCGAGGCGGCGGGCGGCGTCGGCCTGCCCGTCGTGGGCGGCAAGCGCTCCACAGCAGGTCTGACCCTCGGGGACCTCGACGCGGTAGCCGGCCATCTCGAGCAGACGCACCGCGGTCTGGTTGACCGGACGGAACCACTCGTCCTGGATGCAGCCCGCGAGCAGCTTCACGGTCCCGGCCTCACCGCTGCCACCGGCATGCCCCAGCACCGACCCGCCACGGTCGGCGAGGGGACGGACACCGGACACGGTGCGGCGGAACCGTCTCGGGATCAAGCCGGTGAGACGGAGCTTCTGGAGCATCGCCAGGGCGCGGGTGCCCACTCCGAGCAGCAACCGGCTGGGAATGAGTGAGCCCACGAGGATCTTGCGGCGTCGTCTCCCCGGCACCTGCGCCACGATCTCGGCACGGGCCCCCTCGAGGGCCCGGCCGTAGGGGACCATTCCCGGGCAGACCGGTTCGCAAGCCCGGCAGCCGAGGCAGAAGTCGATGATCCCGGCGAAGGTGTCGTCCACTTCTGAGACGCCCTCACGAACGGCCGACATGGCGTGGAGGCGGCCGCGAGGCGACGCAGTCTCCCGGCCGGTGAGCCGGAAGGTGGGGCACACCGGAAGACACAACCCGCACTGCACACAGGCGTCCAACTCCGATCCGGTGGGGTGGAGGTCAGTGACCCAGCCCATCAGATCCCTCCCGGGAGGAACCCGCGGTTGAGGACCCGGGCCGGGTCGAATGCCTCGATGAGCCGACGCTGCAGATGGAGCCCGGGCGGTGGTGCGCCCCAGGGGTCGAACGAGGCACCTTCGGGACGCTCGACCACGACCAGACGGCCACCGAGGGACTCCGCCCACCCCCGTAGGTCGGCTGCTCCTTCCGGGCCGGCCGATGCGGCGCGGACTTCACCCACGCCGTGGACGGCCAGGTAGTCCCAGCCGGACGGGATCCGGCCGATGGCCTCCGCCATGGAGGCGGGTGGGACCCGCAGCGACCACCGCCACGGACCGGCCGGGTCCTCGGGCCAGGCGAGCCCGGGCGACACCGGCCCATCGAAGCGGGACACGAGGGCCTCCACCTCGCGTTCGGTGCCGGAGAGGTAGAGCCGGGTTCCGCTGCGGTCCTGGAGGACGGC
>JAGFIR010000110.1 GCA_024103415.1 Acidimicrobiales bacterium
CGGTCGCCGGGCCGTTGAGGACGGTCCCGTCGACGTCGAACCTCGATCCGTGGCACGGGCAATCCCACGTGTCCTCGGCGTCGTTCCAGGCAACCGTGCAGCCGAGGTGGGTGCAGGTCGGCGACACCACATGGAGCTCCCCGGCGGGGTCTCGATAAGCGGCGACGGTGTCACCTCCGGAGTCGAGTAGCCGAATCGGAGCACCGGTGAGACCGAGCAACCGCACCGTTTGAACACGCCGTCCAAACCAAACGTTCGGTATATTTGACCCAATGGGCCAGATGCAACGGCATGTGTTCGACCCGGCCAAGGGTTTCGCGGACATGGTCTCCACGACCGGAGGCCGAGTCATCTACGTCTCAGGTCATCTCGGCTTCGGTCCGGATGGGAAGACGGTCGTCGAGGGTGGCCTCGGCGCTCAGGCCGACGCCCTCTTCGACAACATCGAGGAGACGCTGGCCCAGGCTGGTGCGACCCTCGATGATCTGGTCCGCATCACTGCCTACATCGTCGACCTCGACGCCTATTCGGAGTACGCGGAGGTGCGTCGTCTGCGGCTGGGGAACAACCCTCCTGCTAGCACCACTGTCGGCGTGGCGTCCCTGCTCGCCGGTGCTCTAATCGAGATCGACGGGGTCGCATTCGTCGCCGACTGAGCCTGGACCAGTTCGGTCCTCAGGCCGACGTGTCCCGCCGAGCCAGCGCCTCGAAGTAGGCCAACGCTTCCGGGTTCCGGAGAGATCCGAGCTTCAGTACCTTCTCGGCGGGCGCGCCTTCCAGGATCCGTTTGATGGGGATCTCGAGGAGCTTCCCGCTCAGGGTCCGCGGCAGTTCGGGCGCCTCGACGATCTCGTCGGGAATGTGGCGCGGTGAGATCCGCGACCGCAGCTGCTGCTTGACCTCTTCCTCGACGGCCTCGTCGAGCTTCTGCCCGGGCTCCATGCACACGAACAGGACCAGGCGCCCGTTGGTGCCCGGCGGATGGACGTCCACGGCGAGGACATCGGCGATACCGGGGACGCTCAGGACCGCGCTGTAGATCTCGCTGGTCCCGATCCGGACCCCGCCTCGATTGATGGTGGCGTCCGAACGGCCCCAGATGATGGCGGTCCCCCTGGAGGTGATGGTCACCCAGTCGCCGTGAGTCCACACGCCGGGGAATCGGGCGAAGTAGGTGTCGTGGAGGCGCTCTCCTCCGGGGTCGTCCCACATGAAGACCGGCATCGAGGGGAGCGGGGTCGCTACGACCAGTTCTCCGACCTGGTCGATGAGAGGCTCGCCCGACTCGCTCCACGCCTGGGCGTCGACGCCGAGGGCTCTGCACTGGATCTCGCCGCGAGTGACCGGCAGGCTGGGCACCCCGCACATCAGGGCCGACGCGACCTCGGTGCCCCCCGAGGTCGAGTACAACCAGATGTCCTCCGGGAGTTGTTCGTACACCCAGTCGTACTGCTCGGGCAGCAGTGGCGACCCGGTCGAGCCGATCGCTCGCAGGCTCTCGAGCCGACCGTCCCGGCGGACGACCACGCCCGCGTCCTGGCTCGCCCGGAGGAAGCCAGGGTTGGAGCCGAAGTTGGTGACACCGGTCTCGTGGGCGATCTGCCATAGGCGATCTGGTCCTGGGTGGAGAGGGCTGCCGTCGTAGGTGACGATCCGGGACCCGGTGAGGAGGCCGCCCACCACGATGTTCCACATGATCCAGCCGGTGGTCGTGTACCAGAGGAACGTGTCCTCAGTGCCCAGGTCCAGGTGGAAGTGACCGTGCTTCAGGAACTCGAGGAGGATGCCGCCATGGCTGTGGACGAGGGGCTTCGGCTTGCCGGTCGTTCCCGAGGTGAACACGATCCAGAGTGGGTGCTCGAACGGCACCCGTCGGGTCTCCGGGATTCGGCCCGCCAATTCGGCGAAGTCCGACGGCCAGCCGGACTCGCTGAGGTTCCCGAAGGTCACCAGCTCTTTGCCGAGCTGCTCGGCGACGGTATGGAGGCGCGGGGCGGTGCCGAATGAGCGGCCGCCGTACGTGTACCCGTCGCACCCGATGATCAGGGACGGGTCCACCTGCCCGAACCGGTCGAGGATCGCGTCGGTCCCGAACTCGGGGGAGGCCGCCACCCAGACGGCCCCCAATCCCGTCACCGCGATGAATGCAGCAACGGTGTCGGCGACGTTCGGAAGAACGACTGCGACGCGGTCGCCTACGCCCACGCCGCGCTCGACGAGGCCGCGCTGGATGCCGGCGGCCCGCTCGAGGAGCCGATCCCATGTCCAGGCCTGCGGTGATCTGGTCTCGCCGGCCGACCACAGGGCGATGTGGCCAGGCTGTCGGTGTCTCAGGAAGTGCTCGGTCAGGCTGAGCCGGGTTCCGGCGAACCAGCGCGGGCGGAGGAAATCACCCGAACGAACGGGGCCGACCTCCCCTTCGTGGATCACCTCGAACCAGTCCCACACCGCCTTCCAGAAGTCGTCGGGGTGCTCGACGGACCAGGAGTTGAGGGCCCCGTAGAGGGCGCTCGGGTCGTCGGGGGAGAGCTGAGGGAGTACCTCCCGGGCGAAACGAGTCACATTCGCCTGCTCCGCCCTGATCGGATTCGGGCCCCAGGTCTTCACCCTCGCTCCTTTCCCTCGGGCTTTGCTTGACCGTTCCTCTAGACACTGTCTAGGTTACATACCGAACGTTCGGTTTGTTTTCGGAGCGGACATGGGAAGCAGGGTGCTGCGCACAGTTCTTGGCCCGGTGGAGACGGATGGACTCGGTCCAGCACTTCCCCACGAACACCTCATCGTCGACGCCGTCGGCGACCGGGGACCGATCGTTGGTGACGCTCCAGAGGCCCGGTTCTGGGATCAGCCGCTGACCCTCGAGAACCACTACGAGTACCGGCGGAACTGGCACTACTTCCGCGACAACATCGTCCTCGAGTCGGTCGAGGACGCGGTGGAAGCGCTCGCCCGGTACCACGCCTCGGGTGGATCGGTCATTGCCGACGTGACGCCCATCGGCCTCGGCCGCCGACCCGACCTGCTCGTCGAGATCGCCCGCCGGACCCCGGTCCACATCGTGATGGGCACCGGGTTCTACGTCGACGACTACATGGACGACGACGTCCGGCAGGCCTCGATCGAGGCGCTGGCGGGACGGATCGTCGACGAGATCGAAAACGGAGTCGGCCCGGAGCGGATCCGGCCGGGAGTCATCGGGGAGGTCGGGCTCTCCTGGCCCGTGACCCCTGCCGAGCGCCGGTCGCTCCAGGCGTGCGCCACCGCATCGGCGCGGACCGGCCTGGCTCTGTCGATCCATCCCGGACGTCATCCCCGGGCCCCATTCGAAGCGGTCCGGATCGCGGTGGACGCGGGAGCGGACCCTTCACGGATCGCCATCGATCACCTCGACCGGACCCTCATGGACGTGGACGCATTGCTCTCGCTCGCAGCGACCGGCTGCTGGCTCGAGTTCGACCTGTTCGGGTTGGAGTCCTCCTACTACCCCTGGTCCGACATCGACATGCCGAACGACGCCGGCCGCGTGGCCGTCCTCAAGGCACTCGCCGAAGCAGGGCATCACCGGCAGCTCCTGGCCTCCCACGACATCGACATGAAGGCGCGGTTACGCAAGTACGGGGGAGAGGGCTACGGCCACTTGCTCGACCACGTCGTCCCCCTGATGGAAAAGAGGGGGCTCCCGGCGGAGGTCATCGCCGACATCACCACGAGGAACCCCCTGACGTTCCTGGGCATCGACTCTTGATCGCACGAAGGCAGGAAGGGAACCGGGGAACGGAAAGGCGGCTCGGCCGCAACAAGGAGGAGAAGGAAATGAGAGGAACGACGCGGAGGCGGAGGTTCTCCAGCCTCGCCGCAGTCCTGCTGCTTCTGGTGGTGGTCGCCGGATGCGGCTCGGACTCCGGCGGTGGCGGGGATCTGCTCGAGGAGATCAAAGAACGCGGGTTCATCAACGTAGGGGCCTACTCGTACCCGCCCTATACGGAGCTGGTCAGCGACGAGTGGACCGGCTTCTATGCGGAGTTCACCGACGAGATCACCAAGAAGATCGGGGTCGAGGTGAACGTGGTCTTCCTGACCCCGGCCGCCTTCATTCCAGCGGTCCAGAGCGGACGAGTTGACACGGTGATCGGTCTGTCTCAGACCGCGCAGCGTGAGCAGGAAGTCCGCTTCTCCGAGCCGATGCTGTGGTCGATCGACTGTCTGATGGTCAAGGCCGACTCGGGCATCAAGGGCCTCGAGGATCTGGACGGGAAGACCATCGGTCTTACCCGTGGCAGCGCCGGCGAGACCATCGCCAACGACAAGATCAGCGCCGGCATCTTCACGCCGGGGGAGATCCGTACGTACGACACGTACGAGGCTCCGCTGCAGGACATCGACAACGGCCGGATCGACGCCGGGATCTGGGACACGATCGGTGCCGCCGACGCCGTGAAGCGCGGTGGCCAGAACGTCGCCTGCATCCCGATCAGCCAGGACGAGACCGGCAAGCTCCCCGACTCCTCGCGAGTGGGCTGGGTCTTCAAGAAGGGCTCTGAGACGGACTCGCTGGTCAAGGCCTTCAACGACGCCCAGGGGACGCTCCAGCAGGACGGCACCTTTCTCCGGATTCTCAACGAGTACGGAATCGACGAACCCGCACTGCTCTCCGGCGAGGTCGACCTCGATCGTTGACCGGAGCATCTGGCGATGATCGACCTGGACCTCGTCCGCGAGTACGGCCCGTACATCGCCAGAGGTGCGGTTGTCACGATCCAGCTGGCGCTGGCCTCGATGGCCGTCGCCCTGCCGATCGGCCTGATAGGAGCTCTCATGCTCCTGTCAGGCCGACGGTGGCTGGCTGCCCCGGCACGCCTCTATGTGGAGGTCATCCGGGGCACGCCCTCGATCGTGGTCCTGTTCCTTATCTACTTCGGGCTCGCAGGCAACGGGTTCGTGCTCTCGCCGTTCGCGGGTGCCACCACCGCACTCGGTGTGCTGGGTGGGGCCTTCTGTGCAGAGATCTTCCGCGGAGCGATCGAGGGAGTCCCGGTGGGGCAGCGTGAGGCCGCGCACGCCCTGGGGATGGACTACCGGGTGATGATGCGCCGGGTCGTGTTGCCCCAGGCCATGCGCCTGTCCCTCCCGCCGCTCACCAACACCTTCGTCCAGCTCCTCAAGGACACGTCGCTGGTGGTGACGATCGGCGTCGCCGACATCACCTACCGGGCCTACAACGTGGCGACGTCGACCTACCGGGCTATGCCCGTCTACATGATCGCCGCGGTCATCTATCTGGCGATGGCCTGGCCCGCCTCGATCGGGGTGCGCCGGCTCGAGGCGCGGCTGGACAGGGGCCGGGTGGTCAAGAAGTGACCGCGTTGATCGAGTGCCGCGGGCTCCGCAAGACGTTCGGCGACGTGGTCGCCTTGGACGGTTTCGACCTGTCGGTGCAGCGGGGAGAGGTGGTCGCCATCATCGGCCCCAGCGGGTCGGGCAAGACCACGGCCCTGCGCTGCATGAACTGGTTGGTCCAGCCAGATGCCGGCGAGGTCGTCTTCGACGGTGAGGTGACCACTCGCAAGAACCTCGTTCGGATCAGCCGGGACATCGGCATGGTGTTCCAGCACTTCAACCTGTTCCCGCACATGACCTGTGCGGAGAACGTGGCGGCCGGTCCCCGTTGGGTGCTGGGTGAGTCCGCGGAGCGATCCCGAGAGATCGCCATGGAGTACCTGGAGCGGGTGCATCTGGCCGACAAGGCCGAAGTCCACCCCGAGATGCTGTCGGGCGGGCAAAAGCAGCGCGTCGCCATCGCCCGCGCGCTGGCCATGAGCCCGAAGGCCGTGCTGTTCGACGAGGCGACTTCGGCCCTGGACCCCGAGTTGGTGGGCCAGGTCCTCCTCGTGATGAAGGAACTGGCGCGCAGTGGCCTGACGATGGTGGTGGTGACCCACGAGATGGCATTCGCCAGGGACGTCGCCGACCGGGTGGTGTTCATGGACAAGGGCCGGATCGTCGAGGACGGCCCGCCGTCCCAGGTTTTCGAGAGGCCGACCCATCCGCGTACACGAGAGTTCCTTCGCGCAGTGATCGACAAGACACCCTTCGAAGAAGGCGAACAGGAGGAGCGGAACGATGCCGTGTTGTGATCTGCTGATCCGTGGCGGGCTCGTCATCACGATGGCCGGGGGCGACACCAATGCCGTCCGGGCCGACGTCGCGATCACGGACGGAACCATCGCTGCGGTGGCCGAGGAAGGTGTCTGGGAGGCGGACGACGTCATCGACGCTGACGACTCGATCGTCCTGCCGGGGTTCGTCGACGGCCACCGGCACATGTTCTCGACCCTGCTCCGGGCCTGCGCCGCCAACGCCAGCTACGAGGACTACTTCAAACGGATCGTCCTCACCTATGGACGGGCCTACACGCCCGACGACACCGCCATGGCCGTCCAACTGGCCATGGCGGAGTCGCTGGAGACCGGGATCACGACGGTCCACGCCTGGGAGCACAACCTGCTCACCCGCGAGCACGCGTTCGCCGCGATCGAGGCGTTCCTCGCTTCCGGTGTGAGGGGCCGCTTCTCTTTCGGGCCGCCCAACAACCCGGTCGAGATCAACCGGGAGGCCCTGCTGGAGGCTCGCAGCCTGTGGTTCACGAACCAGAAGGACGGCCGCTGGTACACCCCCGACGGTCGCGTGCACCTCGGCCTGGCCACGCGTGCCGTCGAGTTCGGGATGCCGGAGGTGTGGGCGTCCGAGTTCGAGTTCGGCCGGGAGCACGGTCTCCCGCTCACGGCTCACTGCTCGGGAGGTGCGATCAAGCAGTTGCAGGAGGCGGGTCACCTGCGTCCAGACCTCCTGCCGATCCATGCGGACCATGCGAGCCCGGACGAGATCGAGATGCTCGCAGACTTCGGAGGGAGCCTGTGCGTCGCTCCAGTGGCCCTGGCCCGCGCGGGGATCGGGAGGTCTCCCGTCACCGAGCTGCGGGACGCCGGCGTGCCGCTCTGCCTGTCCATCGACTCGACCGCAGGAACCGACACCACCGACATGTTCCAGGTCATGCGGGTCACGCTCATGATCGAGCGTGCGGTTCACGAGGCCGTCGAGGCCTTCTCCCCGGAGGATGCGCTGCGAGCCGCCACCATTGGCGGGGCCAGGGCCCTGGGCCTGGAGGATGAGATCGGAACGCTTGAACCGGGGAAGCGGGCCGATGTGATCGTCCTCCGGGCGGACACGCTGAACGTGACTCCGCTCAACGTGCCGGCACATCTCGTGGTGCTGGCGGGACAACCCCGCAATGTCTCAGCGGTGGTCGTCGACGGGAAGGTGAAGAAGCGCGATGGTCGATTCACCAACCTAGATGTCGCCAATCTGGTCCGCCGTGCCAACGAGCACGCCCGAGCCCTCGGCGACCGGGTCGGCGGGCCGGTGCACTAGGTCCTGTCGTGCCAGGAATCGACGAGTTCCAGAAGCGCGTCCCGGATCTCATCCGTGGAGAAGCTCGGGCCGGCGATGATGTGGTGGATCACCAGGCCATTGAGCATCGCGTCCAGCTGAAGCACGGGCGGAACCGTGAGATCCGGGGTCGCATCGACCTCGGTAAGAGCGCTGTCCAGGATCCTGTGCCAGCTGACGTATCGCTTCCGGATGAGGTCACGCATCTCGTTCGAGCGGCCCGCCTCGGCGAACGCGTGGATCCAGATCCTCCAGTTCATGCGGGAGAAGTCATCGGTGGGCAAGGAACTCTCGATGAGCGCCCGGAGACGGTCCCGACCCGGCTCGGCCGCCTGAATCGCCTCCTGGACTCGCTCCTGCATGCGCTCCGACACGTATTGGAGGGTCCCGAGGAGCACCTGAGCCTTATTGGCGAAGTAGTGGTTCACCATGCCAGTGCTGACTCCGGCTTCTTCGGCCAGGTCACGCATGGTCATCGAGAGAAAGCCGTGCTCGGCGATCAGATTCGCTGCGGCGGAAAAGATCTGGTCCCGTCGATGTGCTCGCTTATCCCGTTTCTGTGGGCGTTCCGCAGCCATCAATACCCCATATCGATCGTTCGGTTTGCAAGAAGAGGAGTGTACTCGTGCCCATCTCCGACCCGACTTTCCTAAGCGCGACGCCCGGTTCGGCCGCCCTGTACGAGCGGGCCGTTCGCGTCATGCCCGGGGGTGACACCCGTACATGCGTCTACCAACCGCCGCACATTTTGGCCATGGAACGGGGCTCGGGTTCCTTCATTTGGGACGTCGACGGAAACCGGTACGTCGACCTCTATTACAACGGTCTCAGCCTGCTGCATGGACATGCATATGGGCCGGCGACCGAGGCCATTGCCCGCCAGTTGTCCCATGGGACCGCATGGGCGGGCTCGTCGCGTGCCCAGGTCGAGTTCGCCGAGTTGCTCTGCGACCGCGTTCCCAGTGCGGAGCTGGTTCGGTTCTGTGTCAGCGGCAGCGAGGCCGCGATGCTGGCGGCCAAGGTGAGTCGGCGGGCCACCGGAAGACGGCTGCTCGTCCGAACCGACACCGGATACCACGGCTCCTACGACGGGTTCGACGAGGCCTCGGGAGTCCTCGTCGTTCCCGATGGCGATGCTGACGCGCTGGAGCGGTTGCTGGACGAGCGGGGAGACGAGATCGCGGCGGTGTTCCTCGAGCCCGCCTCGGTGGCGACGGCCCTGGCGCCCCCTGTCGAGTTCTTCGTCCGAGCCCGGGAGGCGACGCGGGCGAGGGAGGTCGTGCTGGTCTTCGACGAGTGCATCACCTTCCGCAACGCCTGGGGTGGGATGCAGGAGACGATGGGCATCACGCCCGACCTCACCCTCCTGGCGAAGTTTGTCGGCGGCGGACTTCCGTTGGGCGTACTGGCCGGGTCGAGGGAGATCATGGAGCACTTCGACCCGAGGAGCCCGAACCACATTTATCACTCGGGCTCCTTCAACGGTTACGTGGCCGCTTGTGCTGCCGGGTTGGTGGTCTTGGGGGACTACACACGTGAGGCGATCGCCGAGATGAACCGCCGGGCTGAACGCCTCGCCGGCTTGTTCCAGACGGCTGCCGCCGACGCGGGGCTCACAATGGCGGTCGACGTCAGCGGCTCGATGATCGGACTGCAGCCAGGGGTCGCGAAGGCCAACCAGCGCATCTCCTCCGATTCGCTGGAGGCCTATCAGCTCCTCCAGCACGCCGCCCTCGTCGAAGGGCTGTATCTGCAGCCCGCCGAAGGTGCCCTTGGCCTGGCCACGTCCATGGATGACGACTTGGTCGAAGAGGTCGGCGAGCACATGCACCGTGCCCTTGTGCGCACCCGTACGTGGCTCGAGCAGGGAGCCTGAGCTTGGAGTCCACCACGGTTGTGGTCATCGGTTGCGGTGTCCTCGGGCTCGCCACGGCCGAGGCGGTGTCTAGTCGTGGCTTGGAGGTCCTGGTCCTCGAGAAGGAGACGATCGCTAGTGGCGTCACCGGCCGGTCCGTCGGGGTGGTGGAGACCCAGTACCTGAACGAGGAGGACATCGCCCTTCGTGCTCGAGCCATGGAGGGATTCGCCCGGCTGATCAACGACCACGGCCTGGAGTTCACCCGCACGGGGTATCTCCGTCTTGGGCGATCCGCCGATGACCTGGCCGCCTTCGAGAGGAGTAAGGGGGTCCAGGAGTCGTACGGGATCGGCGGTGTCGAGGTTCTGGAGCCGGCAGAGATCGCGAGGGTCGTTCCCGATCTTGAACTCGCCGGCATCACGGGCGGGTTGTGGGGAGCGAACGACGGCTTCGTCGACCCGCACCATCTGTGCTCGGTGCTCGCCGGGTCGGTGCGGCGAAACGGCGGGCGGATCTGGCAGCAGGCCGAAGTGGTCGGTCATGAGAGCTCGCGGCCGGGTGAGCACGTCGTGATGACCAGACGTGGCGAGATCCGGGCCGAAGTCGTGGTGAATGCGGCCGGCGCTGAGGCGGGCCGGGTGGCGGCCATCCTCGGACAGGACCTCGAGGTCGTGGCCGAGCAGCATCGTGTCCTGCACGTCCGGGTCGGCGCGGGGCGCGCGGCGGGATTGCCGAGCGTGGTGGACTACGTCCCCGGTGGTGCGATGGAGGGCTTCTGGCTCCGCCGGGACACGGTCGACACCGTGTTCTCAGGCCTCCATGTAGAGAGCCGTGGAGAAGAGGCTCACGAACCTGACGACGAGGCGTCCTTCGTGGATCGCTGGGCGGCCCGCCTCCTCAAGTTGTTCCCCGGGTGGGACTCTGCCGAGCTCGCGGGGAGTTGGACGGGTGCCTATCCGACGGCCGACGGTGGGCCTATCGCCGGCCCGCTGTCGGACGACCCAACGATCGTGACGGTCGCCGGCGGTGGTGGGTATGGACTGCAGATCGCTCCCGCCCTCGGGGCGACGGTCGCCGACCTGATCGCCTGAGGAAGGCGTATCTCGGCCGCTCCCCGGCATCGATTCGGATCGCCCTGTCCGGCGAATGACTGCGAAATGGGGGAGACTCTGGCCGTGAACTTCCGCGAGGACTCAACGGTGCGAGGTCACTCATCATGGTGGGCCACCGTTGTGGCGTGTGCAGTAGCTGTTGTCGCCTGCAGCGGTGGCGGGGCCTCGGGCGACCGCGTCCTCGTCTCGGCCGCGGCCTCGCTCACCGACGTCTTCACCGCCATGGAGGCGGCATTCGAGGACGCCACCCCGGACGTCGACGTCGTCCTCAACTTCGGGCCGAGCTCGGGTCTGCGGGAGCAGATCATGGAGGGTGCCCCTGCCGACGTCTACGCCTCCGCCGACGAGGCCAACATGGCCCGACTGGTCGATGCGGGCGAGGTAGCGGGTGAGCCGCAGGTGTTCGCCCGCAACCGGCTCCAGATCGTGGTGCCGGAAGGCAACCCCGGAGGTGTCACCGGTCTCGCCGATTTCGCCAGGGACGGTCTCTTCATCGGTCTCTGCGCCGATGGCGTTCCGTGTGGCGTCCTGGCGCGGGAGCTGTTGGCGAATGCCGGGGTGGACCCGGTGGTCGACACCGACGAGCCCGACGTCCGGTCTCTCCTGACCAAGGTGGCACAGGGCGAGCTCGACGCCGGGATCGTCTATGTCACCGACGTGGTCGCCGCCGACGGGGTCGAGGGGATCGAGGTTCCGCCGGAGCATCAGGTCGAGACGGCGTATCCGATCGCCGTGCTCGGCGAGGCACCGAACCGGAATGGTGCCGAGAAGTTCGTGGCTTTCGTCATGTCGGATGCCGGCCGGTCCATACTCTCCTCGTTCGGATTCGCCGCACCTTGAGCATCACACCCGATCGCAGACGACACACCGCCAGGCCACCGGCGGCCCTGGTCGTCCTCGGCTGTCTCGGTCTCGCCCTCTTCGTGGTGCCTCTGGTCGGCCTCTTGGGCCGGGTTCCCTGGTCGGATCTGCCCGCCCTGCTGGCGACCGACGTTGTGACCGATGCGCTGCGCCTATCCCTCGTCGCCTCCCTGGCGGCGACCGCGATCTCGTTCGTGCTCGGACTGCCGCTGGCCTGGATCCTGGCCCGCACCGTCTTCCCCGGCCGTCGGTTGGTGAGGGGAGTCGTGATGCTGCCGCTCGTCCTCCCGCCGGTGGTGGGTGGTGCGGCACTGCTGTTCGCACTCGGGCGTCGGGGGCTGATCGGCGGTCCGCTCGCCGAGGCGACGGGTCTGGTCCTGCCCTTCTCCATCTGGGGCGTGATCCTCGCCACCACTTTCGTCGCCATGCCCTTCCTGGTGATCACCGTCGAAGGGGCGCTCCGCAATCTGGACGGTCGCCATGAAGGAGCCGCATCCACCCTGGGCGCGAGCAGATGGACCGTGCTGCGACGGGTGACACTCCCGATGATCGCTCCGTCTCTGGCGTCGGGCCTGCTGCTCACCTGGGCCCGGGCATTCGGCGAGTTCGGAGCCACAGTGACGTTCGCCGGCAACCTGCAGGGCCGCACCCAGACCATGCCGTTGGCCGTGTTCGTGGCGCTGGAGAGCGACCGGGACACCGCCGTCGCCATCAGCCTGGTGATGGTGCTGATCTCCCTGGGCGTGTTGGTGGCTCTGCGCGACCGGTGGACGAGGTCGCTGTGAGCACCCTCGAAGCGAGGGTCGTCGTCCGCCGGCCCGACGGGTT
>JAGFIR010000151.1 GCA_024103415.1 Acidimicrobiales bacterium
CTCTACAAGTTCCGCACGATGCATCCCGATCGTCGGCAGAGACAGGAGCCCTATTCGGGCGAGGAACGGCGTCGCCACCACAAGTCTCCCAAGGACCCGAGGCACACATCCGTCGGCCGCTTTCTCCGCTCGTCACGGCTCGACGAGTTGCCCCAACTCTGGAACGTCGTCAAGGGCGACATGAGCCTGGTCGGCCCGCGACCGGAGATGCCATACATCGTCGCCAACTACGAGGAGTGGCAGCACCAGCGTCATCTCGTGAAGCCTGGCCTGACGGGGTTGTGGCAGATCTCGGATCAGAACGGCAAGCCGATGCACGAGTGCACCGAGATCGACATCGAGTATCTGAGACGCATCGGCTTCTTCCAGGACATGAGCATCCTGGCCAGGACCCCGCTTGCGATGCTCGGCCGACGGAGAGGTCATTGATGGCCACCGGGACGCCGCCCCGCATCGCTCCGACCGCTGAGGTCCATCCCGAGGCCATCCTCGGTGAGGGGGTGTCCGTCTGGGATCTGAGCCAGATCAGGGAGGGGGCCGTGATCGGGGACGACACCGTGATCGGCCGCAACGTCTACGTCGACCGTGACGTCCGCATCGGCCGCCGCTGCAAGATCCAGAACAACGCACTCGTCTACTGGCCTGCCGAGATCGGCGATGGGGTGTTCATCGGTCCCGGCGCGATCCTCACCAACGACAGGCACCCGAGGGCCGTCAACTCTCAGGGGGAGGTCAAGTCGCTCGACGACTGGTCACCCGAGGGTGTCACCATCGGGGCGGGGGCTGCGATCGGCGCCGGTGCCGTGATCCTCGCCGGAGTGACGGTCGGCTCGTGGGCCCTCGTGGCTGCCGGAGCAGTGGTGGTCAGGGACGTGGCCGCGCACGCTCTGACCGCCGGCAACCCCGCGCGACAGGTCGGTTGGGTGGGCAAGTCCGGTCACCGTCTGGCCGAGGACGGGGGCCACCTGGTCGACCCCTCGGACGGCACCGTCTATCGCGTCAACAAGAACTCCCTGGAGGCAGTGGGGTGATCGAGCACACGCACCCGGTGATCGGCCCGGCCGAGCACGAGGCAGTGGAGAGGGTCCTCTCCAGCGGGCATCTCGCCCAGGGCGCGGAGGTGGCGGCCCTCGAGACGGAGTTCGCGGAAGTAGTGGGCGTGCCCCACGCAGTGGCCGTCGCCAACGGGACCGTTGCCATCGAGATCGGCCTCCAGGCAATGGGGATCGGCCCTGGTGACGAGGTGGTCGTCCCCTCGCTCACGTTCAAGGCAACGGCAAATGCGGTGCGTCGCGTCGGCGCCGAGCCGGTCTTCGCCGACATCGACCCCAAGATCTACTGCATCTCGCCGGAGACGGTTGCCCCGCTCGTCGGGCCCAGGACCCGGGCGGTCATCGTGGTCCACCTCTACGGGCACCCGGCCGACATGGACGGCTTCGCCGCGCTCGCCGACGAGACCGGCATCGAGATCTTCGAGGATGCCGCCCAGGGCATAGGGGCCACCTGGCGGGGCCGGCATGTCGGCTCCTTTGGCAGTTTCGGCACTTTCTCTCTCTACGCCACCAAGAACGTCACCAGCGGCGAGGGCGGGATGATCACGACCACCGACGACGAGATCGCCGACATCGCCCGCTCGCTGCGGCAGCACCAGAGCCGCGTGGTGCGCGGGCGGTTGCAGGTCGCGACCAATGCCAGGATGACCGACGTGGCAGCTGCGATCGGTCGGGTGCAGCTGTCGAGGCTCTCCGAGATCCAGGCAGCGCGAACCAGGCTCGCTGCCGAGTACGACGGCCGTCTCGACGGCAGCATCTCCACCCCGCACGTGGCCGCCGAGGCCACCCACGGCTGGCACCAGTACACGATCCGGGTGCCGGATCGCGACGTGGTGGCGAGTCACGCTTCCAAGGCTGGAGTGGGCACCGCCATCTACTACCCGACTCCGGTTCACATGACCGAGACCTACGAAGGGTCCCCGGCTCTTCCGGAGACCGAAGCCGCGGCCAGGGAGGTCCTCTCCCTTCCCATCCGGCCCGACCTGACCGCGGATGAGCAGGACGCCGTCATCGAAGCCGTCAACGGAGGCCTCGAGTGAGCCAGTTGCGAATCGGCGTCGTCGGTCTCGGTTCGATGGGCCGTCATCACGTGCGCATCCTGTCCCGTATGGATGGCGTCGAGTTCGTGGGAGGAGCCGATCCCGCCGGTGACGTCCATCGATCCCTGGGCGGGCACACCCTCTTCCATTCGCTCGACGACATGCTGGACGCCGG
>JAGFIR010000154.1 GCA_024103415.1 Acidimicrobiales bacterium
AGCTCGGTCATGGCCGCCGCATCGTCGACGACGTGCTCGAGGACATGAGAACAATGGATCACATCCGAACTCTCGTCAGCGATTGGAAGCCGACACAGATCTGCGACGATCGATACGCGGCTTGTCGGATCCAGGTCGAAGGACACGTATCTGCGTCCGGCGATCTCCCGGGTAGCGGCCGCCATCGGAGGGAGTGGCGAGAAATCGAGGACCGAGCGGCCCGTAGAGAGTGACTCGATCTGCGCGATGAGCATCAGGAGCATCAAACGGTGTCGCTGGAGAGAGCCACATGACTCGCAAGCAAGGGACTCCCCCATGGGAGTGAAGACTGAGAGGCAGACCGTGCAGAACGCTCTTCCGTTGGCCGTCATTCGCCGTCGGATGTGTCGTCGGGCTTGTCATGACCCAACTTGACGAGGGCGGCGCCAGGGAAGAGATTCTCGGGGTTCATCGGCTGCGGGGAACCCACCCACAATTGATCGCCCACTCGCCTGTTGTGGGCCAGCTCAGGGAAGCGGGAGGGATAGTCGGTCACGTTGGCCTTGATGCCCACCACGATCCCTGGCTCCGACAGGTGGGGCAGGGTATGGGGGCCTTCGGGGCCGACTATGACGAGGTCGTAAGGGCCTGCGTCACGTGACGCGGTGAGACTCCAGTGGGCCAGATCCGGCCCGAACATCTTCGCGAGCGAGGCCAGAGAATCCACGGTGACGAGAGTCACACTGGGACGGCCGAGATTCTCGGCGACGCGACGGAACATGAAGTCGAGGGCTCCCAGGTCGTCCCTGGTCAGGTCTGCCACGTCGGGCCGACCGGTTCGCGGGATCGATGAGAAGCGAGTGCGAAGTTCGTCGATCAGGTCCCGCCGGTACTGGTAGCTGATCCGCTGCGTGGCATCGGTGTGATAGGTGCCGGACAGGGCCGGGATGACGAGAGGTTCGTGGTCCGCAGTGAGACGCACCACGTAGTCCCAGTCGAGAAAGGCGGGCAGCGTCTCGTCGAACTTCAGATCCGGCTGGTACCGGTGGGCGAGCATTCCCAGATCCACGTAGTTGTACTGGGTGAGGGTCTCCCAGTCGAAGTCCATGCGATAGCGAATCGATGGTGCCCGGTTCGCCCCTGGCTCCGGCTGGACGATCTGGGCTCCGATGACAACCTGGACCCCCGGATTGGTCTGGAAAGCGTGAGCCACGGCCTTCAGCCAATCGGGCGCCATCTCGTTGTCGTCGTCGAGAAAGGTGATGACGTCGCCGGTGGCTTCCGCGAGCCCCAGGTTGCGGGCACGGCTCGCCCCGCTACCCGCTTCGAGCCGGAGCACGCGAACCCGTCTGTCGTCTGAAATGGTTCCGATGGGATCGTCGGAGTTGTCGACGACCACCAGCTCCCAGTTGGGATAGGACTGCGCCAGCACCGAATCGATGGCACGTCTCAGGAGGTGCTTCCGGTTGCGGGTTGGCAGAATGATCGAGATGCGTGTCGCCGGGTCGACCACGAGGGCCCGAACCGCCTGGTCGTGCAAGAGGATCCCCACCGCGGCCTCCAGGTCGTTGAGGCGCATGGCGACATGATCGGCGGAGGTGTCGGCGCCCGGAGAGCCGGCAAACCGCCACGCCAGGTAGGACCTGAGTTCCTTTCCGACCTGGGTGATCCCGCCGCGTTCCCACGAGTCCCGGAGCCGGTCGCCGGCCCGACGCCATCGGCTCACACCGACGCCTCGTACGCGTCCACGATCTCCTCCGCATCGCCGATTGCCTTGATGCGGCCGCGATCCAGCCACATCACCCGTTCTGCCATGCGGCGGACGGTCGGGAGGTTGTGCGACACGAGGATGACAGTCGTGCCGCCATCCATCAGCTCGCTGATGCGCTGTGTCGACTTGCGGCGGAACTTCTCGTCGCCGACAGAGAGCACTTCATCGACGAGGAGGATCTCGGGTTTCACGTCCGTGGCGATCGCAAAGGCGAGGCGGCTCGACATCCCGGTGGAGTAGCCGCGCAGCGGGTGGTCGAGGAACTCGGTCAGCTCGGCCCACTCCGCAATGGCGTCGACGCGCTGCCTCATGACATCGGGCGGCCGGCCGAGAAGGGTGCCGAAGAGGACGATGTTCTCACGACCCGTCATCTCGTGGTTCATGCCCCCACCGAGCTCGATGAGCGGCGAGACGAGACCCCGAACCACGACCCGGCCGGACGTCGGGGGCAAAACGCCGGCGAGGACTTTCAAGAGCGTGCTCTTGCCCGCGCCGTTCGGTCCCACCACCGCGAAGACCTCTCCCTTCGGAACGTCGAAGGAGACGTTGTCTAGGGCCCACAGCGGCTCGTACTGGACCTGACGTTTGAGGAGGTTGATGGCGAACTCCTTCATCGTCCCGGCCCGATCCTTGGCGACGCGGTATGCCAGGCTCACCTTGTCGACCGTGATGGCTGGCTGGCTCACATCCTCACCGCCGCCTGGCGCCAACTGCGGGAGAACACCCACACCCCGACGAGCAACATGAGGAGGGCGCTTCCCGTCATGTAGATGAAGTTCCAGGCCGGAGCGAAGGTTCCCTCGTACATGAACCCCCTGAAGACCTCCAGGTAGGAGTAGAGGGGGTTGATCTCGATGAAGATCCTCCACTTCTCGGGCACGATGTCGACTGGATAGAAGGTAGGCACCATCCAGACGAGGAGCATGAGCAGCACGCGGACGAAATCGAGCACGTCGTAGAAGTGGATGGCGGCCGAGGCGATCAACATGCCGAATCCGGTCACGAACATCAGCATGGCGATCGTGGGGATCGGGACGAGGAGCACCGTCCAGGGGACTCCCCATCCCGTGGCGATTTGGAGCACCAGCAGAATGGCAAGGCCGATTGCGAAGTTGACCGCCGCGGCGAGGGATGCCGTCACGGCGAACACCTCTCCCGGCACTCGTATCTTGCTGAGGACCGAGCGGCCCGCGATGAGGGAGGAGCCGCAGGCGACCGCACCCTGCGAGAAGAACGTCTGGATCAGCAAGATGCCCGACAGGAGGTAGACCACGAACGGGGCGTCGCTGTCTCCCTGTCTCGTGAAGATCGTCGAGAAGACGAACCAGAACACGAGGGTGGTGAGAAGCGGGTTGAGCAGGGTCCACCAGACGCCCAGCACAGATC
>JAGFIR010000187.1 GCA_024103415.1 Acidimicrobiales bacterium
GCGAGACCGAGACCCATGACCACGGCTGCGAAGTAGAGCACGGTCATCGGGTTCACCAGCGTCAGACCGAGGAAGGCGGCGTAGGTACGGCCGGCACCCCGCTCGGCCGCAGCGACCTCCACCACCCCGTCCTGGCTGATGGCGCGGCGGATTCCGAGCAACGCCATCACCACCAGGACGACACCTCCGACATATCGGAATCCCGGCCCGATGTCACCAATGGCGGCAGCCGCACCGGCACCGCCGATCACCGCCACCACTGCGTAGATGAGATCGGCCGTCGCGGCTCCGGCACCTGCAGCCAGACCCTTGCGCAGGCCGTTCCGCAGCCCGGTCTCGATGATGAGGATGCCGATCGCCCCGACGGGCACGGCAACGCCGTAGCCCGCGACGATGCCGGAGAGGAACGGTCTCATGACGCGTAGTCAAGAACGCGTCGTCGACAGGGGTGGCGGAATTTCAGCTTCGGTGAAACTCTCGGTCAGGCCTCGGCCATGACCTTTTCCATGACCTCGTCGTCGATGTCGTAGTTGGCGTGGACCGCCTGGACATCGTCGAGGTCGTCGAGCGCGTCGATCAGCCGGAGGAGCTTTCGGGCGTCGGCCTCGGCGACCGGGACCCAGGTCGACGGCCGCTGGGTGATGTCCGCGGACACCACTTCGATCCCGGCCTCCTCGAGAGCGACCCGCACGGCGCCGAGGTCGGAAGGCGCGGTGACGATCTCGAAGGTGCCGTCCTCGTTGTCGATCACGTCCTCGGCACCGGCGTCCAACGCCGTGAGGAGGATGTCGTCCTCCGACCCTGATGCGACCACGAGCCCCTTCTGGGAGAACAGGTATCCGACGGACCCGGGCTCACCGAGGTTCCCGTTGTTGCGGGTGAACGTGGCACGGACCTCGGACGCGGCGCGGTTGCGATTGTCGGTCAGGATCTGGACGTAGAGCGCCACCCCGCCGGGGCCGTACCCCTCGTACCAGATCTCCTCGTAGGTGGCGCCCTCCACCTCGCCGGTCCCGCGCTTGATCGCCCGCTCGATGTTGTCGTTGGGCATCGACGCGGCCTTGGCCTTGTAGACGGCGGTCGCCAGTGTCGGGTTGAACTCGGGGTTGCCGCCGCCCTCACGTGCCGCGATCTCGATCGCCTTGGCCAACTTCCCGAACAGCTTGCCGCGGGCGGCGTCCTGCCGACCCTTGCGGTGCTTGATGTTGGCCCATTTGGAATGTCCAGCCATGCTTCAACTCGCCTCGGATGAATGGGTTCCGGCGCCCGCGTCCTGCGCTGCGCCCCTATCAGGATATTCGGGTCGGAGGCCTTCCCATCCGAAGCACCGCTCAGCCCTCACCGAGAGCCGCCATCCCGAGGGCGACTTCATAGGCCCGGACGTAGTGACCGGCCACCTGAGACCAATCGAATCGACGCGACCGCGATCGCGCCCTGTCCCCCATATCCGCACTCCCGGTCGGATCGGCGAGCAGGTCGTTGACGGCTGCCGCCAGGCCCGGAGCGTCACCGGGGGGCACGAAGCGAGCGGTGTCGCCAGCGACGTCGCGAAACGCGGGAATGTCGGATGCCACCACCGCACAACCGGCGGCCATCGCCTCGGCGACCACGATCCCGAAGCTCTCACCCCTGGTGTTGGGCGCCACGAACACCGTGGTCGTCGCCAGGACGCGGCGCTTCTCCTCGTCGCCCACCCGTCCCAGGAACGTGACACCGGGAAGGTCGATGCCGCGGTCGGCTCCCATCACCATGAGCTCGGCGTCCGGGTTGGCGGCGTGGATCATCGGCCACGCCTCGAGGAGCACGTCGAGACCCTTGCGGGGATCGTCCCTGCCGAGAAAGGCGATCCTCGCCGGCACCCGTGCGACCGTCGGAGCGTACGACTCGACGTCGATGGCGTTGGGGACGATCTCAACAGGGCCCCAAGCCTCGGGGATGGCTGCGGCAGCGGTGGGGCTCACCGCGGTCACGACCATGCGTCGCATCCGGCCACGCAACGGGAGTGCCCGGTAGAGACCCGGGACCCACGATGGCGGGTCGGCGTGGAACGTGGCCACCGTCGGGAGACCGGTCCACAGACCCGCCCATCCCACCAGCGGCATGAGCGGCTCGTGGACGTGCACGACATCGACATCATCGAGCTCCCGGCGGACCCGACCCCACACCGCAGGGTCGAGGCTGATCAGCGCGGTGGAGTCGTTGGCCTCGAACCGCCAGGTCCGACCCATGGCTACCGAGCCTTCCGGGACCGGGCCGTCGCGGTTCCCCGCCCCGACCACGACTGCCTCGTGCCCGACGCCTCGAAGCCGTTCGGCCAGCTCGAGCACCAGCTGCTGCACCCCTCCCGGAGCCGAAAGGTCGTACGGGCAGACGAGACCGACTCTCATCGATCTGAAGGCCAGTTGGGAACCACGAGATGCCACTGATGCGGGGCGCGACGGATCAGATCCTCCATCTCCTGGGCCAGGGCCTCGGTCATCTGCCTCACCTGCTCGGTGCGGGACAGACCCTCGGGCACGGGGATCGCCGGGCGCACCACGACGCGATGCCCGGAGCCGTTGAAGTAGCAGGCGACCGGGAACAGAGGAGCTCCCATCTTGATCGCCAGGGTGGCCGGGCCCGGTGGCAGGGTCGTCACCTCGCCGAAGAAAGTCACCTGGACACCACGGCCCCGCAGGTCCCGATCGGACAGCAGCGCCACGGCCTTGTTGGCCCTCAGCGCGGCCTCGAGACGGCGCATCACCTCGGCGCGGCCCGTGGCGAGGACGATCTCGATCCCGAACGCCGCCCGCATCCGGGTGAACCAGTCGGTGATCCTCTTGTTGGGGAGGTTCTCGGCCACCGCCACCACCGGCACACCCTCGGAGCCTGCCACGGGAGCGGCCGCCTCCCAGTTCCCCATGTGAGGAAGGGCGTAGATCATCCCCTTGCCGGCGTCACGGGCCTGGAGGATCAACTCGAGACCCTCGACTTCGGTGTTGGCCAGCATCATCGGGACCCGCCGCTTCCGGGCCCAGAGGGCCTCCGCCCAATAGCGGCCGTAGGACATCAGCACCAGACGCCCGGCCCGGCGGGCCTGGGACCGATCGACCAGGACCCTCATCATGTGCCGGGTGGCCATGCGCCGCCGGCCGCCGTCGAAGATGTACCAGACGAACCCTGCCGCCTTGCCGAGAGCCCGGGCCACCGGCCCCGGGAGCAGGCCGACGAGCCCGACGCCGGCGCGCAAGCCCAGATAGGCGAGGGTCTGCTTCACGGGATGGAACGGTAGGACCGCCAGAACCGGGAGACCGCGGTGAACCAAACCAGCACCACGAACACCCAAAGCATCGGCTCCACCTGCCCGAGGATGAGACCGACGCAGAAGAGGATGATCCGCTCGGCCCGGCCCATCAGCCCGCCCCGCCCGTCCAGGCCCTCGGCCTCGGCCCGCGCCCTCATGTAGGGGACGAGAAGGGCGCCGCCCAGCCCCAGGACGATCAGCAGGAGCACCCGGGGCTGCCCCGCGCTCGCCACGGCCAGGGCCGAGAACGATGCGATCTCACCGAGACGGTCGAAAGCGGCGTCGAGGAACGCCCCCCGGTCGGAGGTGGAGTTGCTGGCGCGGGCCACCGCGCCGTCGAGACCGTCGAGGATGGAGCCGGCCAGCACGATGGCCCCGCCGATCGCCAGACGGTCCATCGCGATGAACACCGCGCCGCAGATGACGACCACCAGGCCGAGCACCGTCATGGCCGTGGCTGTCATCCCGATTCGGGAGAGGCTCCGGCCTATCGGCTCCAGGAACCGGGTCACCCGAGGCCGGACCCGCATGTCGATCACGTCGTGAAAGTAGCACCCGGCCTGTTCCACGACCATCTTCCACCGTTAGGATCGCGGCAGTTCAACGAGGAGGTTCCGTGGTCCCCGAGAAAGTCCGCAATGTCGTGTTGGTGGGTCACGGAGGCAGCGGGAAGACCACCCTCGCCGAGGCGATGCTGTTCGCCGCGGGGGCGACCACCCGCATGGGCTCCGTCGACAACGGCACCAGTGTGCTCGACCATGAGCCGGAGGAAGTCGCCCGCAACATCTCGTTGAGCCTGGCCACAGCCACCGTGGAATGGCTGGACCACCGCATCAACATCATCGACAGCCCCGGATCCCCCGACTTCGTCGGTGACGCCCGCGCCGCCATCCGCGCCGCCGACATGGCCCTCTTCTGCGTCTCCGCCGTCGACGGCGTCGAGGTGCACACCGAACAGCTCTGGCGGGTCGCCGAGGAAGAGGGCATCCCGCGCGCCATCGTCATCACCAAGCTCGACCGGGAGCGCGCCGACTACAGCAAGACCATCGAGGAGCTGCGCACCGCCTTCGGCAAGGCGATCGCCCCGATCCAGGTGCCGATCGGCCAGGAAGGGTCGGTCAGGGGCATAGTCCGCGTCGCCACCCAGAGGGCGTACGAGTACCAGTCCGGCAACCCGAAGGGCAGCCAGGTCGATCTCCCGGACGACGTGGCCCCGCTGGTCGAAGAGGCCCACACCGGGCTGATCGAGACCGTCGTCGAGACCGACGACGCAATGATGGAGGCCTACTTCGAGGGCAAGGAGCCGACCCGCGATCAGATCGTGGCCACGATCCACGCCGGGATCGTCTCCGGCGAGGTGCACCCGGTGCTGGTCACCTCCGCCACGCGGCTCATCGGGATCGACACGCTCCTCGAGTTCATCGTCGACTACGGCCCGAACCCGACCGAACGGGCGATGCCCAGGCTGGCATCGGGATCCGCACCCGAGCCCGGTGCCGGTGGCCCCGTCCTCGCCTACGTCTTCAAGACCACTTCCGACCCGTTCGTCGGCCGGATCAGCATGTTCCGGGTCTTCTCGGGCGAGATCAAGGCCGACCAGGAACTGGAGAACGCCCGCACCGGGGCCAAGGTCCGGCTCCACAACCTCTTCAAGATCCACGGCAAGGAGAACCGGGACGTACCGGGCCTCCCCATCGGTGGCATCGGCGCGGTCGCCAAGATCGAGGACCTGCGGGCCGGGGACACCCTGCGCTCGCCGGGCCTCGACACGGTGATCGAGCCCGTCGCCTACCCGAGACCCGTGACCGAGATCGCCATCACCCCGCGGTCCCATCAGGACGAGGACAAGCTGTCGATGGCCCTCTCCCGCATCACCGAGGAGGACCCGACGATCCGGGTGGAGAGGCGCCCGGAGACCGGTGAGACCATCCTCGCCGGGCTGGGCGACAGCCACGTCGAGGTCACCCTGGAGCGGATCCATCGCATGTTCGGGGTGGAGATCGACCACGAGCTGCCCAAGGTCCCCTACCGGGAGACGATCACCGCCAGCGCCGAGGCCGAGGGCAAGCACAAGAAGCAGACCGGTGGCCGCGGCCAGTTCGGCGTCGCCTTCGTCCGCTTCTCGCCCCGGCCCCGCGGCTCGGGCTACGAGTTCATCGACTCGATCAAGGGGGGCTCCATCCCCCGCCAGTTCATCCCCGCGGTCGACAAGGGCATCCAGGAGGCCCTGGGCCGGGGCATCCTCGCCGGGTACCCCGTGATCGACATCGCGGCCGAGGTGTACGACGGCAAGTACCACTCGGTCGACTCGGACGAGATGTCCTTCCGCATGGCGGGCATCCAGGCCTTCAGGGCCGCCGCCGAGAAGCTCAAGCCCGTCCTCCTCGAGCCGGTGATGAAGGTCACGGTGACGGTGCCCGAGGAGGTGCTCGGCGACGTCATGGGCGACATCAATGCCCGTCGGGGCCGGGTGCTCGGCATGGAAGGCGAGGGCAACTCCAGGGTGGTCACGGCCGAGGTGCCGATGGCCGAGATGCGGCAATACGCTGCCGAGCTGCGATCATTGACGTCAGGTCGCGGTACCTTCGAGATGGAGTTCGACCATTACGCCGAGGTCCCCCACGCCGAAGCGCAGCAGGTGATCGCGGCGGCCCGCGCCGACCAGGAATAGGAAGGATTTCATGCCCGACGCCGTACTCCGATACGGAGACAAGGAACTGACCCTGCCCGTGCACACCGGCACCCATGGGGACGCCGCAATCGACATCTCCAAGCTACGTGCCGAGCTCGGCCTGGTGACCCTGGACAGTGGTCTGGGGAACACTGCCGAAGGCGAAGGCTCGATCAGCTTCATCGACGGCGAGGCAGGTCTTCTCAGCTACCGCGGGTACCCGATCGAGCAGCTCGCCGAGCACGCATCGTTCCTCGAGGTCGCCTATCTGCTCCAGTACGGGGAGCTTCCGACCCCGACGGAGCTGGAGGCATACGAGGAGTCGGTTCGCCGCCACACCCTGATCCGGGAGGACATGAAGCACCTCTTCGAGGCCTTCCCGCACAACGCACACCCGATGCAGATCCTCGCATCGGCGGTGTCGGCGCTGGCGACCTACTACCCCGACGCCCTGAATCCCCTCGACGAGGAGGCAGTCGACATCAGCGCCCGGCGTCTCATCGCCAAGACGCCGACGATGGTCGCCTGGTCGTACAAGTACCGGGTCTCCCAGCCGTACATCTACCCGGACAACACCCACGACTACGCGTCGAACTTCCTCAAGATGATGTTCTCGGTCCCGGCCGAGGAGTACACCCCCGATCCGGTGGTTGCCAAGGCCCTCAACCTCCTGCTGGTGCTGCACGCCGATCACGGCCAGAACTGCTCGTCGTCGGCGGTCCGGCTCGTCGGCTCGAGCCACTCCAACATCTTCAGCTCGGTGGCCGCCGGCATCCACGCCCTGGCCGGCCCGCTGCACGGCGGGGCCAACCAGGCAGTCCTGGAGATGCTCGAGGACCTGCACCAGAACGGCACCTCGGTGGAGACGGCCGTGAAGCGGGCCAAGGACAAGAACGACCCGTTCCGGCTCATGGGCTTCGGGCACCGGGTGTACAAGAACTTCGACCCCCGGGCTCGCATCCTCAAGAAGCAGGCCGACGAAGTCCTCGACGCCCTCGGCATCGACGATCCGCTGCTCGACCTGGCCCGGGAGCTGGAGGAGGTCGCCCTCAACGACGACTACTTCGTCGAGAGGAAGCTCTACCCCAACGTCGACTTCTACTCGGGGATCATCTACCGGGCGATCGGCTTCCCGGCCGACATGTTCACGGTGCTCTTCGCGATCGGGCGTCTGCCCGGGTGGATCTCACAGTTCCGCGAGCTCCTCGCCGACCCGGCGACCCGGATCTTCCGGCCCCGTCAGCTGTACGTGGGCCCGGCCACCCGGGACTACGTGCCGCTCGACCAGAGGTAGACACCCCCGGCCCTTGGGGCACACCCCCACCTCGCGGGGACGACGTCAAACGGGGGCGACGGGCTCCACGTAGGGGTCGCCCTTGACCGAGCCATCGACACCGTCGACCAGGACGAGTGCCCTGGTGTCGGGCGGTTCGGTGGCCGAGTAGACCACCACCGACCAATGTGGACGCGCCCGGACCCCGCTGAAGCGGATCACGGCCGATGCGTGGCCCACCGGGAAGTCGACCGCTCCCCCGGCGATGCGGAGTGCGCGGTGCTCGTCAACGGCGAGTGGCCACGACGACGCGAACAGCCACACGGCGAGCAGGGCGAACCCGATCCCGACCAGCCAGCCACGGGGCAGCGTCGGCACCGAGAGCACGGCGAAGACCACCATGATCCACGCCGAAGCGCGGCGTCTCTCCGGCGGGGGGAACCGGTAAGGCCCTTCGACGTTGGCGTCGAGCTCCTCTTCGATGTCGAGCTTCTCTGCCAGCTCGGGATCGATGTGGATCCCGTCCCGGCCGACCCTGCGCTCTTCGCTCATGCCGGCTCCGCTGCCAGTTCGACGACCCGATCCACCGCTTCGGCCAATGGCACTCCTCTCGTGTCCCGGTCCTCACCGTAGAGCCGCAGGCCGACCGTCCCGTCCTCCACGTCCTTGTCGCCCACGACCACGATCACCGGGTGCTTCTGGGTGATGGCCCGGCGGATCTTGTCCCCCACCGTCTCGGACGACCGGTCGACCTCGACGCGCAGCCCGGCCCCAGTGAAGGCGGCACCGACGCTCACGGCGTACTCGATGTGACGGTCCGCGACCGGCGCCACCGTGACCTGGACCGGAGCCAGCCAGGCCGGGAAGGCCCCGGCGTAGTGCTCGACGAGGATCCCGATGAACCGCTCGATGGAGCCGGCCTTGGCGCAGTGGACCATGTACGGCCTCTGTGCGACGTTCCCCGGCGACACGTACTCGAGCCCGAACAACTCGGGGTTGTTGAAGTCGAGCTGCACCGTGCCCATCTGCCAGCGACGGCCGATGGCGTCCTTGACGTGGATGTCGATCTTGGGGCCATAGAAGGCGCCCTCTCCGGGCGAGACCACGTAGTCGACCCCCTCGGCATCGAGCGCTTCGGCCAGGAGATGTTCGGCGATCTCCCACTGTCTCGCCTCGCCGACCGACTTCTCGGGACGGGTGCTGAGCTCGGCAGAGATCATCGAGCGGTCGAACCCGAAGGCGGCCTGCCACTCCAGGACGAACCGGAGCTGGTGCCGGAGCTCGTCACCCAGCTGGTCCTCGGTGCAGAAGGTGTGCGAGTCGTCCTGGGTGAACCCGCGGGCACGGAGCAGACCGTGGACCACGCCCGACTTCTCGTAGCGGTAGACGGTCCCCAGCTCGGAGAACCGGAGCGGCAGGTCGCGGTACGACCGGGTCCGGCTCTGGTAGATGAGGATGTGACCCGGGCAGTTCATGGGCTTGACCTGGTACTCGACGTCGTTGTCCATGACCATGCGCGGGTACATGTTCTCGGCGTAGTAGTCGAGGTGCCCCGACGTGCGCCAGAGGTCCGCCTTCATCAGATGCGGGGTGAAGACGAACTCGAACCCGTACTTCTCGTGCATGGCCCGGCTGCGGTCCTCGACCAGCTTGCGCAGCATCCCGCCCTTCGGGTGCCACACCGCCAGCCCCGAACCGACCGGGCTCGGGAAGCTGAACAGGTCGAGCTCGGGCCCCAGCCGCCGGTGATCCCGCTTCTCGGCCTCCTCGAGCCGATTCAGGTACTCGTCGAGCTCGGCCCTCGATGGCCACGCTGTGCCGTAGATCCGCTGCAGTTGGTCACGGTTCTCGTCACCACGCCAGTACGCACCGGAGCTTCGGAGCAGCTTGACGGCCGGGATGCGCCCGGTGGACGGGAGATGGGGGCCGCGACAGAGGTCGATGAAGCCGTTGTTCTTGTAGGCGGTGACGATCTCGTCACCGGACACCTCCGACGGGTCCACCGACTCGATGATCTCCACCTTGTACTTGTGGTCGGCGAAGACCTCGAGTGCCTCGTCCCGGCCGAGCACGACCCGCTGGAAGGGCTGGTCCTCCTCGATGATCCGGTGCATCCGCTCTTCGATGCGCTCCAGGTCCTCCGGCGAGAAGGGGGTGTCGACACCGAAGTCGTAGTAGAAGCCGTCCTCGATCGGCGGGCCGATGGCGAAAGTCGACCCGGGGAACTCGGCGAGGACGGCCTGGGCGAGGACGTGAGCCGAGGAGTGACGCAGGATGTGCAGGCCCTCGGGGTCCTTCAGGGTGATGACCGCGAAATCCCCACCCTCGGTCAAGGGGCGGTCGAGATCGAGCAATTGCCCGTTGAGCTTGACCGCAACGGCCGCTTCGGCGAGCCGCGGGCCGATGGATTTCGCCACTTCGAGGCCGGTCACACCGTCCGGATGCTCGACCTCGGAACCGTCTGGATATCTGAGTAGTACCGCCAATGTCTCACTCGCTAGCCTGTCGCCGCAGAGTAGTGACGGCGTCTCCGGTAGCCGCATCGATAAAAGAGGGGTCAGTGAATGGATGCACTTCAACTCGTTGAGTCGCTGCATCCCGATGCCAGGATCAGAGAACTGGCGGCGGGAGCGAATCGCGTGTTCCGCGTGGCAGCGCCGGATGGCTCCACGTCGATAGTCAAGGTCTATCCCGTGGCTTCACGCGAGCGACGCGAGCGGCGTGCTCTCGAGGCACTGGCCGGGGTGGAGGGTGTCCCGCGCATCCTCGGCAACGGGTTGGACGGCGATCAGGCGTGGCTGCACATGACCGACGCCGGCAGCTGGAACCTCGCCTCCCTTCCCCGCAACGACGACGCCCTGGAGGCAGCTGGACGGATCCTCAAGGGTCTGCACACTGCTGATGCCTCCATCACCAACCTGCAGGTGGGCATCGACGCCGACTACGTCCAGAGCCACTTCCGCTCCACCCTGGAGCGGCTGGAGCGCTACCGCCGCCGCTTCGAGATGGACCGCGGGGTCCTGGAGCGCGCCATGGAGATCGAGCCACCGCTGGCCACCGACCCGGTGCCGATCCACACCCGGCCCACGCCGAACAAGTTCGTGGTCAACGAGGCCGGTCAGGTCTCGCTGGTCGACTGGGAGTGGGCCACCCTCGGCCCGCCCGAGCACGACCTCACCCTGGCTGTGTGGCAGTTCGCCATGAAGTTCGGTGAGGACGCGGCCGCGGTCTTCCGCCGCGGGTACGGCGCGGAGTTGCCGGAGAGCCGGTACCGCTCGTGGGTCGCCTACCACTCCGCGGTGATGATGCTGGACGCCGCCGAGGTGCGGGAGGGTCGTCTCGGCGACCTCTCCTACCTGGTCGACGAGCTCACCGGCGCCGTCATGGGCGCCTAGGAAATACCGGGTTTTCCACAGGTCCGTGCTTAGCCTTCTCCTTGCCTTTGGCATGAAGGAGGACGGACATGCTCGAAGCGATAGTCGTTGCCACGGCAACCACCGGTTTGTTCGCCTTGGCCAAGGGGTTCAGGGGACATGAGCGGTTGTCGGAACCCGGGGTCATGGTCTTGCACCGGGAGGATCGGGAGGACGATCTTCCCTGCCCGTGGTGCTACGCACCCACGACCGAGGACGATCCCCGCTGCAGCGGGTGCGGGCGTCTCTTCGGCTGAGGGGCCGGTAGCCCCCCTGCAACCCTTATCGTTGTGGGCATGAGCAGGGTAGGGCTCGTGCTCGGCGGTGGGGGGATCACCGGCGCGTCCTTCGAGATGGCCACATTGATGGCCCTGGAGCTGGCCACGGGGTGGTCTGCCAACGACGCCGAGGTGATAGTGGGCACCTCGTCCGGGTCCTTCGTGGCGTCTCTGGTCCGAAGCGACGCCCTCGAGCTCGACTCCATAGTCGGCCCCCAGGACGACCGGGCCGACGTCACCGAGAGGATCCGGCGTCACGTCTTCTCCAAGGGACCCGGTCCCGGTCTGGGCACGTGGGTTCGCCACGGTGTCCTGCCGGGTGTCCGTCGTCCGGGTCTGAACCTCTTCATGGGTGCACCGGCTCCGTACCACGCCGGTGGGCTGGCCGAATGGGTGGTCTCCCAAGTGGGCCCCAACGCGGCCGACGCCTGGCCGATCCGGCCCACGGCGATCGTCGCCCACGACATCACCGCAGGGGTCCGGGTGGCATTCGGGACTGACAACGCGCCCGATGTCGCCCTTGCCGATGCGGTGGCGGCCTCCTCGGCCATCCCGCTCCTCTTCCGCCCCTACCGGATCGGGGACGGGCTCTACGTCGACGGCGGGGTCTCCTCGGGCACTCACGCCGACCTGGTGCTCGGCTCGCCGGACCCCCTCGACCTGGTGCTGGTGGTCGCTCCCCTCGCCGCCTCCGAGATTCGGAAGCGGGCCCGGTTCCACGAGCGCATGTTCGACCGGGTGGGTAACAGGTCCCTCTCCGAGGAGATCTCCCTGATCAAGGATGCCTGGCCGGACTGCGAGGTCGTGACCCTCTATCCGGCACCCTCGGTGCAGAGTGTGGCCCGCCCCAATCCGATGGACCCGGATCGGTCCGTGCCTACCTTCATGCGCACTCTGATCTCGATGAAACGGACCCTCTCCCAGCCGGAGATCTGGGAGCCGCTGTCACATCATCTCCGACCGGCGTCAACGAGGCGACGGGCGGCTTCGGGCTGACCTCAGCCACCACACCAGCGCCCCGTAGACGAGTGTCACCGACCCCCAGAGGATCGCTCCCGCGGGGAGGGAGACTGCAAGGGCGGCACAACCTGCCAGACCGACCAGCTGCAGCCATCGGGGCCACCGTCGGTCGGTCTCCGGCTGTCGCAGCGCGGAGAGGTTGGCCAGGAAGTAGTAGAAGAGCACAGCAAACGCGCTGAACCCGATGGCCTGAGTGAGGTCGGTGGAGATGACCACACCCACGACGATGACCGCCGCCACCACCTCTGCCTTGTGGGGAGTCCTGTGCACTCGATGGACGTGCCCGAGCGGCGCCGGGAGGTGGCCATCACGGGCCATGGCGAAGATCGTCCGGCTCACACCCGCCAGCAGAGAGAGCAGGACGCCCAGTGCGGCCACGGTGGCCCCGACCCTCACGACAGGGACGACCCATTCCCCTGCGGATTCCGCCGCGGTGGCGAGAGGAGCGGAGGAGTCGGCCAGCGCCTCGGGGCCAACCGCGGCAAGTGCACCGGCGGCCACTGCCAGATAGACGACGAGCGTGATGCCCAGGGCCATCGGTATCGCCCTCGGGATCACCCCTTCCGGGTCCACGACCTCTTCACCCAGGGTGGCGATGCGGGCATAGCCGGCGAAGGCGAAGAAGAGCAGCCCGGCCGAGCGAAGGACTCCATCGAAGGTCGTCGGGGCCGCCAGGTTCCCGACATCCGCACCCTCGGCACTCAGAGACAGGATCACGACGAGCACCAGCACCGATACCACCACGGCCACGATGACACGGGTCATGCCGGCGGTCTTCTCGACACCCCGGTAGTTCACGGCGGCCATGAAGATCACCGCGACCACCGCCGCGAGCCGCGGGTATTCGGGCAGGGCGTAGTGGCCCACCGTGAGCGCCATGGCGCCGAGGCTGGCGATCTTGCCCACGACGAATCCCCAGCCGGCAAGGTATCCCCAGAACGGGCCGATCATCCTCCCGGCGTAGACATAGGTGCCACCTGCCTCCGGGAAACGCGCCGCCAGTTGGGCCGAGGAGGTGGCATTGGCGAAGGCGACGACTGCAGCGAGGACGAGGCCCCAGAGGAGACCGGCACCTGCCACCCGGGCCGCCGGGCCGAACACGGCAAACACGCCGGCACCGATCATGGCTCCGAGACCGAGGACCACTGCGTCGAGGAGACCGAGCTTCCTGGCGAGGCGGGAACCGCCTCTGTCTTGGTCACTCGGCATGTGGTGGGCGGTACTGGACTTGAACCAGTGACCTCTCGCGTGTGAGGCGAGCGCTCTAGCCGGGCTGAGCTAACCGCCCTTCACCGGGGAGGATACCGCAACCGGGGCCCGAACCCCACCTGGCACAATGACCCCGTGGAGAGGCCCCCGCTGGATCTGGCCGAGTTCGAAGCCGTCGTCGATCGGACCCTGGAGGGGTTGCCTGATTGGGTCCTGGAGAGGATCGACAACCTCATCGTGGTGGTCGAAGAGGAGCCGGCCCCGGAGGACGGAGATCTCCTCGGGGTCTACGACGGGGTATCGCTCCACGACCGCCTCGACTACTTCGGGGTGATGCCCGACAGAATCGTCATCTACAGGGGCCCGCATCTGCGTCTCGGTTTGACACCCGAAGAGACGCGCGAGGAGATCCGCAAGACGGTGTTACACGAACTGGCCCATCACCTCGGCATCGACGACGATCGACTGACCGAGCTGGGCTGGGACTAGCGGCGACGGGTCTCTTTGATGCCGGCCTTGCGGAGCACCGCCGCGGGGACGCCGACCTGGCGCCACGCCGTGTATGAGATGCCCTTTCGCTCCGAATAGCCCTTGGCATACTGGATGAATCCCTCCTCGAGGGTCTCGAGGTTCTCTGAGTCGCCCATCCGGGCGAGCTGGGATTCGAGATCGAGTTTCGCCTGGGTGAGCGTCACCGACTCCAGGGGATCCGACGCGGACTCGATCTGGTCCTTGATCCTCGCCAGCCGCGCCTCCAGCGACTCCTTTGTCACCGGGCGGCCCGGGCGCCTCGACTTCAGGGCGGACAAATACGCCTTGATAGCCCGCGCCTGACGGCGACCTTCGGCCAGCGCTTCCTTGTGCTCTTTCGACATTGCCATTTGCTCGACCTCCGCTGCGATATTGATAGGGAACCAGGGAGATTGTCAATACCGAAATTGGATGGGATCGAAACCAACACCAACGAGACGATTCGGCCGCGGAAGGGTTCCAAACGAGAGAAACCCCTGCGGTTGGCAGGGGGTTCTCCCTGGTGGGCCCTACTGGACTTGAACCAGTGACCTCTTGCGTGTCGGGCAAGCGCTCTAGCCGGACTGAGCTAAGGGCCCCCTGAGAGGCGACGACCGGAATCGAACCGGTGTAACGGGTTTTGCAGACCCGCGCCTAACCACTCGGCCACGTCGCCAGTGGCGGTCCGACCACCGACCGTCTCAGAGCGGAAGACGGGATTCGAACCCGCGACCTCAACCTTGGCAAGGTTGCGCTCTAGCCAACTGAGCTACTTCCGCCGGTGAGCCGACATTCTACCGTTGTCGCGGCGCCAGCCAAAAGGCTACGTGCCGGTCGATCCGAAGCCCGACTCGCCCCGGATCGTGTCCCCCAGCTCGCCCGTCTCCACCCAGTCCACGACGGGCACCGGGACCACCATGAGCTGGGCGATCCGGTCACCGGTCTCGAAGCGGACCGTCTCGTGCCCGTGATTGACCAGGATCACCTTGATCTCACCCCGGTAGCCCGAGTCGATGAGACCCGGCCCGTTGACCACGCCTATGCCCGACCGGAGCGCGTGGCCACTCCGCGGCACCACCAGGCCGGCGTATCCCTCGGGTATGGCCACCGCGAGCCCGGTGGGCACGGCCTGTCTCTCCCCCGGCTCAAGGGTAACCGAAACGGTGGTGGTGAGGTCGACCGCCGCATCCCCCGGATGAGCCGGTGAGGGATCGGGTACTTGTGGTCGAAGTCGCTTGTACCTAACTTCCATGACGGGTGGGGCTGTGACTGTAAGCGAGTCCGAACTGAACACGGTGACAAGACCCCGAAAACCCAGATTCTCCACGATGGAGGTGCTCGGATTCTCCGAGACACCCGCCACCATCTACGAAGCGCGCCAGATCTGGGTGGAGACCGAGGTTGCGCCCACCCGGGAGCAGCAGAAGCCGGACTTCTTCACTTCCTGGCTCCCCTCCGATTTCGGGACGGTCCTGCTGGGCCGACGAATCCGGTGGGGCGTCGTGATCACCAGCATCCTCCTCGTCGCACTGGTCGTCACCACCGCGCTGTGGGTGTACCGGAGACCGGCCGTAGAGGCGGCCCGCGCCCGGGACCAGGTGGCCGAGTCGGTCACCACTCTGGCACCGGAGCTGGAGAGGCTCCGCACGGTGAACGCCACCCTCGACGCCGAGGAGATCAACGGTGGCGCGGCCACCGAGGTCAGCCTGGCGGTCGACGCCGGGGTGCGTCGTCTCTTCGAGGCCGTCGGCCAGCTCAAGGAAGAGGACTCCGATGCCAGGACCCGGCTCATCGCGGTCACCGGCCAGATCGCCGAGTCCGCCCGCCGCTTCAGCGACGCCGTCGCCGTGCGTTCCGCGGTCCTCCCCGCTCTGGTCCCGCCGGCACTCCCGGTGGGCGCCGATGTCGATCTGGAAGAGGCCACCGCCACGTTCGCCGAGTGGCAGGCGAGGTATGAGTCGCTGCGCGAGGCCTTGCCCGAGGCGACGTTCCGGGAGGTGAGCGAGGCGATGGCGGCGCTCTCGGCCAACCTCACCGGACATCAGCGTCTCTATCTGGACTCCCTGGCCGACGGTGACGAGGCCACCGCATCCGGAGTGGTCAGCCGCATCGCCAGCGATCTGGAGGAGATCCGCGACCTCCTGGTGGGATCCCTCACCGCCACCAAGGAGCAGGTGGAGACAGGCGTGGCGGAGGCAGAGGAGGCGCTCGAAAGGGCGCTGTCGCTACTCGGCTGACTCGAGCTCGGCCATGGCCCGCTCGAAGTCCGCTGCGTCCCGGAACTCCTGGTACACGGACGCGAACCGCAGGTAGGCCACCTCGTCGAGTCGCTTGAGGTGCTCGAGGACGATCTTGCCGATCTCCTCGGAGGTGACCTGGGCGGTGCCCAGTGCGCCCACGGCCTCTTCCACCTGGGCGACCACGGCTTCCACGTCGGACCCCGACATGGTGCGATCGGCGAGCGCCGCCGAGATGCCCGAGGCGAGCTTGGTGCTGGAGAACGGCTCGATCACACCACTGCGCTTGAGCACCATGATGCGGGGCTCGAGACGCTCGTAGCTGGTGAACCGATTGCCACACGCCTCACACTCGCGTCGCCGACGGATGGCCCGGCCACCTTCCACCGGCCGGCTGTCGATGACGCGCGTCTCGGGTGCGTCGCAAACGGGACAGAGCATCGCGCCAGGGTAACCCCTGGCGGTCATCCCCGGGGAATGAGCAGGACCTGACCGGGGCGCAGGGAGCTGTTGGCCATCCCCGTGGTGCGCATGATGGCGTCGATCGTGACACGGACGTCGCCACCCGGCGCGGTGTGCTCGGCGGCGATCGCCCACAGGGTGTCACCGGACCGCACCACGTGCTCGACCGGCGGCACCGGCGGCGTCCCGGCGTCGGCCCCCGCCCCTCCGATCAGGAGGAAGGCGGCGACTACGGCCACGAGAAGCAGTGACAGCCGGACGGACAGCTGGTTGGTTCTGGCCATTGTCTTCTCCTTCCTCCCGATCGGGCCCGCTGGGCTTCTGCCTGCGCGTCCTTGGCGAACGCTTGTTCGGTACTCTATCGAACACATGTTCTGTGTCAAGAACAAATCGAACAGATGTTTGGAGGCGGGGTCTCCCCACCCTAGACTCGTACATGAGTTCGACAGGAGGAGTCGATGGAACTGACCGAGAGACAGCGCCAGGTGCTGGAATACATCCGGGAGAAGGTGGCCGAACGCGGCTACCCGCCCTCGGTGCGCGAGATCGGCGAGGCCGTGGGGCTCAGCTCCCCCAGCTCCGTCCACTCCCACCTGAACTCGCTGGTGGAGGCGGGCTACATCAAGAGGGACCCGTCCAAGCCGAGGGCAATCATGATCGTCGACGGCGAAGACACCGCCGTCCCGGCCCGTTCGTCCCGCACCCGCGACATCCCGGTGCTGGGACGCATCGCAGCCGGCACCCCGATCCTCGCCGCCGAGCATGTGGAGGACGTGCTGACGCTCCCCGTCGATCTGGTCGGTGATGGCCCGGTCTTCCTGCTCGAGGTCAAGGGCGACTCGATGATCGACGCCGGGATCCATGAGGGCGACCTCGTGGCGATCCACAAGCAGGCGGACGCCCGCGATGGCGAGATAGTCGCCGCCCTGGTCGATGGCGAGGAGGCGACCGTCAAGCGGCTGCGACGCAAGGACGGGAAGGTGATCCTGGAATCGGAGAACCCGGCCTACCTGCCGATGGTGTTCACCGAGGGTGTCGAGCTGATCGGCAAGGTCGTCAGCGTCATCCGACGCTACCCCTGAACGAGTACTCGGCCGGTCCGCGGAGCCACGCCACGCCGTCACGGATGGTCACGGTCGCCGTCCCACCGGGCACGGTGACCGGGACCGGCCGTCCCTCTCGCCCTGCGGCGACCACCGCGGCGGCCATGCCCGTCCCGCACGCCATCGTCTCGCCGACCCCTCGTTCCAGCACTCTCATGGTGAGGCCCTCCGGGTCCACCCTGACGAACTCGACATTGATCCCGTCGGCGTATTCGGTCTGGATGGCGGTGCCGATCCCGGCCACGTCCACCGTCTCGGGGTCGTCGACGAAGACGACGGCGTGGGGGTTGCCCACGTCGACGAGGGTCAGGTCCCTGCCGGCATGGCTCGCCTGCCCGGTCACATGGGCAGGCCCCAACTCGACCTCGACGTCTCCCCGCCCGACCAACACGTGGCGCGGCCCCACCGCAGTCTTCACCACGAACTCGGATGAGTCGACCCACCCCCGGTCGAACGCGTACCGGGCGACGCACCGCAGGCCGTTGCCGCACATCTCGGCGACACTCCCGTCGGCGTTCCGGTAGTCCATCACCACACGGTCGCCGGGAGTGACGATGAGGACGCCGTCGGCACCCACCCCGAAGCGCCGATCACAGAGGCGTGCGACGTCCTCGGCCGTGAGCTGGACAGGCCCATCGATGACGACGAAGTCGTTCCCCAGGCCCTGCATCTTGGTGAAGTCGAGACTCACAACGCCTCCAGGATCCGGTCGGCCGTCGACCCCTCGCTCCAGGGTATCCAGCGCACCCTGGGATCGCGACGGAACCAGGTCCGTTGACGCCGCGCCAGTTGCCGGGTGGCGCGGAGTGCCTCGTCGTAGGCCTCCGTCTCGGTGATCCTCCCCTCCAGGTGATCCCCCACCTGCTTGTAGTTGACCGCACTGCGGGCGGTCCGGCCCATCCGCGGCCACAGAGATCGGACCTCCTCCACCAGGCCCTTCTCCCACATCCCGTCGAGGCGACGCTGGATCCGGCTGTCGAGCTCGTCCCCCGGGTCGATCCCGAAGCCCCTGAACTCGTAGCGAGCCTCATAGTTGCGCAGCATCCCGGCCTCGGCCGACGACGCACGGGCCGACGGGGTCTCACCGGTCAACTCGTGGATCTCCAGCGCCCTCACCATCCGACGGTGATTTGCCAGGTCGACGTGACTGGCGGCCTCGGGGTCGGCGGCGAGGAGACGTTCCCGCAGCTCCTCGACGGTGTGAGCCTCCAGCGCGGCGCGGACCTCCGGCTCGGTCGGGGCGAACGACATGGGATCGACCAGGGCGCGGAAGTGGAGACCCGACCCACCCGTGATGACCAGGGGGACGGTCGTCGACTCGATGATGGACCGCCCGGCTTCGGCGAACTGGGCGACCGTGAATTCCTCCGACGGATCGACGAGGTCGATCATGTGGTGCAGCACGCCCCGACGCTCCTCCGGAGTCGGTTTGGCGGTGCCGATGTCCATTCCCCGATAGACCTGCATCGAGTCGACGGAGACGATCTCGGCGCCGATGGCGAGGGCGACGTCGATGGCGGTTCGGGTCTTCCCGGAGGCCGTCGGGCCCAGGATGGCGACGATCAGATCGGGCTCCCCACGAGATGGTGCTGGGCGGCAGACTCGATGCGAACGTCGAGGAACGTGCCCGCCGGGATGTCACCGGGAACGTGGACCACTTTTCCGGTCCGCGTCCGCATGGTCGCCATGCCGGGTCGTTTGGAGGGACCCTCGCCGAGGACGTCCACGACCGAGCCGAGCATCTCCTGATTTCGCTCGAGCGAGATGCGGTTCTGCGTCTCGGCGAGACGGGCGAACCGCTCCTGGATGACCTCGTCCGGCACGAACTGGTCGGTCATCCCGGCGGCCGCGGTGCCGGGTCGCGGCGAGAAGATGAACATGAAGGCCTGGTCGAAACGGGCCTCCTCGACCACCTCCATCGTCATCTCGAAGTCCTCGTCGGTCTCCCCCGGGAACCCGACGATGATGTCGGTGGACACCGCCAGACCCGGAATGATCTCCCTGGCCATGGCCAGCCTCTCCATGTACTTCCGGCGGTTGTAGCCGCGGTGCATGCGGGCCAGGATCCGGTCGGAGCCCGATTGCAGCGGGAAGTGCAACTGCTCGCACACCGCCGGGGTGTCCGCCATGGCCCTGGCGACGTCCTCACGGAAGTCGTTCGGGTGCGGGCTGGTGAAGCGGACCCTCTCGATGCCGTTCACCTCGCCGACCCGGCGCAGCAGCTCGGCGAATATCGGCCGGCGCCGGCCCCCGATGGCGAGGTCCCGACCGTATGTGTCCACATTCTGGCCCAGCAGCGTGATCTCCACCACGCCGTCGGCGGCGAGACGCTCGACCTCCCTCACGATGTCCCCGGGGCGTCGGGAGATCTCGGGCCCACGCACCGACGGGACGATGCAGAAGGTGCAGGTGTTGTTGCACCCCACCTGGATCGTCACCCAGGCCGAGTGCTCCAGTTCGCGGCGCGTCGGGAGTGACGACGGCATTGCCTGGAGCTCGTCCACCACCTCGGTGATCGGGCCCCACTGCTCGGCGTGATCGAGCAGGTCGAGGACCCGATCGAGGTTGTGGGTGCCCATCACGACGTCGACCCAGGGCGCCCGCTCCCGAACCAGTTCCCGGTCCTTCTGGGCAGCGCATCCGCCCACGACCAGCAGCATGTCGGGGTTGAGGTCCTTGATGGCCTTGATCTGGCCCAGGTTCCCGTAGAGCCGGTTGTCGGCGTTCTCCCGGATCGTGCATGTGTTGATGTAGACGACGTCGGCCCGATCGATGTCCTCCGCCCTGACCATTCCGTCCCGCTCGAAGAGACCGGCGATGCGCTCGGAGTCGTGCTCGTTCATCTGGCACCCGAAGGTCCGGATGAAGTAGCTCTTCCCCCGTCGCGTGGCCGGGCGCTCCTCGCGCCGCCCGGGAACCGGCAGCAAGACACTCGTCATGGGATCAGCGTGCGTAGTCGGTGGCCCGGAACTCCCGGATCACCGTGACCTGGATCTGACCGGGGTACTGCAAGTCGTCCTCGAGCTTGCGGGCGATCTGACGGGAGAGGTCGCGAGCCTCGAGGTCGGAGACGTCGCCCGGGTCGACCAGCACACGGACCTCGCGTCCGGCCTGCAGGGCGAACACCTCTTCGACTCCCGGGAACTCGAGTGCGATCCCCTCGAGACGCTCCAGCCGCTTGACGTATGCCTCGAGGGTCTCACGCCGGGCTCCGGGCCGTGCGGCGGACACGGCGTCGGCGGCCTGGACCAGCACCGCGAGCACGGTGCGAGGCTCCACCTCGTTGTGGTGGGCCTCGATCCCGTGGACCACAGCCGGGTCCTCCTCGAACCTGCGGGCGATCTCGGCGCCGATCAGCGCGTGCGATCCCTCGACCTCGTGGGTGACGGCCTTGCCGATGTCGTGCAGAAGGGCGGCGCGCTTCACCGGAGTCGGGTCCACACCCAGCTCGGCGGCGAGCATCGAGGCCACGTGGGCGGTCTCGACGAGGTGGTTCAGGACGTTCTGCCCGTATGAGGTCCGGTACTTGAGCCGGCCCATCAGGTTGATCAACTCGGGATGCATCCGGGCCACCCCGATCTCGACCAGGGCCCACTCCCCCGCGTCCCGGATGCTCTGCTCCACCTCGGCCTTCGCCTTCTCGTTCGCCTCCTCGATCGAGGCGGGATGGATCCGCCCGTCGGCGACCAGCCTCTCCAGGGTGAGACGGGCGATCTCCCGGCGCACCGGGTCGAAGGAGCTGACGGACACCGCTCCCGGGGTGTCGTCGACGATCAGGTTGGTCCCGGTGACCGACTCGAGGTGGCGGATGTTGCGCCCCTCCCGGCCGATGATGCGACCCTTCATCTCGTCGGAGGGCAGCGTCACCACCGACACCGTGGTCTCGGTGACCACCTCGCCGGCGAGACGCTGGATGGCCGTGGCGAGGATCCTCCGGGCACGCCGGTCGGCCTCTTCGCGGGCCTTGATCTCCATGTCCCGGACCAGGATCATCGCCTCGCGCCTGGCCTCGTCCTCGACCTGGGCGAGCACCTCGGACTTGGCCTGGGCGATGTCGATGCCGGCGACCCGCTCCAGGTGATGGCGGGCCTGTTCCTTGAGCCGCTCCAGCTCGGTGCGGGAGAGGCTCAGCTCCTGCTCGCGGTCGATGAGCAGACGTTCGCGCTGGGCCAGGTTGGACGCCCGCTGCTCCAGCGTCTCCTCCCGCTGTACCAGCCGGGCTTCGAGGTTGGAGAGCTCGAGACGACGGTTGGAGAGCGCTGCTTCCTCACGCTCCCGGTAGGCCTCGGCCTTGGCACGGGCCTCCTCCTCGGCCGTGGCGAGGATCCTCGAGGCTTCCATGCGCGCCGCGGCCACCTTCTCCTCGGCGTTTGCGATGTCCCGCTCCTGTCGGCGGGCAGTGGCCAGTCGTGCGAGCATGTACCCGAAGCCAAGGGCGATGAGGGCTACCAGTACCGTGAGTAGCACCGTTTCGAATGGCATCGCGGTCCCTTCCGACCGGATCCGGACGGGTCGTCAGACAGAATGGCCGGGCGTCAGCCGCCCGGCACACGAAAAGCGTCGGTGATAAGGGGGTTGGCTCACCCTCTCTTGTCGGCGCTCCTCCTCACGACTCGTGTTCGGTTCCGGTGACTTGGTTTCAAAGGCGTTTTCGTGTGTCGCCTCGAATACTAGCCCCGGCAGGGGTCACTGGACAGAGACGAGGAGCGCGAATTTCGTCACTCGGTGGTTTCGGTACCTGCGGGCTCGGGCGTCGTCTCCTCGGTCTCCTCACCGTCCTCTTCGGCACGGCTGAGACCGACCAGTTCGTAGACCTTGGCCTGTAGCTGCATCGCCACCTCGGGGTTCTCCCGCAGGAAGCGCTTGGCGTTCTCCCGACCCTGACCGAGCTGGTCCTGATCGAAGGTGAACCAAGCACCGCTCTTCTTGACCACACCGTGATCGACTGCCACGTCGAGGAGGCTGCCCTCACGGGAGATGCCCTCGCCGAACATGATGTCGAACTCGGCCTGCCGGAAGGGCGGGGCCATCTTGTTCTTGGCCACCTTGACCCGCACCCGGTTGCCCACCGCATCGGTGCCGTCCTTGATGGACTCGATGCGACGGATGTCGAGACGGACGGAGGCGTAGAACTTGAGCGCACGGCCACCCGGTGTGGTCTCCGGGCTGCCGAACATGACCCCGATCTTCTCACGGAGCTGGTTGATGAAGATGGCGGTGGTGCGCGACTTGTTCAGGTTGCCGGCGAGCTTGCGCAGCGCCTGGGACATGAGCCGGGCCTGGAGACCGACATGGGAGTCGCCCATCTCGCCTTCGATCTCGGCACGGGGCACGAGGGCCGCCACCGAGTCGATGACGATGACGTCGAGGGCTCCGGAGCGGATGAGCATGTCGGCGATCTCGAGGGCCTGCTCGCCGGTGTCGGGCTGGGAGATGAGGAGCTCGTCGATGTCGACACCGATGGCCCGGGCATAGACCGGGTCGAGGGCGTGCTCGGCGTCGATGAAGGCGGCGATGCCGCCGTTGCGCTGGGCCTCGGCGACGATGTGCAGGGCAAGGCTGGTCTTACCGGAGCTCTCCGGCCCGTAGAGCTCGACGATGCGTCCGCGCGGGACCCCACCGATGCCGAGTGCGAGGTCGAGGGCGAGCGCCCCCGTGGGAATGACCGAGACCTTCTGTGCGGCGGCCTCGCCCATCTTCATGATGGCGCCCTTGCCGAACTGTCGCTCGATCTGGCCGAGCGCCATGTCGAGTGCTTTGTCTCGTTCCACTTCCCGGTCCTTCCTGACTCTGCTCCGCACGGTATCGGTTGCCTGGGACAGATCCTGGCTCCGATCGCTCGGATCGGCCCCAAGCGAAGACACCTTACACCGAACACCTGTTCGTATTCGGTATTTACCTCTTCAAACGGAACGTTTCAAGAGGCTCGTAGCGCGACCCCTCCCTCCCCCGCACCGATCGATAGACCACCACGCTGTCGACCAGCCAGCGTGCCCGGACGGGCTCACCGATGAGACCCGAGACGTCCACCGGCGGCCGGACCCGGGACAGGGTGAGATGCGGGCGATACGGTCGCTCCTCCGGCGGGAGACCCGCCCCGACCGCCGCCTCCTCGGCGATGTCGGCCAGGTGGGCCAGTTCCTCCTCGCCCTCGGCCACGCCAACCCACACCACGGTCGCCCGTGTCGGGTTGGGGAACGCCCCGATGCCACCGAGGACGACGCGGAACGCACCCGCCGCGGTCACCTCCTCGAGCCCGTGGAGAAACCTCTCATAGGCGACCTCATCGACCCGGGCCAGGTAGCGCAGCGTGATGTGCCAGTTCTCCGGTGGAGACAGACGGCCAGGTATGGGCAGGCAGGATGTGGCGTCGGCGATCGAGAGCACGGCGTCCTGACCGGGCCGGACCGCCGCGAAGAGCGGGCCTACCACCACTTGCCGCTGACCGCGAGACGCGTGAGGTGAATGGCCGAGGTGACGGCGAACGAACGAATCCGCTCACGGTCTCCCGGCATCCGCATCTCCCGGACCCCGGTCCGCTCCGGGGTGGAGACCCCGATGAACACGGTGCCGACCGGCTTCTCCGCCGGCTCGGGACCAGCCTCGCCCGTGACCGACACGGCCACCTCGGCCCCGAAGAGACGTCTGGCTCCCTCCGCCATCTCGGCCGCGGTGGTGGCGTCGACCACCCGGGTGATGTCGCTCACCCCGAGCAGCTCGCCCTTCGACTCGCTCCAGTAGGTGACGACACCGCCCCGCACGGTGTCCGACGCGCCGGGAGCCGCGGTGAGGGAGGCGGCAACCAGCCCGGCGGTCATCGACTCGGCGGTGGCGATGGTCCACCCCCTGGCCCGGAGCATGTCGAGCACGATCTTCTCTGCTGTCTCGTCGTCGGCACCGAAGACGGCGTCGCCGAGCCGGGAGCGGATCTCCTTCTCCATCGGCTCGATGAGAGCGCGGGCCGTTGCCGCGTCCGCTGCCTTGACCGTTATCCGCACCTTGATCTCCCCCGACCCCGCGAGGAAGGCGATCGACGGGTTGGTCGAGCCGACGTAGAGATCGTTGAGCAGCTCCGCCACCTCGGACTCAGGCCGCCCCCACAGCCGCACCAGCCTGCTCGTCAGCACGGTTTCGCCGTGGTCGTCGAGCCGTGGCATCACCTCGTGGTCGATCAGGTGCTCCATCTCAGCGGGCACACCGGGGACACAGAAGACCTTGACACCGTCGTGCTCCAGGTAGAGGCCCGGTGCGGTGCCCCGCGGGTTGGGCAGCAGCTCGGCTCCTTCCGGGTGCTGCGCCTGGCGCAGGTTGGATGGCGACATGGTCCGGCCCCTGGCCTCGAACCATCTGCGCAGGTGCTCGGCGTACTCCTCGGACTCCACCATCTCCCGGCCCGTGGCGGCGCACAGGGCCTCCCGCGTCAGGTCGTCCTGAGTCGGGCCGATCCCGCCCGTGATGATCACGGCGTCGGACCGGCTCATCGCCAGCTGCAGCGAGCCGGTGAGACGGTCGAGGTTGTCCCCCACCACCTGCTGGTAGTGGGCGTCGTGACCGCGAGCGGCTATGGC
>JAGFIR010000002.1 GCA_024103415.1 Acidimicrobiales bacterium
CACCGACCCCGACAACCTGGTCACCCTCTGCTGGTATCACCACCACATCGCAGTCCACCAACACGGACTCACCCCCACCCAAGACCCCAACACCAAACAATGGACCCTCACCAGACGAGACCGATCCCCACCCCGAGCGATCTGAGCCCGATCATCGGGAGAAGAGACTCGCGAACCCAATCGGCCGCGCCGCAGCGGAAGCCTTAGAGCTCAGTCGTGGTCGTGGTGGTGATGGTGTGGGGCCGGTGAAGCGCTGCCCCCGCCGGGGAGGAACTGCGGAGCTTCCTCGACCACCGAGTCGAAGCGGAGACCCATGAGGATCACGCCGGCGGCCCCGGCGTCACGGGCCTTCGCCTCGGTCTCGGCGAACACCTCCCAGGCCGTCTTGCGACGGGCGTCCGCGGGCAGGTCGGCGATGCGGGACTTAAGCTCGTCCCCGGCCGGCACGGCTCCGATCGACTCCATGCGGTCGATCCACTCCAGGCTGAATGGCGGGATCGCCATGAGATAGATCGGTGGGTCGTCGTCCTTCAGCCTGAGCCGCTCCATGTTCTCCCCCACCGTTTCCGGGTCGATCACCGGGCCGGCGACGAAGAAGTCGGTCCCCAACTCGATGCGACGACGGAACTGCCACTCGCGGAACCGCGTCGGCATCCCCACCTCGAAGTCGGGCAAGGCACCCTGGAGCCGGGTCAGATGCTCGACGATCTCGTAGTGATGGGCCATGTGGTCGATGTGGGGGACCGTGTCGCCGATCACCACGAGGAAGCTGTCCACCCCGTTTCCGAGCGCGCCTCTCACCTCCGACTCGATAGCCAGGATGTTCCGGTCCCGCGTCGACACCACGACTGTCGGGTGCACCTCGGGGGTGTCGTGGGTGATGCGGGCGCTGAACGCATAGGGCGAGACCCGGATCCGCCCGAACACGTTGTCGGTGACCAGGACGTGACTCCAGTACGGGGAGAGCCGCCGGTGTCTCAGATCGGGGAGCTCCGGCGGGTTGATCTCGGCGATGCGCCGCCATTCAGGATTGGCTGTCAGCAAGACGCTCCTCCCTTGGCTTGCGGGCGATGAAGTACTTGGCCTGGGGGTGGTGGCAGATGATCGCCGAGGTGGTCTGCTCGGGCTGGTACTGGTACCCGGTCTCCGCCCCGACGTCGACACCGATGCGTTCCGCGCCGAGCAGCTTCGCCACGGTCTCGTTGTCCTCGAGATCCGGACAGGCCGGATAGCCCCAGGAGTAGCGGCCGCCGCGGTATTGCTGGCGGAAGAGCCCCGTCAGGGTCGGGCCGTCCTCATCGACGAAGCCCCACTCGGTGCGGACCCGGTGGTGCCAGTACTCCGCCAGTGCCTCGGCCATCTCCACCCCGAGCCCGTGGAGCAACAGGTACTCCTGATAGCGGTCCTCCGCAAAGAGTTGCCTGGTCCGCTCCGACACCCGCGGCCCCATGGAAACGATGTGGAAGGCGGCGTAGTCGACCTCGCCGCTCTCCACGGGTCGGAAGAAGTCGGCGATGCAGAGGTACGGCTCCTCGAGCTGACGGGGGAAGGAGAAGCGGGCCAGCTCCTCCCGCCGGTCGGTGTCCTTCCAGATCACCAGGTCGTTGCCGTCGCCGTTGGCGGGGAAGTACCCGTAGACCACCTGGGGCACCAGCAGGTCGTCAGTCCGGGCCTTGGCCAGCTCCGCCCGGAGCACCTTGCCGATCCGCTCCTTGAACTGCTGATCGTTCTCGTCGAGCTCCGGCCGGAACTGCCACTGGTTGCGGAAGAGAGCGGTGAGGTTGAGGAAGGGGACGATGTCGTCGACGGCGATCCCCTTGACCACCCGGCTGCCGATGAACGGCGGCTCGAAGACAGGGTTGTCGATCGCGACGTCCGGCGAGCGGCGCGGAGCCTCCTCCGCCACGGGCACCCGATCGAGCCGCGACGCCCGCGGCTTCTCCGGTGGCGGCGCCGGCTCTCCCGCCACGACCCGGGCCATGGCCTCGAGACCTGCGAAGGCGTCCTTCCCGTAATACAGCGGCCCTCCGTAACGGCTGCGCAGCTCGGCTTCCACGTAGTTCCGGGTCAGGGCGGCGCCGCCGAGGAGCACGGGCACGTGCCCGAGACCCCGGCGGGTCAACTCGTCGAGGTTGTCCTTCATGATCAAGGTGCTCTTGACCAGCAGGCCGCTCATGCCGATGGCGTCGGCCTTCGTCTCCTCGTAGGCCTTGATCAACTCGGTGATCCCGACCTTGATGCCGAGGTTGTGCACCCGGTATCCGTTGTTGCGGAGGATGATGTCCACGAGGTTCTTCCCGATGTCGTGGACGTCACCCGCCACCGTGGCGAGCACGATCGACCCCCGCTCAACCGACTCGGTGCGCTCCATCTTCGGCTCGAGATGGGCCACCGCCCTCTTCATGGTCTCGGCCGACTTGAGGACGAAGGGCAACTGCATCTCGCCGGAGGCGAACAGGTCGCCCACCACCTTCATCCCGGCGAGCAAGTGGTCGTTGATGATGTCGAGCGGCCGCCAGCCAAGACCGAGGGCCTCGTCGAGGTCGGGGATGATCCCGCCCTGGTCACCGTCGACGATCCGACGCGCCAAGCGCTCGCTCAGGTCGAGCCCTTCGTAGCGGTCGACCGAGTCGTCGATGTCCTTGCGGTCGCTGAACAACTCGATGATGCGTTCCAGCGGGTCGTAGCCCTCGCGCCTCCGGTCGTAGATCAGGTCGAGACAGGCGTCCCTCTCCTCAGGGTCGATCTTGGAGAGAGGCTGGATCTTGGCGGCGTGAACGATGGCGGCGTCCAGTCCGGCCTCGACCGCCTCGTGCAAGAACACCGAGTTGAGCGCCTTGCGGGCCGGTGGGTTGAGGCCGAAGGAGACGTTGGAGACACCGAGGACCGTGCGAGCCCCGGGGATCTCCGACTTGATCCGGCGGATCGCCTCCAGTGTCTCCATGGCGTCGCGGCGGAGGTCGTCGTCACCGGTGCTCAGCGGGAAGGTGAGTGCGTCGAACAGCAGGTCGCCACTGGACAGACCGTACTTCTCGGTGGCGAGCCGGTGGATGCGATGTGCGATCTCGAGCTTGTGGTCGGCGGTGCGGGCCTGACCGGTCTCGTCGATGAGGAGACAGATCACCGCGGCGCCATGGGTGCGGGCGAGACGGAAGACCCGGTCGAGCCTCGACCCCTCGGCCTCGCCGTCCTCGAGGTTGGCGCTGTTGAGCACACACCGCCCGCCCAGACGATGAAGGGCGGCCTCCATGACCTCGGGCTCGGTGGAGTCGATGACCACGGGTGCGGCGACGTCGGTGGCGAATGCGGACGCCAGCACCTTCATGTCCTCCACGCCGTCGCGGCCCACGTAGTCGACACAGAGATCGACCATGTGGGCTCCCTCCTCGATCTGGCTGCGGCCGATGGCGACACAGCGCTCGATGTCCCCGTCGAGCAGGGCCTCGCGGAACGCCCTGGAACCGTTGGTGTTGGCCCGTTCGCCGATGATGAGGAACGAGGTGTCCTGATCGAAGGTGACAGGCGAGTAGATGGAGGTGGCGGCTTCGACGGGCTCCGGCTCCCGTTCTCGAATGGCGAGCGGGCGAACCGCCTCGACCACGGCGGCGAGGTGCTCCGGTGTCGTCCCGCAACACCCCCCGACGACGCCGATCCCGAGCTCGGAGACGAAGCGGCTCAGGTGATCGGCCAGATCGGCAGGCCCGAGGTCGTACGTCATCTTCCCATCAACCACCTGCGGCAGGCCCGCGTTGGGTATCGCGGAGACGGGGACGGGGGAATGCTCGGCCAGGTAACGGAGCGGCTCCCACATCTCGGTGGGGCCGGTCGCGCAGTTCAGGCCGATCACGTCGGGACCGACTGCGGCGAGGGATGCCAGAGCGGCGCCGATCTCCGTGCCGGGGAGCATGCGGCCCGTCAGCTCGATGGTGACCTGGACCTGCAACGGCACCTGGCGCCCCGACGATCGCATCGCCTGTCGGGCACCCTCGATGGCGGCCTTGGCGCCCAGCAGGTCGAACTGCGTCTCGATGATCAGCAGATCGGCGCCCCCGTCGATCAGACCGGACGCCTGGTCCCGATAGGCGGCGACGAGATCGGGATAGGAGACCTGGCCGAGTGTGGCGAACTTGGTCCCGGGGCCCATCGACCCGGCGACGAAGCGGGCGCGGCCGTCCCTGGCGACGTACTCGTCGACGGTCTGCCGGGCGACGGAGGCGGCCGCGGCAGAGATCTCGTAGGCGCGCTCGGGGATCCCGTACTCGCCGAGCGGGATGGCGAAGGCGCCGAACGAGTTGGTCTCGACCACATCGACACCGACGTCGAGGAAGGAGCGGTGGAGACCGGCGATCACGTCCGGTCTGGTGACGCTGAGGATGTCGGTACAGCCCTCGAACTGCGGGCCGCCGTAGTCGTCGATGCTCAGCTCGAGCCGCTGCAGGTTGGTCCCGGTGGCGCCGTCGAAGATGACGGGGCCGGCGGTGACCGCTTCCAGATAATCGAACGAACTCTGTGAGCCTGTACGCATGGTTCTCCTTGTTGTCTCTGCGAAACGCTGACGGAGGACCATGGGCACGAGGCCCGTGGGTCACTCATCGTCCAGGCATTGGCACCGTGCTGTTCGGCCGGTTGCCGCGGCGTCGTAGGGCCTGTCCCTCGGCCGCTCTAGATGAGCGTTTCTGCGAATCAGCCTAACACCGGTGGACGCCAGGTGAACAGGGCGGCCGTACTCCCCCGCTCCGCTACCACTCCACGAAGCAGAAGGCTCTCCAAGGGTTCAGGTGAGGAACTCGCGGAGGTCGTCGAACCGCATCGGGCCCGTGGTCAGCACCCGGGTGTGGAACTCCTTGAGGTCGAACGCATCTCCGAGACGGGACCGGGCGTCCTCCCGCAGGGCGAGGAACTCGCGCTCCCCCAGCTTGTAGGTGGGAGCCTGTCCCGGCCATCCGAGGTACCGGAGCACCTCGGCCTCGGCCCCGATCCGATCCTGCATCCCGTAGTGCGCCATGAACTCGACGGCGTTCTCGAACGTCCACTTCTCGCCGGGTGCGATCGCCGAAGACGGGTCGATGTCGAGCCCGAGGTGGAGGCCGATGTCGACCACCACCCGCGACGCCCGGTACATCTGCTTGGCCAGCATCCCGAAGTACTGCGAGGGCTCGGCGAGATACCCGAGCTCGCCCATCAGCACCTCGGCGTACATGCCCCATCCCTCGGCGTAACCGCTGGTGCCGACGAGAAGCCGCTGCGCCCTGCTGAGACGGTCTTTGAGATACCGCACAGTGGCGATCTGGAGGTGATGCCCCGGGAAGCCCTCGTGATAGGCGGTCGACCGGTGCTGATAGAGCGGGAAGGTGGTGCGGTCCCCCAGCGCGTACCAGACCGAACCGGGTCGGCTCAGGTCCTCGGACGGGCCGGTGTAGTAGACCCCGAGTGCCCCTCCCGGCGGGGCCAGCTTCACCTCGAGCGGGCGGATCTCGTCGGGCACATCGAAGTGGGTCCCGGCGAGATCGGAGACGGCCTGATCGAGGACCCGGCGCACGAAGTCGAGTAACTCGTCCGTGGTGTGGGCCAGGCCCTCGGGGTCCGACTCGAGACGCTCCCGGACCTCCTGCCAGCTCGCACCCGGGACGATCTCGTTCCCGATCCGGTTCATCTCGGAGATCAGGCGGGCGAGCTCCTCCCAGCCCCACTCATAGGCATCCGTCGGGTCGATGTCCTTCCCGACCATGTCGGCGAGGGCGTGGCGGTAGAGGTCGGCGCCGACACCGTCGGACCCGGCGGCGTGCGGCAGGTAGGACGACTCCAGCCAGTCGGCGAACTCGGCGGCTGCCTGCTTGGCGGACGCGAGGGCAGCGTCCAGGCGCGAGCCGTCGACGGTCTCCTCGATCCGGGCGGCGACGTCGTCGAATGCGGAGCCGTCACCCGCGAGATGCCGGGCCTGGCGCATCACCGACTCGACCTGGCGGCGAGCCACGACCTTGCCGGCCTCGATCCCGGCATCGGCAGTCGCACGGACGCCGGCGAAGGCCTCCCCGACAGTCTCGAGCCGGCGCAGGATGTCATCGTCGGCCTCGGGTGTGCCCGAGCGCATCAGGTTGAAGACATTGGGGATCGTGGTCATCGGCCCACCCAGATGTCTCAGCTCCATGTAGTGGGCACCGAGCTCGTGGTTGGTCACCCATGACTCCAGCTCGGAAGCCACCGCCCGGGCTGCGATTCGCTGCTCGCGATCGGGATGATCGAGATGGGGCCCCAGCTCGGCGAGATAGCGACGGGCCAGCTCGAGCCGTCCCTCCGCCCCCTCCGGCGAGAACCAGTTGCCCCAGGAGCCGTGGTCTCCCTCCAGCCCCCAGAAGCTGGCCATCAATGGGTTGGCCCGGGCCAGCTCGTCGATGAGCCGGTCGGAGATGTCGAAGGGTGTGCTCATCGTCGGACCGTCCTCTCGATTCGCTGACGCCAGTCGGGTGCGGCCGTGTCCTCGATGGTGAGGTAGGCGTTGGGGGCCACCTCGTTGATCACCGCCAGCAGTTCATCGACCTTCTTTCGGGGGATGACGGTGAAACACACCCGGACGTCGCCGTCGCGCCCGTCGCCGTTGAGAACCGTCGCACCGAACCCCTTCGCCCGGATGGCGGGAGCTACCGACGGATCCTCGCTGCTGGTTACGACACGGATCAGGGTCTGGCCGATGGCGAGCCACTCCTCGACCATCGAGCCTACGTAGGTGCCGGCGGCGAAACCGGCGGCAAAGGCGATCATGCGAAGCGGGTCGTCCAGCCCCGTGAGCACCCGGGAGACTGCCACCACCCAGATCAGGCACTCGAAGAAGCCGATGCCGGCCGCGGCGCCCTTCCGGCCACGGGACAGGAGGACGATCCGGATCGTGGCCATCCCCACGTCGATGGCCCGGAGGATGAAGATGACGGCGAGATCGAAGACGACGCTCATGATCCCGTCAGGCTAGGTGCGCCCCGGTTGCGCGCCCGTGCACCCGGCGCGCGTCAGACGCTGATCTGCTCGCCGCTGTCGACGGCCCGGAGGCTGTGCCCCTCGACGTCGATCCTGGGGAGGATCCGGTCGAGCCAGCGTGGCAGCCACCAGTTCTTGTCTCCGAGCAACTCCATGGTGGCCGGCACCAGCAGGAGGCGAACGACGGTGGCGTCCAGGGCGACCGCGGTGGCGAGGCCCACACCGAAGAGCTTGATGATGCGATCGGGCTCCAGGACGAACGAGCCGAACACCACGACCATGATGGCCGCGGCCGCCGAGATGACCCTCGCCGTGGCCGCCAGACCGTCGGCGACGGAGCGGTGTGAGTCACCACCGCGCAGCCACTCCTCGCGGATCCGGGACAGGAGGAACACCTCGTAGTCCATGGAGAGACCGAACACGACGGCGAACATCATCACCGGGACGAATGGCTCGATGGGAGCGGGCTCGATGCCGAGGATGCCGCCGAACCAGCCCCACTGGAAGATCGCGGTGACCACTCCGTAGGCGGCGCCGATGGCCAGGAGGTTCATCACCACGGCCTTCACCGGCACCAGGATCGACCGGAACACCGTCATCAGGAGCAGGAACGAGAGCCCGAGGACCATCCCCATGAACATGGGTATCCGCTCGGTCAGGTAGTCGGAGAAGTCGACGCCCAGCGCCACCTGCCCGGAGACGAGCACGTCGAGATCGATCCCGTCGGTCGCTGCGGGCAGGACTTCCGCCCGGAGCCGGTCGACGAGCTCTGTCGTCTCCTCGTCCTGAGGCGCGGACGTCGGGATCACCTGCCAGACGACGGCTGAAGGAATCGGCATCTCGTTGGGGATCGGCGGTGTGGCGAAGGCGACCCCCGGGTCGGCAGACAGTGCCGCCGTGATCCCCAGCAGCGCCTCGGAGGTGACCGGGCCGGTGATCTCGGCGGCGAGGAGGAGCGGGCCGTTGAAACCGGGCCCGAACCCTTCGGCCAGGAGGTCGTAGGCCCGGCGGGTGGTGCTGTCCGCCGGGTAGTTGCCCTCGTCGGAGAAACCGATTCGGATGCTGAACATGGGCAGGGCCAGTGCCACCAGGATCGCCGCGCCGAGGATGGTCATCAGCCAGGGGTGACGCTGGATGTATCGGCTCCACCGGTACGGGATCGTCTCGCGGATCGGCTTCGGCTTCCGTCTCGGCACCTCGCGCTTCAGGGGCTTGAGGGCGAACCCGAGAAGCATGACGGCGGCCGCGACCACCGCTCCGCCGATCATCAGCCAGTTCCACTCCAGGGCGAACCCTGCCAGCGCTGCGGCGGCGAACCCGGCCGCGATCAGTCCGCGCCAGCGTGTGATCTCCACCCGGGAGTTGGCGAATCCGAGGAGCGCGGGGAGGAGGGTCAGCGAGGCGATCGCGGTCACTGCCACCGCGACGGCTGCCGAGATCGCGATGCCGGACAGCAGGTCGAGGTTCATGAGCAGCATGCCCATCAGCGAGATCACCACCGTGGTCCCGGCGAAGGCCACGGCGCGCCCTGCGGTGTCCAGGGCGATCACCGTGGACTCCTCGAAGTCCTGACCGGCGGCAAGGTTCTCCCGGAACCTGGTGACGATGAAAAGGGCGTAATCGATGCCGACGCCCAGGCCCAGCATGATCGCCACCGTGGGTGCGAAGTCCGGGATCGTGATGGCGTTGGACAGGATCCCGGTGAGGATCGAGCCCACACCGATGCCGGCGAGCGCCACGCCGATGGGCAAACCCATGGCGAGAACCGATCCGAAGGCGAGGATCAGCACCACGATGGCGAAGGCGAGACCGAGCGCCTCCGACGACGGGACGTCGAACTCGGCGAACGCCTGGCCACCGATCTCCACCTGGAGACCCTCCAACTCGGGGATCAGTTCCCTGATCCGGGCCGAGATCTCACCGGCCTCTTCGAGGCTGGTGTCCGGCTCGAGACCGAGGCCGGCGTAGGCGATCTTCCCGGCCTGCGGGCCCTGCACGGCGATCTGCATCGCGCCTTCCGGCGAGAACGGACTCGTCACGTTCAGACCCTCGATTTCCGCAACGCCCTCGAGCATCTCGGCGATCGCGGCCCTCACCTCCGGGTCGTCGATCCCCTGCTCGGCGTAGAAGACGATCGAGCCGACCGAGGCGAGAGAGTCGTTCTCGAAGTGCTCCTCGAGGATCTCGATGCCCTCGACGCTCTCGATGCCTGCCGGGAGACCGAACTCCGTGGAGTAGGAGGTGCCCAGGAGGTTGCTGGCGCCACCGGCCACGACGAGGGCGGCCAGCCAGAGCAGCACCACCTTTCCGCGGTTGCGGAAACACCAACGACCCAATCGAGCGAACACGGAGAGGCCTCCTCTGGGGAACGGGAAAACCGCTCCGGCGAGAATATTGATTCCAGGCGAATACACCGAACCCACTTCGTCACCGAAACCGGGTTCGCCTCTAAGGTCGGGGGATGCGTTTCGGTGCCTTCGTCCCCCAGGGTTGGCGGTGGGATCTCGTCGGGATCCCGAAGACCGATCACTGGGCAATCATCAGCGACCGTGCGGCTCTAATCGAACGGAGTGGCTTCGAGAGTCTCTGGGTCTACGACCACTTCCACAACTGGCCACAGGGCTGGTGGGCCGACCACAGAAAGGCCGTGGAGGCCGGCGAGTCGACCGAAGACATGCCCGACCCGGTCACCGACGTCACCTATGAGGCATGGACGATGATGGCCGCACTCGGCGCGGTGACCAGCACGGTCCGGCTGGGCCAGATGTGCACCTGCAACACCTACCGACCGCCGTCCTACCTGGCAAAGGTCGCCGCCACCATCGACGTGTTCACGGGCGGTCGGATCGAGATGGGCATCGGCGCCGGGTGGTACGAAGAGGAGCACGACGGCTACGGCTACCCGTTCCTCCCACCGAAGGGCAGGCTCGGGATGCTCCGCGAAGGCGTCGAGATCATGAAGGCGATGTGGACCCAGGACGTCGTCGACTACGACGGCGAGCACTATCAGCTCAGGGGCGGGATGTGCGATCCCAAGCCGGTGCAGTCACCGCACATCCCCGTGTGGGTGGCAGGTGGCGGGGAGCAGGTCACCCTGCGCATCGCCGCCCGACACGCCGACTACACCAACTTCGGTGGCGACGTGGAGACATTCCGTCACAAATCGGACATCCTCCGCCGCCACTGCGAGGACCTGGGGACCAGCTACGACCGGATCGTCCGCAGCGCCAACTTCAACATCATGATGGGCGAGACCGAGGCCGAGGTCGAGGACAAGATCTCCTGGCTCGCCGACAGCCTGAGCAAGGTCATTCCCGAGCGTCGGGCACAGCGTTTCGCCGACGGCTACCGCACGTCTTCCGGGACCCCGGAACAGGTGGTGGAGAATCTGAAGGCGTGGCACGCCGCGGGGATGACCTACGCCATCGTCAACTTCGCCGACCTCGCCTACGACACCTCGAGCCTGGAGCTGTTCGCCAGCCAGGTGATCCCCGAGTTCTAGGAAATGAAGAGGGCCCGGTCCTCACCGACCGGACCCTCCTTCGATCCGGGGGCGGAGTCAACTCCCGGAAGCCTCCATGGCCGTCAGCCGCCTCGGGCGATGACGTCCATCGGGATCCGCACCACGTTGGTGGGGCTCCCGTCCTGGGCGGAGTGGACGAAGATCTCGAGGATGGCCCCGGCCGGCACTCCGTCGGGCGCCTCGACGAGGATCTCGAACTCGCCCCAGCAACCGGTGCCACAGCTGGCGGTCGTGAAGCCCTCGATGTCGGTCCCGGTCACCCGGTAGGAGAGGGTCGCCTCGAACACGTTGGCGATACCGGTGACGACCAACTCCGAGCCGGACCGGAACGAGACGGGAGCCCTGAGGATGATCGGGTTGATCTCATCCAGGAATTCGCTCGTGTCGATCGGGTCGACCAGCGAGATGCCTTCCGAGCCGAAGGCGGTGACCGGCCGGCCACCAACCGTGAACAGGACCTCGGCCACCTCGAACTGGAGGGTCGTCCAGACGATCTGGTTCAGCATCGTGACGTCGGCGAGATGACCGCCGGCACCGGCGAGGAAAGCCTCGTTCATGTCGAGCACGACCCGGGTCAACCCCTCATTGGTGCTCTCGAAGGACTTGCCGACGATCTCGACCCCATCCGGGACGAAGCTCTCGAATCCCGCTGGGATCTCGAAGGACAGCTCTTCGAGGTTGAACAACATGTCCTCGGGGGAGTCGACCTCGTCCAGGGCGATGCCCTGTCCCTCGAAGACGGAAACCTCGAACGGGACCAGCGACGGGTTGCCACCGTCGTCGGAGGGCTGGACGAGGTACACCGGCCACGAGGCGACCAGCACTTCGGCGGGTTGGGTCGTGGTCGTGGAATCGGTCGTGGTCGTGGTCGGCTCCGGGACGGTCGTCGTCGGCTCCACGACCGTGGTGGTCGTGGTGGTGGAATCGCCGCCTACCGGCTGATCCCCGAAGTTCGACAACAGCAGGGGCACCGCCAGGGCGGCCACCATGACTGCGGCCACCCCGAAGATGAGCGCCGGGCTCCGGCGGGGTGCGTCGTTTCTCTGGCTCACGTTGATGGTCTCCTCTGGGAAGGGAGGGGGCGGCGGCGTCATCGAGACCATGCGGGCGAGCAGATCCTTGATCCTCTTCTCGTTGCTCATGCCAGCCACTCTCCAAGTCGTTTTCTCGCCCGGGCCAGGTGACGCTTGACGGCACCGGTGGAGATGCCCATGCGGGCAGCCACCTCGTCCGGGGGCAGATCGGCCCAGTAGGTCAGGTAGACGGCGGAGCGCTGCTGCACCGAGAGCCGCTCCACGGCACCCAGCACATCGACGTCGATCTCCACCGGCTGCACCTCGACCCGCTCGGCCGCCTTCATCTCTCGCAAACGCCGGGACAGCGTGCTGCGGTGGTGATCGTTCGCCACCGACAGCACGGTCCGGTACAGATACGCCCGCCGGTTCGCGACTTCGGGCCAACCCTTCGACCTGAAGGCCCGCAAACAGGACTCGGTCACCACGTCAGCGGCGTCGAAGGGGCCCACCAGAGTCGTCGCGTACTCGGTGAGCTCCCGTGCGTAGAGCCGGTAGACCTGTTCGTCGTCCATCACGCCTGTGGCGGTGATCATGCCCTTAGGACGGAGCAGCCCCCGGTTTTGGGTGACAGGGAATTTCCCCCTACCCCCGGCCTCCGGCCGGCGGTACCTTCCCCCACTTCGTGGGGGACTGATCCGGGCACCCGGCGGGACTTTTCTCCAGGCGGAGCCTGGAGGACAAAGAAGTCAGTCGAACGATTGGTCGCAGGTGGCGCCCAGGTCGTTCAGACCCAGACGCTCCCGTGCCGCCTCGGGGTTGTTCATCAACTCGTGGGTCTCGGCGCGGATCCGGTCGATGTCGTAGAAGACCCGGCCCGGGGCGGTGCCGGTGGCGTACTCCGCCCGGGTGACCCGGAGGCTGTCGATGCGATCGGTGCTCACATTGGGCAGGAGGTCGACGAAGTCGACGAGACGGTCCTGGGGGATGTCGGTGGTGACGTTCTCCTTGACCGCCTGGGCGATGTTCCCGAAGTTCCGCAGGATGTTCAGCGGGTTGGCCTGGTCGACGAGGGCGCCGATCACGCAACGCTGGCGGTGCATGCGGGCGAAGTCGTCGGAGTGCCGGCGGATGCGGGCGTAGGCCAGCGCCAGGTGCCCGTCGAGGTGGACGTTCTCCCCCGCCTCGATCACCACATGCTCGACCGAGCCGTCCTCGTGCGGGTAGGTCTCGTCGACGATGGTCTTGGGGATATCCATAGTGACCCCGCCGAGCGCGTCGACGATCCCGACGAAGCCCTCGAGGTTCACCATCGCGTAGTAGTGGATGGGGATGTCGAACATCTCCTCGAAGGTGGCCTTGAGCGCGTTGATCGGCGGCTCCTGGGGACCGGGGAACGCGTCGGGGTACTGCTCGGCCTGGTAGTAGACGTGGGTGATCAGGTCGGGGACGCAGTTGCAGTCCCAGATCCCCATCCCGTCCGGGAGCGGCGGGTTGGAGAGCTGTCTGGGGATCGACACCATCACCACGTGACCGGTAGACGGTTCGATGCTCGCCAGGATCAGGGTGTCGGTCCGGGTGCCGCGCCGGTCGACACCCGAGTCGGCACCGATCAGGAGCAGGTTGAGACGCTCCAGGCCGTCCCAGATCGGTGGTGGCTCGGTAGTCGTTGTGGTCGGGGGCACCGTGGTGGTGGCCCCGGGAACGGTCGATCCGGGCGTGGTCGGAGACGTGGTGGTCGTAGGCGACGCCACCGGCCCGCCACCCGGCTGGAAGACGCTGCGGATCAGGTCGTACTGGGTCCAGGCCACGTAGCCGAACGCAGCGTGCGGGATCACCAGCACGAACATGGCCGCCGCCATGACGATCGCGGTCCGCGACTTGGGACCGAGACCGCCGCTCGGGGCCATCGAGTAGGAGCCGGCGACCACGATCGCCCGGAAGATGAGCAACACGACGTTGATGCCCATGAGCACGAGGAGGGCATCGGTGCTCACGAAGAGCTTGGCGACCTCGAGCTTGAACCGGGCCACCACCACGAGGGCGCTGGCCACCAGGAGGACGTCGATGAGGTACAGACCGAAGGCGGTCTGCGTCTGCCCGATGTAGGCGTGGCCCCACCCCGGGAGGAGGGCGCTGAGCAGGGCAGCGCGCGGCGCCTCTCTCTTCTGGTGCTTGCGCTTGTTCATCGGAGTCCCCGGTCTATGAAACGGTTGCAATTGTGACGGCGTTCCGCAGATAGGCGACATACGTCGCCCGGCGCCGCCGGTTCACTGCGAGAGCACCCAGCGGCCGTCGAACCCGGCCGTCATCGGGAGCTTGACCTCGTGCAGCCGCTGCCCGTCGGCACCGGCTTCGTACAGTGAAATCGATCCGTCGGGCACCATCGCGGATGCTCCGACCGTGAAGCTGAACGTGCCCCAGCAGCCGGCGCACCCGGTGTCCACGGTCTCGGTGATCACCGCCTCGCCGTCGGCGTCGATCGAGTAGGTCAACTCGCCCGTGGTGGTCTTCGCCGAGCCGATGACCCGGATCAACTGTGTCTCGACCTCCACGACCACCGGCTCCTCGATGACGATCGGGCTCATGTCGTCGCGGAAGGTCTCACGGCCGATCGGCGTCGAGATGTCGATGCCGGCCGAGCCGAACTGGTTGACGGGCTCGCCGCCGACCGTGAACCAGACCTGCCGGGTCGGGTCGTCCCCCGTGGCGGTGTAGACGATCTGCATGAGCATGGCCAGGTCACCCTCGGGCGTCCCGGAGCCGTCCAGGAAGTCTCCGTGCATGTCGAGCACGATGACCTCGCGGCCCTGGAAGGTGACGGTGGAGCGCTCCACCACCCTGGCCCCGGATGGCACGAGCGAGAAGAACGAGATCGTGGGATTCCCCTCGGAGTCGGCCGCCCCTGGCAACTCCACGTTCAGGTCGGTCATCTTGGTGAGGAACTCGACGGGGTCGTCGTCCTCCTCGAGGATGCCGGCCTGGTCGACTGCCGACACCTGGAATGCGACGAGGGAGAAGGCCTCGTCGGGCGCCTCCTGGGCGAGATAGATCGCGCCGTCGAATGCGACGGCGCCCGGCGGGACGGTGATCTGCGTGGTGGTCACGGTCACACCGGCCCCCCTGCCCGCGAACAACGCCGGGGCCAGGAGGAGGATCGCCGCCAGACCCGTCACCGCCCAGATCAACCGGGCACTGCGGAGACGACCGCCCCTGCCCTGCTCGGGGCACGGGACCTCGTGATAGGCGGGGACCGCCGGCGCGGCGGCCACTGCCGTCTTGATCAGGGCGCGCCTGTCACCACCGTTCGTGTCGAGGACCTGTCTGGCCTCGCCGAGGGATCTCTCGATCACCGGGACGGGCAGGCCGAGCTGCGATGCCACCAGGGCCGTTCGCAAACCCAGGCCATCGGCCAGGTAGACCATCGCCCGCTGATCGAGGGAGAGTTGGTCGATCGGTCCCCGGAGCGATCGGGCGCCCGGTTCCCCGTCGGGACCGCCGTGGGTCACCCGGTCCTCCCTCCAGCCCTCGCCGGCGGCCGCATAGACCTGGCGATAGAGGACCCCGCGGTTCAGTTCGACCGACTCCGAGCCCAACGCCCGCAACCGGCACCAGGCATCCTCGAACACCCGCTTCGCCTGTCCGGGGCCGACCAGGAAGGTGGCGTACATCATCATCTCGCCGGCGTACTGCCGGTAGCTCTCTTCGAGACGGGGTGATCTGGTCGAAACGTCGTTCACTTCGGATCGTTGTTCCTCATGGCTCCTGGACGGGGTCGAACGTCTGATCGCACGTCGCGTCGAGATCGTCCAGCCCCAGTGCTTCTCTAGCCGCGACTGGGTCGCGCATCAAGAACTGGGCGTCCTCTCGTATCTGGTCGATGTCGAACCATCTGATGTTCCCCGGGGGTGCGTCGATCTCGTAGTCGAGGGTGATGCGCAGGGTGGAGAAGTTGTCGGTGCTCAGATTGGGGAGGAGCTCGACGAAGTCGACGAGGCGGTCCTGGGGGATGTCGGTGCGCACGTACTGCTTCAACGTCTCCACCAGATCGCCGAAACCCCGGAGCAGATTGACCGGGTTGGCCTGCTCGACGAGCGCGCCGAGCACGCAGCGCTGACGGTGCATTCGGGCGAACTCACCGGACTGCGAACGGATGCGGGCGTACGCCAGTGCGTGGAAGCCGTCGAGCTTCTGCCGACCCTGCTCGATGCGGACCTCGCCGCGGTCGGCGTCGGCGTGCCGGTTGGCGAAGTCGTAGTTGCGGTCGATGATCGTCCGCGGCACGTCGATCTCGATGCCACCGAGCGCGTCCACCAGTCCGACGAACCCGCCCACCGTGACCATGGCGTAGTAATGGATCGGGATGCCGAACAACTCGCCGAGTGCGCCCTTCATCGCGTTGATCCCGGGCGAGTCGGGCCCCGGGTAGAGGGCCCGCTCCGCCGGCCCGCCGTCCTCGGCACGCCGGAAGAGGTGGCCCAGCCAGTCCCAGTCGTTGTTCCTCCGACCGTCGCCCATGCCCTCGGGCAGGGGGTAGTTGGACAGGAACCGGGGCACAGAGAACATGGCCACGTCATAGGGCGGTTGGGGGTTGATGCTCACGACGGTGATGCTGTCGATGCGATGGCCCCGATAGGCAGGATCGCCCCGCTCGAGGGACTCCTGATCGGGCCGCATGTCGGACCCCATCAACAGGATGTTCAGTCTCTCCACCCCGTCCCAGATGCGCGGTTGGGGCACGGTCGTCCCCGTCCCCGGGGTCTGGCCCGGCTCGGGCGTGCTCACCGTCGGGCTCTCCTCGGTGGGAGCGGCGAACACCGAAGTGATCAGGTCGTATTGGGAGAGGACGAGACGACCGAAGAACAGATGCGGGACGAGGAGGATCACGATGGCGAGTCCCAGCGAGATCATGGCCGAGGGACCTGGCTTGAACATCGTCGCCTTGGAGTAGGCGTCGGAGGTGACCCAAGCCCGGTACACGAGCAGCGCCACGTTGGCCAGCATCAACAGGATCAGGCCGCGGGAGGTGACGAGCCATCGCAGGGCGGTCATCTGGAACTGCGTGGCCACGAGATAGAGGCCCCAGAGGATGAGCAGATTGCCCAGCAAGAGGGCGTCCCCGATCTTGCGCCGACCGATGTAGCGGTGACCGAGACCGGGGAGGATGGCCGACAGGAGAGCCGCAACGGGTGCGCGCGACACACGCTGTAGGACACTGCCGACCCTGCGTGACGTCACCCGGGCAACAATATCGGTGGCCCCTTTGGATTTGCGGTGTTCCAGGCATGAAACGGGACCCCGCCTAATCTCGGCGGACCCACATGTCCCAGCCGAGCAACGACGCCTCTCGGAACAACTCGTCCGGCGCCCGCTACGCCTATCTCCGATCCGACGGAACCGCCTTCATCGTCGCCGGCAGTGCCGTCGCCGGTCTGGCCGGTTACGCGTATCAGATCCTCGGCGGGCGGACCCTCGGAACTCACGACTTCGCCCCGGTCTCGACGCTCCTCACCATCCATTTCCTGACGTTCATCGTGATCCTGCTGCCCATCGAGCAGTTGGTCGTGCGCCGTCTGACCATCGACCGCAACCGGGTCGGGCTCCCCAACGAGGCACTGTGGCTGGGGATCATCACGGTCGTCGGGGCGACGGTCTTCTCGTGGGTGGGGGTCGACGAGTACCTCAACGGCGACCGCAGGTTCATCCTGTTCACGGCCCTGACCGTGGGGGCCCACCTCTGGTTCTCGGCGGCGCGCGGCCATCTGGCCGGGTGGCGCCGCTTCCGCGCCTACGGGACCTCCTCCGCCATGGCGTCGGTGATCAGGGTGATCATCGCCGTGGGCATCACGATCGTCCGCCCCTCGGCGTCCGGCTTCGCCATCGCTCTGATCGTGGGCACGTTCGCGGTCGCCTTCTGGCGGCCCTTCAAGCCGGTGCCTGTCGATCGGCCCGAACTGGACCAGGAGGAGCGGGCGAACCTCGACGAGCGCAACCTGCTGTGGGGGCTGGTGCTCGCTGCCGCCGCCTCCCAGGCGCTTCTCCTCAGCGGACCCCTGATCGTGGCGTTCCTCGGCGGCTCCCCGACCGAGCAGTCCATCGCGTACGCGGCGTTCACCATCGGTCGCGCCCCGCTCGTCTTCGGGTACAACCTCCTGGCCCGGGTGCTCCCGCCGTTCACCGTGATGGCGGCGAGGGGCGAGCGCCAGGAGTTGCGAGCCTGGGCGCGGGGCATGGCCTGGGCCGCAGTCGGCATCGGTGTCGTGGGTGCAGTCCTCGGATGGCTGGCAGGCCCATGGGTGGTCGAGCTCGCCTTCGGCTCCGAGTACACGGTCACCCGCTTCGACGCCGCCGTGATCTCGGTGGGCGTCGTGTTCGCCGGGGCCGGCCTCTTCGTCGGCCAGATCCTCGTGGCGCGGGGCCAGACCGCCCGGCTCGGCGTCGCCTGGCTCAGCGGGCTGATCCCGGCCATCGCCACCGTCCTGGTGACGCCCGCGATGACCCCGATGAGCCGGGTCTCCCTGGCCTTCACCGTCGGGGCAGGAGTCGCCCTGGTCGCACTGGTCTACGGCGCCCTGGCGGGCACGAGGCCCGATGCCGCGAGCGGCCCGTCCGCCACCTACTACGCATCGAAGCGGACCCTCGACATAGCGGTCTCCCTGTTCGTGCTCCTGCTCAGCAGCCCCATCCTGATCCTCGCCGGCCTGGCCGTCCGGCTCGACAGCCCGGGCCCGATCTTCTTCAGACAGGCCCGCGTCGGGCGGAACGGCCGCCGCTTCGGGATGCTCAAGCTGAGGACGATGCGGGCCGACGGCGACGAGACGGTGTTCGCCGAGCACCTGGCCCGTCTGGAAGCGTCCCGTCACACGGAAGACGGCACGCCGATCCGAATCGTCGACGACCCGCGCATCACCCGGGTGGGCCGTGTCCTGCGGCAGTGGTCGATAGACGAGCTCCCCAACTTCTGGAACGTGCTCACCGGGTCGATGTCACTCGTCGGCCCCCGGCCCCTGGTCCCGGCCGAGGCGGAACTGGTGGGGCTCGACAACCCCCGGTTCCGGGTCAAGCCCGGGATCACCGGCCTGGCCCAGGTGGAGGGGCGAGACACCATCTCGATCCAGGAGCGGACCCGGTTCGACGAGGAGTACGTGCGCAGTCAGTCGGTCTCGTTGGACGCGCGGATCCTGATCAAGACGATCCGGACGGTCCTGGTCGACCGCGGCGACTGAGCCACGGTTACTCTCGCCCGATGGCTCACAAGGACCGCGCCCGGGAAGCGTTCGAGGCCATCGAGAACGATCTCCGGGACATCTCACGCTGGATGTACGAGAACCCCGAGATCGCCTACGAGGAGCACGAGTCCTCAGCGCGTCTCTCCTCGTTCCTCGCCGATCACGGGTTCGACGTCACCCACCCGGCCCATGGTCTCGACACCGCGTTCGAGGCCACCGTGGGCTCCACCGGGCCGAGGGTGGTGATCTGCTGTGAGTACGACGCCCTGCCCGAGGTCGGGCACGCCTGCGGCCACAACATCATCGCCACCGCGGCGGTGGGTGCGGGTGTTGCCCTCGCCGGCCTGGTCGACGAACTGGGCATCCGTGTCACCGTTCTCGGCACCCCGGCGGAAGAGGCCGGTGGCGGAAAGGTCGATCTGATCGACGCCGGAGCGTTCGAGGACGTGGCCGCGGCGATGATGGTCCACCCCACCTGGAAGGAAGACGTCATCGACCCGCAGTTCCTGGCGATCCAGAGCTACGTGGTCGAGTACCACGGCCAGGAGGCACACGCGGCCGGAGCGCCCCAGCAGGGGATCAACGCCCTCGACGCCTTCGTCCAGGCGTACAACAACGTCGCCACCCTCCGTCAGCAGATGCTGCCCACCGACCGGGTCCATTGCGTGATCACCCACGGCGGCGGCGCGGCCAACGTCATCCCCGGCTACACCCGATCGGAGTGGATGATCCGGGCCACCACCAAGGAGCGGCTCGACGTGTTGGTGGAGAAGGTGCGCGCCTGCTTCGAGGCGGCCGCCACCGCCACCGGGTGCCGGCTCGAGATCAACCCCGACAGCCACCCATACACCGACCTGAGGACCAACGAGATCATGGCCTCGCTGTACATGGAGAACTCGGCGGCCCTGGGTCGGCCGCTGAAGCGGTTCGCCGACCTGGCCGACAAGTCGACCGGCTCCACGGACATGGGCAACGTGAGCCAGGTGGTGCCGGCCATCCATCCCGGGATCCACATCGACTCGGAGCACTCCAACCATCACCCGGGATTCGCCGCGACCACCATCACGGCGTCCGGCGAGCGGGCAATACGGGACGGTGCCCTGGGGATGGCGTGGACGATCATCGACATGGCCACCCAGGACGTGTGGGGGCGCCTGTGAGCCGGAAGGAGACGGCCGAGCGGGCGTTCGCCGCCGTGGAGGGGGACCTGCGGGAGATCTCCCGCTGGATGTACGAGAACCCGGAGACCGGGTACCAGGAGTTCGAGACTTCCCGGAAGATCGCCGAGCGTCTCGCCGCCGGGGGGTTCGAGGTCACCTACCCCGCCTACGGGTTGGACACCGCTTTCGAGGCGAACATCGGGACCTCGGGCCCGCGGGTCGTGATCTGCTGTGAGTACGACGCCCTGCCCGAGGTCGGCCAGGCGTGCGGGCACAACATCATCGCCACCGCGGCCATGGGAGCCGGCCTCGCCCTGGTGCCCCTGGTGGAGGACCTCGGCATCAGGGTCACCGTGCTGGGCACGCCGGCCGAGGAGGGCGGCGGCGGCAAGGTCGAATTGATCAACGCGGGAGCCTTCGAGGATGCGGCAGCATCGATGATGATCCACCCCAGCCCCACCGACATGCTCGACCCCTCGTTCCAGACGAGGAAGACGTTCCGGGTCGAGTACTACGGGCAGGAGAGCCACGCCGCCTTCGCTCCGCACATGGGGACCAACGCCCTGGACGCCTTCGTGCAGGCCTATCTGAACGTCTCCACCCTCAGACAGCACATCCTGGGCGGCGACCGCATCCACTGCATGATCGAGAAGGGCGGCGACGCCTACAACGTGATCGCGGGATACAGCCGATCGATCTGGGGCGTCCGCTCGGAGACCATCGAGCGGGTCGACGAATTGGTGCCCAGGGTGCTGGCTTGCTTCGAGGCGGCGGCCACCGCCACGGGCTGCCGGCTCGAGATCACCGAGGTCGACCACCCCTATCTGAACATGCGGAACAACCCGGTGATGACGCGGCTGTACGCCGCCAACTCCGGGGCCCTCGGGCGTCCCATGCCCACCGAGGAGGAGGTCGGCCGGGGCGGTGGCTCGTCCGACATGGGCAACGTCTCCCAGGTGGTGCCGGCCATCCACCCGATGCTCGGGATCGACGCCGCGGGTGCGGTCAACCACCAGAAGGAGTTCGCCGCCGCCACGATCACTCCTTCAGGGGAGCAGGCGATCCGCGACGGGGCGCTGGCGATGGCCTGGACGATCATCGACCTGGCGGAAGAGGATCTCTGGCCAGATCTCTGATCACCTTTCGACTGGAGACCGAACCCCTCCCCCAGCAAGCCGGGGGAGAGATCCTGTGGCCTCAGCCGCGGTAGGTGAGACCCCGCGGAGCGGTGGCGAAGCCGGCGGCGGCCAGAGCCCGGGCCAGTGGTGAGTCCCCGGCGGGGGATCCGTCCACCGTGCGCAGCGTGAGCCTGCGATGTCTCGACCCGATGGAGGCCACCGCCGCGGCCACTTGGTCCATCCGCTCCCGACCCGGTGCGAACAGAGTGAGACCGGTGCGTGCCTTGTCCAGATAGGCGAGAAGGTTCCCGTCCTCCACGATCACGTAGGCACCCGCCTCCCGGGCGAGACGGGTCTCTGTCTCCGGCCACGGAATGACCGAGCCATGGAGGTTGGCGGGGTCGGTGGCCGCCAGCCACAGGAGCGGTTGTGACGGCCTGGACCTGATCCGGTCCACCGCACCGGGCAATGCGAACTGGGCCCCGCCGAGCCCCTCGACGAAGTACCCGCGACGGATCTGCCCGGCCTCCTCCATGTGGGACAGCACCGGGTACACCGAAGAGAAGCCACCGGGGACACCCTCACCAGCCACGGTGTCACGGGACACCAAGCCGTAGCGGTCGAGCAGCAACCGGGCCCACGCCGCCGCCGTCTCCGTGTCGTCGCCCGCAGGAGCCGGGACCAGTGACCAGCGACCACCCGCATGCGCCGGGAACCGACCGGACAGATTCGGTTTGCCGCGCGTCTTGGCCGGCCTGTTGGTGAGGAAGGCCCGGAGTGGATGAAGACTGTCGTTGGTCACGTGCCCCGACCACACCAGATCCCAGAGGGCGTCGAGGACCTCGGCCGGATCGCCGCCACCCACTCCCTGGTAGATGTCGGCGAAGAAGCTGGCCCCGTTGGCGCCGAGGAAGCGATGAATCTCAGCGGCCCTGCCCTCCGGCTCGGACTCGGGGCCACGCCAGAGATGCCGGAAGCGATCGCGCGGGAACAGTGCCACCCGACCGTCACGGACGCCGATCCGGCCGCGCCCCACCCACACCAGGTCGCCGGTCAGCAGCATCGAATCGAGGTCGGCGCCGGCGTCGGACACCCGCACCGCGAGGACATCCCGCTCCAGGGCGGAAGCCGGGATCGACGCACCGAAGAGACTGGCCACCGCCCGCCGGAGGGCGTGCGGGCCACCAGGTGGCTCGCCCGTGACTCCCTGCCAGACCGGGGCGAACGCGGCCAGAGTCCTGGCAGGGACGGGCTCGATCTCACCGCGCAGCACGGAGAGGGACCGACGCTTGAGACGCCGGAGCACTTCGGTGTCGAGCCACTCTCGCCCCGAGCCCCCGGGCAGATACGGCCCCTCGCTCACCCGACCCTGGCTCTCGAGACGGGTCAGGGTGGTCTCGACCACCGCTGGTGGCAGTCCCAGCGACCTGCCCGCCTCCGCCGCGGTGAAGGGCCCATGCGTCCGGGCATACCGGCTCACCACGTCCGCCACCGCGTCGGGGACGGGCTCGAGGAAGGGCTCGGGGATGCCGGGCGGCAGGTCGACGCCCTGGGCGTCACGGAGACGGGCGGCGTCCTCGACCGCGCACCATCGCCGCTCCCCCGCCACTTCGGCCTCGAAGACGCGGGTGTGCCGGGCCAGCTCGTCCAGGGCGTCTGCCAGGTCGATGTCGGCGACACGCAATTCCAACTCCGCCGTCGTGAGCGGGCCGACATCCCTGAGCAGGTCGTGGATCCCGTCCGGGTCCCGGGCCCGATGGGTCGCGGCGACGTGCTGGAGCTCGAGCTCGACACCTGCCAGGACGTCGGGATCGACGAGGTCCCGCAACTCGCCCTCACCGAGCAATTCGCGGAGCAGGCTTCGGTCGATGCTCAGTGCGGCGGCCCGTCGCTCGGCGACCGGGGCATCGGCCTCGTAGAGGTACACCGCCACGAACGAGAAGAGAAGGGAGACCGCCAACGGGCTGGGCGTGACCGTATCGGCGATCACCACCTCCACCCGCCTGGCCTCGACGTCCTGGAGGAGCTCGACGAGCGCCGGCATGTCGAAGTCGTCGTTGAGGATCTCGCGATAGGTCTCGAGGATGAGCGGGAACGAGTCGAACTGCCGGGCGACACCCAACAGGTCGGCGCTGCGACGTCTCTGCAGCCAGAGCGGTGTCCTCGACCCGGGCCTCCGTCTCGGGAGGAGCAACGCACGACCCGCAGCCTCCCGAAAGCGAGCGCCGAACAGCGACGTCCCGGGGAGATGCTCGAGCAGGAGGTCTTCCACCTCCTCCGGTCCGAGGAGCAGTTCGGCGGGATCGGGGGGCGTGTCGGTGTCGGGGAATCTCAGGGCGATGCCGTCGTCGGACCACACCATGTCGGCTTCGATCCCGTGACGCAGCGCCAGCTTTCGCCTCATCGCCATGGCCCAGGGTGCGTGCACCCTCGCCCCGAAGGGAGACAGGAGCAGGATTCGCCAGTCGCCCAGCTCGTCACGGAACCGCTCCACCACGATGGTCCGGTCATCCGGTGCCCGGCCGGTGGCCTCCAACTGCTCCCTGACGTAGGTCGCCAGGTTCTGCGCGGCCACGGGGTGGAGGTGGTAACGCTCGGTGAGCACCGCCTCCGCACGCTCTCCCAGCGTGGCGACCTCGCGGACGAACCTCCCGATGGCGCGGCCCGTCTCGACGGGCCGGCCCATCATGTCGCCCTTCCAGAACGGCATGCGGCC
>JAGFIR010000014.1 GCA_024103415.1 Acidimicrobiales bacterium
TCTTGGTGGACACCTCGTGGTCGCCGTTCATCAGGGCGATGACCCCGCCGCCATCGGAAGTCTGGAAGACGATCGTCTTCACGGTCTCGTGCAGGTCGATCCCGAGGGCATCGGCCGCGCCCTTCGCCCCGGGGAAGCGGGCGTAGTCGAAGAGATGCGCCGTGTAGTCGATGCCCGCCTGCCGGATCGCTCGCACCGCAGGGGTGACCGGTTCCCGCTTCGCCGCCATGTCCGAAGAGTATCGGCCCATCGTCACGGCTTCGTCCGCTGCCAGCCACGACCGATGACGCTCCGGCTCTTCGGCCATCTGGAGCGCGAGCAGCACCTCCTCACGCGCTCCGGGCACCGTCTCTTCGGCCAGGCGGCGCTCCAGGGGCCCGACGGATTCCGGACCCGCCAACCGGGCCAGTGCCCACGCCGCATGGCCCCGCACCACCGCCGAAGGGTGGTCGAGGTGACGCGCGATCCCCTCCAACACCTCCGGCTCTCCGCTGTTCCCCGCGGCCACCAGGATGTTGCGACGCAGGTGGCGCGCCTCCCGGCCGGGCACGTACCACGAGCCGAACCGCTCCAGCAGGTCGTCGTCGGACGCCGCCAGCAACTCCTCGAACGGGAGATGCATCGACGGCCCCGAGATCCGCAGCGCCGGCCCTCCCGGAGGACACGAGGTCAGACAGTCGTCGCAGCCGTAGATCCGACGTCCGATGGCGGGGCGGATCCAGTGGGGGAGTGTGCCCGGGGTCTGCAACCACGCGGCGAGACAGCGACGGGCGTCGAGACCGTCTTGGTCGAGGGCTCCGGTGGGGCAGGCGGGGAGACACGCCACACAGGTACCGCAGGTGCGGATCATCGGGCTGGTCGGGTCCAGCTCGGCGTCGGTGACGATCGTCCCGAGGAGTGTCCATGGCCCTGGGCCGGGGGTGAGGACCATCGTGCTCCGCCCCCACCAGCCAACACCCGACCTCACGGCGGCGGCCCGATCCACCAGGCGGTTGTCGTCGACCAGGCGTTCGGCGCGGTAGCCGGTCGCCGACAGCTCGTGTGTCAGGGCGTCGAGGATGGGGTCGAGGAGTCGGTAGTGGTCGGAGGTGGCGAACCTGGCGACCACGGCACCGGTCGGCGCCGGCGCCAGGGACGTCCTCGAGTAGTCGATGGCGACCACGACCAGCGAACGCGCCCATTCGAAGGTGTGGCGCACGTCGGTGGCGACCTCGGGCTCGGTGTAGGTGAAGCGGAGACGACCGGAGCGTCCCGAGGCCGCCCGGGAGACCAGCGCCTCCCGCTCGGGGCCGAACACTCCGGCTTCGCAGACACCGACGGCGACGGCCCCGTGGGCCTTCCCGGTGGCAACGAGCCGGTCGGTGAGTGACACGAGCCAGTCTGCCAGACCGCGCGATTACCGAACTGCGCCGCCGCGCCCGTACAATCCAGGGCAACGAAACACGTCCACAGTCCCTCGCTGGTCGGGCCAGTCCCGAATGAGGGCGCCCCGGGTTCCCCGGGAGCGGGGCCGCCAGGCCCGGTGGGCGGAGGCACAACCAGAAAGGAACAGCGTGGCTGAAGTCACCATGAAGCAGCTCCTGGAGGCTGGCGTCCACTTCGGGCACCAGACCAGGCGCTGGAACCCCCGGATGCGCCCGTTCATCTACGGCGAGCGCAACGGCATCCACATCCTCGATCTCCGTCAGACGGTCGAGCAGGTCGCCGAGGCGGCGAAGTTCGTCCGCGACACCGTCGCTGGGGGCGGGTCCGTGATGTTCATCGGCACCAAGAAGCAGGCCCAGAACGCCATCGCCGACGCGGCGACGCGGGCCGGCATGCCGTATGTGAACTACCGCTGGCTGGGCGGCATGCTCACCAACTTCCGGACGATCCAGAAGCGCGTCTACTACATGCGCGAGCTGCGTCGTCTCGAGGAGTCGGGCGAGATGAACAACCTCCCCAAGAAGGAGCGTCTCTCGCTGCGTCGTGAGCTGGCCAAGCTCGAGCAGAACCTGGGCGGCATGGCCGACATGCAGCGCTTGCCGGACGCCGTCTTCATCATCGACGTGAACACGGAGGCGACCGCCGTGGCCGAGGCGACCCGTCTCGGGATCCCGATCATCGCCCTGGTCGACTCCAACTCGGACCCCGATCCCGTCGAATACGTCATCGCCGGGAACGACGACGCGATCCGCGCCGCCGACCTGATCGCCAACGCCATCGCCGACGCCTGCATCGAGGGCAAGGAGATCGCGGCCAAGGGCAAGGTGGCCGCCAAGGAAGGGGAGGATTCCTGATGGCCGAGATCACCGCCAAGGACGTACAGCGTCTCCGCCAGGAGGCGGGTGTCGGGATGATGGACGCCAAGAAGGCGCTCACCGATGCCAACGGCGACTTCGACGCCGCCTTCCAGCTGCTCCGCGAGCGCGGCCAGGCCAAGATGGCCAAGCGGGCCGACCGCGAGGCCAACGAGGGCGTCATCGGCAGCTACATCCACCTCCAGACGGGCCGTCCCGTCATCGGCGTGCTCGTCGAGCTGGTCTGCGAGACCGACTTCGTGGCCAAGAGCGAGGAGTTCCGCCAGACCGCCGACGACATCGCCATGCACGTCAGCTGGTCCGACCCCCGCTGGGTGACCCGCGACGAGGTCGACGAGTCCGCCATCGAGGAGGAGAAGGCCCTCATCGCCAAGCAGGCCGAGTCGGAGGGCAAGCCCGCCGACGTCATTCCCCGCATCGTCGAGGGACGGATCGAGTCGTTCTATCAGGACAACGTGCTCTACGAGCAGAAGTTCGTGAACCCGGAGCGCTTCGACGGTACGGTTGGCGACATGGTCGCCGCACTGGCCGCGAAGATGGGAGAGAACATCTCGGTTCGCCGGGTGGCACGTCTCTCGGTGGGTTCATAGGTTGTCGGAAGAGTCGCCGCGTCGTGTCCTGCTCAAGCTGAGCGGGGAGGCCTTCGCAGATCCTGAGGTCGGCTACGGCATCGACCCGGCGACGGTGCAGAGGGTGGCCACGGAGATCGCCGAGGCCACCGCCGCCGGGACCCAGGTCGCCATCGTCGTGGGCGGGGGCAACATCTTCCGTGGCGTGTCCCAGGCCGCCAAGGGGATGGACCCTGCCTCCGCCGACTACATGGGGATGCTGGCGACGGTGATCAACGCCCTCGCCCTGCGCGACGCCCTGGAGAAGGCCGGTGTCGCCACCCGGGTCCAGTCGGCGATCACCATGCAGGAGCTCGCCGAGCCCTACATCCGGTTGCGGGCGATCCGGCACCTGGAGAAGGGCCGCGTCGTGATCTTCGCCGCCGGCACCGGAAACCCGTTCTTCACGACCGACACCACCGCCGCCCTGCGTGCGATCGAGATCGGCGCCCAGGAGCTGCTCAAGGCCTCCAAGGTCGACGGCATCTACGACCGGGACCCGGCCTCGCACGCCGACGCCCGCAAGCACGAAGAGCTCAGCTACATGGATTTCATCGCGGCCGAACTCCAGGTCATGGACACCACCGCAGTTACCATGTGCAAAGAGCACGGTGTTCCCATTCATGTGTTCGACATGACCGTGCCCGGGAACATCGTGAAAGCGGTGCGCGGCGAGAAGATCGGCACCGTGGTCCACTGAAGAGGAGGGCCTGATGATCGGTGATCTCCTTCGGGAGGCGGAACACAAGATGGAGCAGGCCGTCGAACACGTCGGCAGCGAGTTCGCCACCGTGCGCACCGGGCGGGCCAACCCCCAGATCCTGCACCGCATCCAGGTCGAGTACTACGGCTCGCCGACGCCGCTGGTCCAGCTGGCGTCGATCTCGGTCCCGGAGCCCCGGATGCTGGTGGTCCAGCCCTTCGACCAGTCGGCGATGTCCAACATCGAGAGGGCCATCCAGCAGTCCGACCTCGGTGTGAACCCGACCAACGACGGCAAGGTGATTCGGGTGGTGTTCCCGACACTCACCGAGGAGCGTCGCAAGGAACTGGTCAAGGTCGTCAAGAACATGGCGGAGGAAGGCCGCGTGGCGGTACGCAACATCCGCCGGCACTCCAAGTCCGACATGGAGGCCCTCCAGGGCGAGATCTCCGAGGACGACATCCGCCGCGGCGAGGAAGAGCTGCAGAAGCTCACCGATCGATATATCGAGAGGATCGACACGCTCCTGGCCAACAAAGAGCAAGAGCTCCTCGAGGTCTGAATGACGGAGCCACCCGAGCGCAAGGACTTCGCCCGCCCCTGGGAGAACGACGAAGACGACAAGGGACGGGTGGTCCCGCTCCCGGGGTTCGAAGACTCACCGGCCGTCGAGTCCGACGAGTCGCCCGACAGGTCGCCCGACGAGGAGGCGGTGGTCCCCGGCATAGACGTCGACGACGGCTCCGACATCGACTGGCTCCAGATCGAAGAGTCCGAGTTCGACGTCACCCAGACCGAATACACGTCGGCCACCACCCAGGAGTACATCGGGCTCGCCGAGGAGATCCGCCAGGCCGAGTCCGAGGTCTGGGAGCAGCAGGCCGTCTCCGCCCACTTGCCGGGTGTCGACAGCGGCCTGGTCGGCTTCGAAGACGTGTCGGGCCGTCACCTCGGGTCCGAAGAGGACTTCGAGGCCATGGAGCAGGCCGCCACGTCGGACCTCGCCATGCGCGTCGGTTCTGGCGTCGTCATCTTCGGGCTTTTCCTGGGGAGCCTCTTCCTGGGCGGGCCCTGGTTCACCGCCTTCGTCGTGCTGGTCATGATCGTCGCTCTCGGCGAGCTCTACGCCACGATGCGCACGGCGGGGCACAAGCCGCTGGCCCTCTTCGGCCTCCTGGCGATGATCCTCATGGGCGTGGGCGCCCACCAGTCGGGTGTCGCCGCAATCGGTCTCTGGGCCGGGGTGGCCACGGGTGTGACCGTCCTGTTCGTGGCGGTGGCGCCGAGACGGCAGCCGCTCACCGATGCCGCCGTCACCATCCTCGGACTCGCATGGGTCGGTCTCCTCGCCTTCGCCATCCCCATCGCCCGCGGTCCGTTCCCTCTCGAGCACATCCTGTTCATCATCATCGTGGTAGCCGTGAACGACATGGGCGCCTACTTCGTGGGACGCGCTTTCGGTCGCAACAAGATGGCCCCGCAGCTCTCGCCCAACAAGACCTGGGAGGGCTTCGCCGGTGGTCTGGTGGCCGGAGCCATGGTGGCCTCGATCATGGTGTCGTTCCCGGCGTGGGATCCCATCGGCCTGGTCAACGGGTTGATCCTCGCCCTCATCGTCGGCCTGGTCTCCCCGATCGGCGATCTCGGAGAGTCGATGGTGAAGCGTTCGATCGGCGTCAAGGACATGGGCTCGGTGCTTCCGGGTCACGGCGGTATGCTCGACCGGATCGACGGGCTGCTCCTGGTGCTCCCGGCGGCGTACTTCGCATTCCGTGCCTTCGGCTTGCTGTGAATCAAGCAGTGGACATCTCCCCCGTGGAGCGGCAGCGGAGCGGGGGAGTACCGCCGAAGGCGGGGAGGGGGCGCGCCGCAGGCGAGTGTGCGAATCAGGTGATCCCGCCAAGATGACCTCGCAGTCACGCCCGGCAGTCATCCTCGGCGCCACGGGGTCCATCGGGACCCAGACCCTCGAAGTGGTCGCAGGTCTCGACGTGGAGGTGGCCGGTGTCGCGGCCCGCAGGCCCTCCGAGGAGTTGGCTGCTATCGCCCGGGCCCATCCGGAGGCTCGTGTGGTCGTCACCGGAGGGTCATCCGAGGAGAGGGAACAGTTCAGGGCCATGGTGGGCCGTGACGTCGACTTCGGGACCGAGGCCATGGTCGACCTTGCCGGGACCGCGGGCACGACCGTCGTCAACGGTGTCGTCGGGTCCGCCGGTCTTCGTGCCAGCGTGGCCGCCCTCGAGGCGGGTAACCGTCTGGCCCTGGCCAACAAGGAGAGCCTGGTCGCCGGCGGGCCGGTGGTGTTGCGGGCGCTGGAGAAGGGTGGAGGAGAGATGATCCCCGTGGACAGCGAGCACTCCGCCATCTATCAGAGCCTGGTGGGGGAGGAGCGCTCTGGAGTCCGCCGCATCCTGCTCACCGCGTCCGGCGGCCCGTTCCGCGGTTGGGACCCGGAGAGCCTGTCCACGGTCACTCCCGAGCAGGCGCTGGCCCACCCGACCTGGGACATGGGACCGAGGATCACCATCGACTCGGCCACCTTATTCAACAAGGGTCTCGAGGTGATCGAGGCCCACTTCCTCTTCGGTCTCGACTACGACCTCATCGACGTCGTCGTGCACCCGCAGTCCGTCCTGCATTCGGTGGTCGAGTTCGTCGACGGCTCCTGGAAGGGCCACCTGGGGCACCCCGACATGCGGATCCCGATCCAGTACGCGCTGACGGCACCCGCCCGCATGCCGTCACCGGCCACGAGGTTCGACTTCGCCGGGTCCACCCTGACCTTCGAGGAGGTGGACCGGAAGGCGTTCTCCGCCCTGGACCTCTCTTACGCAGCCGGGAGGCGGGGTGGGTCGGCTCCGGCAGTGCTCAACGCCGCCGACGAGGTGGCGGTGGCGGCCTTCCTCCAGGACCGCATCGGGTTCACCTCCATCCCGCGCATCGTCGAGCTCGCCCTGGAGCAGGTGGAGCATCGTGAGTTGAACGACGTGGACGACGTCGCAGAGGTCGATCGGGAGGCCCGGGCGGTGGCCGCTTCGCTCGTCTCCGGCGCCTGTTAGAAGACCGCCGCGAATAACCTGAGCCTGTCGTGGTAGGTGGATTCGCCGCAATAGTCGCCATCGTCTTCTTCGTGCTCGCCCACGAGGCCGGCCACTTCTTCGCGGCCAAGGCGACGGGCATGAAGGTCACTGAGTTCTTCTTCGGGTTCGGGCCGAGGCTTTGGTCGACCAGGAGGGGCGAGACCGAGTACGGGTTCAAGGCTTTCCCCCTCGGCGGCTACGTCCGCATCATCGGGATGAACCCCCTCGAGGAGGTGCCGCCGGAGGACATCGGCCGCACCTATCGGGAGAAGAAGTTCTGGGAGAAGTCGATCGTCGTCCTCTCGGGCATCGCCGCCAACTTTCTCCTCGCCTTCCTCCTCTTCTACGGCCTGGTCGTGAGCCAGGGGATCACCGAGCTACAGCCGGTAATCGACGAGGTGGTGACGGGCTCGGCCGCCGAGGAAGGCGGTCTGCTGCCGGGCGACCGGATCGTCGCCATTGACGGCAGGACCATCACCGCTTGGGACGACATCACCGATCAGCTCAGGGTGGTCGGTCCCAACCCGACGACGATCTCCGTCGAGCGGGACGGTCAGACGCTCGACATCGGCGTGGTGCTGCGGGGCCGGGAGGACGCACCCGGGGTCGGATTCCTCGGGGTCTCGCCATCGATCGGAACCGTGGATGTCGGTCCCGTCGAAGGGGTCGGCCTGGCCGGCCAGATGGTTGGCAACGCCGTGACCACCACCTTCGAGGGTCTCGGCCAGATGATTCGTCCGTCTTCGATACTCCAGTATCTCGGGGTGCTGGTGGGTAACACCGACGTGCCGGACGAGATCCGCCCGGTGAGCCCCATCGGCATCGTCAACATCGGAGCCCAGGCTTCGAGCGTGGCGTTCTTCATCGGGATGATGGCCACGGTCAACGTCATCCTCGGGACACTGAACCTGCTGCCGCTGTTCCCCCTCGACGGCGGGCACTTCGCCGTCGCCCTCTACGAGAAGATCTCGGGTCGTCAGGCCAACATGCGGGCGCTGATCCCGGTGGCCACCGCGGTGTTCGGGCTGATCGTGTTCCTGGGTTTGGTTGCGATCATCCTCGACATCGTCAACCCGATCAACCTCTAGCCATCCCCCTTTGTCCCCCTGAACGAAGTGAAGGGGGAAGGTCCCTGCCGCCGAACGCAGTGAAGGCGGGAGGTAGGGGGCAGTCGTTCCCAACACGACGACCTCACGCGCGAGAGCCAGGATCAG
>JAGFIR010000016.1 GCA_024103415.1 Acidimicrobiales bacterium
CGCAGCGGCAGGGGCCGACCCAGTTCGACGAATGGTCTGAGCACCTGGCGGCCTTCGGCCGCGGCGATGCAGATGCGGACGTCCCGCTCCCTGACGTACAGGTGGACGCTCTCGTCGAGCTCGTCACGCAGGCGTCGCATCGGCTGCTCGGCGATCCGCCTCAGGTCGTAGCCGTTGGAGGCGGCCTCACCCCAGTAGAGGAGACGGGGGCCCAGGGCGTACAGACCGTCCTGGGTGCGGCGGACTATGCCGAGACCGGCCAGCTCGCTGAGCAGGCGGTGGGTGGACGACTTCGGCATGTCCAGGGCGTCCCGGACCTGACCGAGCGTCATTGGCTCGCCTGCCCTGCCGAGGCAGTCGATCAGGTCGCTTGCCTTCTGCAGGACGGACACGTCACGGGCTCCCGCTGCCGAGGTTGAACAGGCCCGGTAGCCAGGTCGTGACCGCCGGCACGTAGGTGATCAGGATGAGCACGAGGACCATCGCCGGCAGGAAGTAGGCAACGCCGCGGAAGACCCGTTCGATCGGGATCCGGGTCACCGAGCTGAGCACGAACACGACGCCACCCATCGGCGGCGTGAGCAGGGCGAGCATGAGGTTGAACACGATCAGGGATCCGAAGTGGACCGGGTCGACACCGAACTCGATCGCCACCGGCAGGAGGATCGGCACCAGGATGATGATCGCCGAACTGGGCTCGAGGACCATCCCGAGGACGATCAGCATCACGTTGACGAGGAGGAGGAACACCCATTTGTCGTCGGTGAACTCGAGGATGGCGTTGGCGAACATCTCGGGCACCCGCTCCCTGGAGAGGATCCAGCTGAGCAGGGCGGAGGCGCCGATGATCAGCATGATCTGACCCGAGATCGCCGCCGTGTCCCTGAAGATCAGAGCGATGTCCTTGAGCTTCAGACTCCGGTAGGAGAGAGCGATGGCCAGCATGTAGACGGCGCCCACCGCGGCCGCCTCCGTAGGCGTGAACCAGCCGCCGAGGATTCCGCCGAGGATGAGCACCGGGGCGCCCATGGCGGGGAGAGCCCGCCACACCGCACGACGCACCACGGGCCAGTTGTACGGCTCGCCTTCGAAGCCGGGGTTCTTGCGGGACCACCACCAGACCATGGCGATCATCGCCGCCGACATGATCAGGGCGGGCAGGACCGCGGCGGCGAACAGCGCGCCGATGGAGACCGCGGCGACCGATCCGTAGATGACCGCCGGGATGCTCGGGGGCATGATCGGGCTGATCAAGGCCGAGACGCCGCTCAGGCCCACGGAGAACTGAGCGGGATAGCCCTTCTTCCGCATGTGGTCGACCTCGATGGCGCCGATGCTGGCGGCGTCGGCGAGGGCGGCGCCGCTCATCCACGAGAAGACCACGCTCACGACGATGTTCACGTACGCCAGGCCGGCGCGCAGGGGCCCCAACAACAGGACTGCGGCGTCGTAGAGACGATCGGCGATCTCCGACCGGCTGGCGACGATCCCCACCAGGATGAACAAGGGGACGGCCAGGAGGGGCCAGCTGTTGACCCCCGCCATGATCGTCCGCATCGCCAGGTGGAGCGTGTGGTCCTCGAGCAGGAAGTAGAGGAGTGACGGGCCCAGGATGGCGAATGCCATCGGGACCCTGATCAGGAACAGGAGGATGATGAGGGCGACCAGTAGCCAGACGCTCATCCCTGCACCTCCCGGCCGAGAAGCGCGGGCACGTCGCGGACGATGATCCCGAGCAGGGCGCGGATGGCGACGAGTGCGAACCCGATGACCGGGATCATGTTCACCCAATAGAGGGGCAGGCCGGCGGCCGGCGTGGTCTGGCCGATGTCGTTGGCCAGGAGCTGGTAGCCGCCGTAGAGGACCACCAGGCTGGCACCGAGGATGACGAGGTCGGCGAAGAGCTTGAAGGCGCCGAGCCAACGACCCTTGATGAAGTAGTCGACGACGGCGATGGTGATGTGGCCGGGCGGGTAGGCGACGAGATAGCCGGCGACGAGGAACGTCCCCCACACCATCATGAAGCGGGCGAGCTCACCGGTCCCGGGCCATCCCATCTTGAAGTAGCGCTGGAGGACCAGGGCGATGGTCAATCCGAGGAGCACGAACAGGAGGACGGCTCCCAGCACCTGCTCGACCACGGCGATGCCCTTGAAGATGCTCCGGAGCGGCTCGCGCCGGGGGAGCAAGGGTGGCTCATGGGGAATGTCGAGTTCGTCTTCGAGGGCATGGAGCTCGGCGCTGGGGGAGTAGAGCTCCTCGTTCGCCCCGTCGTTGGTCGGTCCGCCCTGATTCATGGCGAGGTAGGTCTCCTTTCGAGCCGGCCGGGCCGGCGTTCAGGATACGAATGAGGCTGGTGCCCGGGTTCGACCCCCGGGCACCATTCCTCTCATCTGATCACTCGGCTGCAGAGCGGATGGCCTCGAGGACCTCGATCTGCTCGTCGGTGAAGTTCTCCCTGAGGTAGGGCTCGACCTTCTCGCGGAAGGCCTCACGGTTGACGTCGTCGATGATCTCGATGGCGCCGTTGTCCCGCCACTCCTGGAGGATGCTCTCCTCGTCCTCGGCGGCGCACTCGGGCTCCCGGATCATCGCCTCATCGACGCCCTTCTGGATGGCGGCCTGCTGAGCCGGGCTCAGCTGGTCCCACTTCTGGCCCATGATCACCAGGTTCGAGCTGAGCTGGTGGGAGGACAGGCTGATGTAGTCCTGCACCTCGGCAAGGTTGATGGCGTAGATGTTGACCAGCGGGTTCTCCTGCCCGTCCACTGTGCCCTGCTGAAGAGCCAGGTAGAGCTCCTCGTAGGCCACCTCGACGGCGTTGGCGCCCATCGCGGCCGCGTTCAGGAGGAACGTCGGCGACGGCGGGAACCGCATGCGGAGACCCTCCAGGTCCGCGGGCTCGCGGATCGGCTTGTTGGCCGTGAACTGGCGGGCGCCGGTGTTCCAGGCACCGAGGATCCGCACGCCGGTGGCCTCGTAGAAGCCGTCCTTCAGAGCCTTGGAGGCGTCGCTGCTGAAGTAGTTGTACAGGTGCTCGCTGTCGTCGAAGACGAAAGCGCCGTCGACCACGGTCATCGGCGCATAGACCGACGCCAGGGCGGAAGCACCCTGGATGTCGATGTCGATGTCACCCGAGATGACCGACTCGATCCGGGCTGCGTCGCCACCGAGGGTCGACGCGCCGAAGATCTCGATCGTCAGGCCGACGTTCTCCCCCTCAGCCACCTCCTTGATCACGAAAGCGCCGCAGCGGACCTGGGGCTGGTTGTCCTGGTAACTGTGCGCCAGGACGAGCTCGACCTCTTCTTCGGTCGGCGCCGCTTCAGTGGTGGTGGTGTCGGAGGGAGCTGTCGTCGTCGTGTCCCCGCCGCCGCCGGAGGTCGTGGTGGTGGTTTCGCTGCCGTTACCGCAGGCCGCCAGCACCATGACCATCGCAAGCATCAGGGCGAAGACTCGAGATCGCTTGCTCATGTCTCTCCTTTGCGTTCGGACTAGCGGGGTCCAGAGGATCCCACATAGCTGGACACGTAACCTACCATGTGGAACGCGGGGATGCGACCGGGATCAGCCTTCTCGTACGCGGATCCAGGTCTTCCCCCGGGCCGATCCGACGCTCTCGAAGGCCCGCTGCGCCTCCCCCAGCGGGTGGCGATCGGTGACGACGCGGCCCGGGTTGAGACCTTCGCCGATCAGCTCCAGGGCATGCTCGAAATCGCCCGGGTGGTCATAGGTGAGCGAGCCCGTGATCTTCGCCTGTCGCCGGACGACAGATTGGGCGTCGAGAGGCATGGGACGGTTGTCGAGGCCGAGGAACATCAGGGTCCCGCCCACGGCGAGGTGCTCGAAGCCCTCGGTGACCGACCCGGGGGAGCCCACCGTGTCGATGACGGTGTCGAACCGCTCGTCTTCGAAGACCGGGCCGGCTCCGAGTTCCTGGGCCATCGCGAGCCGCTCTGCGTTGATGTCGAGTGCGGCCACATCGCTGCCGTGCTCCTTGAGGGCCATGACGACCATCAGACCCAGCGCACCGACGCCGACGACGAGGACGCGCCGATCGAGGGCCCGGTCGCCGAGCCGGCGCAGACCTGCCATGGCCACCGTCGTCGGCTCCACGCAGACGAGGTCGTCCTCACCGACGTCCGGCGCCTTCCAGGCGAACCGTTCGGAGATCGCCAGTCTCTCGGCCAGCGCACCCGGCCGATTCATCCCGACCGATTGGCGGCCGGTGCACGCCGAGGTTCGCCCCATCCGGCACTGCTCGCACTCGAAGCAGGCCACGTTGGGCTCGATGACGACCCTCTCGCCGATGCGGGCGTCGGAGACGCCCTCGCCGACGGCTTCGATGACGCCGAACGCCTCGTGCCCCATGATCCACGGGTACTCGGGCGCCGCCCACTTGCCGCTGAACACACTGTGGTCGGATCCGCAGATGCCCACCCCCTCGACGGAGATCAGGACCTCACCCGGCCCGGGCTCGGGATCTGCCACCTCGCGGATCTCGATGCGACCCGGCTCGACCAGCACCGCAGCCTTCATCCCTTGACCTCCAGCAGCCTTCTCGGGTTGTCGATCAGCATCCGATCGATCGCACTCTGACTCACCCCACCCTCGATGAGCCTGGGGATGAACGTGGTGAAGAGGGCATCCATCCGCCAGTCGGGCGTGTGCGCGGCCCGCCATGCCGGCGGTGTCACATGGCTGTAGACGGCGGCGTCGTGGGAGAGGACCATGCGGTCGGCGTAGCCCTCTTCGGCGAGGGCGATGACGGTCTCGAGCCGCAGATCGTCGGGGAAGACGTGGGTCATGCCGAATCGGTCCATCCCGAGGGTGGATCCGTTGTCCATCAGCGTACGAAGGTAGGCCAGATCGTCGGTATCACACGAATGCCCGATGACGAGACGGTCGGGGGCCACGCCGCGTTCGACGAAGAACTCCTGCTGCTCCAGGCCGTTGCGCGTGGACGGGACCGAGTGGGTAGTGATGGGCACGCCGGTCTCCAGTTGGGCGACCGCGGCTGCCTCCATGACCCGGACGACGTCCCCGGTGAACCCCGCGGCGTCGGTGGCGATCTTGATCATCCCGGCCCGGACCCCGGTGCCCGCGATTCCCTCTGTGATGTCCCTGACGAACATCGTCGTGAGGGCGTCGGTGCCTTCGACCACCCGGCCCGGCCCGTTGAGAGCGAAGAACAGGGGGAGCGACGCCGGGGTGTACCAACCGGTGGATGCGACCAGGTTGACCCGGGCCCTCTCCGCGACCCGGGCAACGACCGCGGAATCACGGCCGAGACCGGGGACCGTGAGATCCACGACCGTCCGGACGCCGAGGTCGTGGAGTCGATCCAGCGTCGCAACTGCCTCCTCGACGAATCGGTCCTCGTCCCACCCTTCGTCGTGGAGGTTCCGCTCCAGCTCGGGGTTGCGGACGAAGACGTGCTCGTGGATCAGTGTCAGCCCCAGGTCCCGGGCGTCGACGCGTCCTCGATAGGTCTCCACCCACCCCATGAGGTTCAACCCGGTCGGTGGTCCGGAACGGTGCGGTCGCTGATCCGATCTGCGATCTCCCGGGTCGAGGCACCAAGTTCCTCGCCGAGCGGGGGCACCTGGCCGGGCGTCCGGGACAGCTTCGGGATCACTCCGGGGACGAGCATGGGCCGCTCGAGCCGCGGATCCTCCACCTCCACGAACGCCTGCCGTGCCCGGAACTGCGGGTCGGTGACGATGTCGGCGACACTGTTGATGCGGCTCACCGGTATGTGATGTTCGCGGAGCAGCAGCACTACATCCTCTGAGTCCCTCGTCTCCGTCCAGGCGGAGATGACACCGTCCAGTTCGTCGGCTCGCTTCACCCGCCCCTCGTTGGTGGCGAGCTGGGGGTCGTCGGCCAGGTCTCCCCGTCCGATCACCCTGGCCAACTGGCGGAAGAGACGGGTGGTGTTGGCCGCGATGCACACCAGGGCGCCGTCGGCGCACTCGTAAGCGTTGGTCGGGGCCGAGTTGTGGGCGATGTTGCCGGTCCGCTCGCGGATGGCGCCGTGATACGAGTACTCGGGGAGGATGCCCTCGAGCATGGCGAAGACCGACTCGGAGAGCGACACGTCCACCACCTGGCCGAGACCGGAGCCGTTCCTCTCGTGCAGGGCGATCAGGGCGCCGATCACGGCATGGAGTGCGGCGAGGGAGTCGCCGATGCTCAGACCGACCCGGCTCGGAGGCCGATCCGGGTCGCCGGTGATGTAGCGGAAGCCGCCGGCGGCCTCGGCGATGGTGCCGAACGCGGGCTGATCGCGCATCGGGCCGGTCTGCCCGTACCCGGAGATGCGGACGACGATCAGCGCGGGGTTGAGATCCATCAAGTCGTCGGGGTCGAGGCCCCATGCCTCGAGACGGCCGGGGCGGAAGTTCTCGATCAATACGTCGCTCTCCAGCGCCAGCCGGCGGACGAGGTCACGATCGTGCTCGTCATCGAGGTTGGCCGCCACCGAGCGCTTGCCACGGGACTGGACGAGATGCCACAGGGAGTCCCGACCGTTCCAGGTCATCCCCCAGGTGCGAAGGGGGTCGCCGCGCTCCGGGTGCTCGATCTTGATCACCTCGGCCCCGAAGTCGGCCAGGATGCGACCGGCGAACGGGCCTGCGATCAGGGTCCCGAGCTCGAGAACCCGGACATCCGACAACGGACCGCCCTGATTGCGTTCCGCATTATTGGACATCGGTTCCAGATTACAGAACAGGGCGAGCCAGGGTCAAGGGAGGTCAGGCCGCACAAATGCGGGTGGGGGGTCAGTTCAGGACCGAGATGCGCTCCTCGCTGAGGGCGAGGAACTCCTTGGTGGCGACCAGGAGGCGCTTGGCGAACTCGCAGGTCCCGATGTCCTTGCGGGTCACCTCGTTGGGGACCTCGAGTGAGTACGGGACACGGGGCAGGGCTTCGACGACCGGGCGCAGATCGAGCCCGCCCTGGCCGGGGATCGTGCGCGCCGTGCGTGCCGCACGAATGAGCCCCTCGTCGTCGCGAGGGGCTTCACGGGGCGCGTCACACAACTGGACGAAGTGAAAGAGCTTCGGCGAGAGCTGGTGGAGCTGGGAGAGGGACGAGCCGGAGCGCTCGAAGTGCAGGGTGTCGACGAGGATTCCCGCCGCGGGGTGGGACACCCGTCCGACGATGTCGGCGGCGGCGTCGAGGTCCGGCGTCGCGGTCCAGGGGATGAACTCGAGATCCACGGTCATCCCGTAGGGGGCCGCCATCGAGCAGATCGCCGCCAGCTTCTCCGCGGCGCGGGCCCGGTTCGGATCGGGCAGCTGGATGATGAGGTGACGGGCGCCGATGGCCGCAGCCACCTCGACGAAGCGCTCGAAGTCGGCCGGGTCGTCGTCGGGGCCGAGACGGATCAGTTCGGCGTCGAGCACCCGTACGCCGGTTTCCCGAAGCTTGCGGTTGAAATGACGGATCAGGGACGGGTCCGTGAGATACGGGAACTCGGCCTCGTCAGCGGTGACCCGGTTGAACCGGACACTGACGTAGTCGTACCCGGCGTCGGAGGCGATCTCAACCATCCGGAGTGGCGGTGTGCCGATGACCGTCAGATAGGCGAGGGAGAACTCCAGGGGCCGGTCACTCGTCATGGTGTCTCCGTTCCGTAGAACTCGCCGAACAGCTCCTGCTCGGACGGGCGATCCTCCGGGATCGGGCGGCTCACCCAGGTGATGTTGAGGTAGTGCTTGAGGCTGATGTTCTCGTTGGTGGTGTTGCCGCCCCAGATGCCGCAGCCGAGGCTCGAGGTCATCGGCATCCCGTTGGTGAACGAGCCGCCGTTGGCCTTGGACTGTGGCTGGCGGACCATCATCCGGCTCACCGGGGCGACCCGGGCGAGGGCGTCGATCCGATCGTCGTCGAAGGAGTAGATGCCACAGGAGTGACCGGCGCCGCCGACCCGGAAGATGGCGCGCACCATGTCGAGCGCCTGGTCGAACGTGTCCCAGCTGTAGAGCGCGAGCAGGGTCGTCAGCTTCTCGCCGGAGAACCTGTGCTCGGGGCCGATCTCGGACTGCTCGACGATGATGAACTTCCGATCGTCGGGTATCGAGAAGCCGGCCTCTGCGGCCAGCTTGGGTGCGGCCTGGGCGACGGTGTTCAGGGTCCGGTTGCCGTTCTCGTCCCACATGGCGCGCTCGAGGAGGGCCTTCTCCTCCTCGTTGGCGAGATAGCCACCCTCGGCGATCAGTTGGTCGCGGAATGCCTCATATATGGAAGAGGCGACGAGGACGTTTCCATCGGCGGAGCAGCCCGACCCGAAGTCCGAGGTCTTGGAGAGCATCGTGTTGCGGGCCGCCTCTTCGATGTCGGCGGTCTCGTCGATGACGATCGTGGAGTTGCCGGCGCCGACGCCGAACGCGGGCTTGCCCGAGCTGTATGCCGCCTTGACCATGGCCTTGCCACCGGTGGCCAGGACCATGTCACAGGAGGCCATCAGATACTGCGAGACGGGGATGCTCGGCTGCTCGATGCACTGGAACAGGTCGGCGGGGGCACCCTCGCGCTCCAGCACCTCCCGCATGATCCGCACTACTTCGTTGGTGGTTCCCTTGGTGCGGGGGTGCGGGGAGAAGATGACCGCGTCCTTGGCCTTGATCGCGTTGATCGCCGTGCCGGGAGGGGTGAGCTCCGGGTTGGTCATCGGGACGATCGACGCGATCACCCCTGCCGGCTTGGCGTACTTGACGATCCCCCGGACGGGGTCCTCTTCGATGACGCCCATGGAGGGCTGCCGGAGGACGTCCCGGAGGATGCCCTGGATCTTGAAGCGCTTGTTCGGTCGGCCCTCGCGATCGCCGATGCCGCTCTCGTCGACGCTCATGTGGGCGAGGCGGGTGAAGGTCTTCTCGTTGCCGACCGCCCAGCCGATGGCCTGGGCGAGACGGTCGACGGTGGCCTGGTCGTAGTCGGCGATGGCGTCCATGGCCGCACGGGCCCTGGCCACCATCTCGTCGACCATCTGTCTCTCTTCGGGGGTGATCTCTCTCGCCATTGCTCAGTCCGTTGCCACGTGTCCCTTGCCCCCTTCGGGGGAGTAGATGTCGAGGATGTTCCAGTGCCCGGTCGTCGGCGTCGGGTTGTTCCGCATCGGGACGTCGATGACCACGGGGCGATTAACCTCCAGTGCCTTCTCCAGAGCGCCCCGGAACTCGTCGGCCGCCCGGACCTTCATGCCCACGGCCCCGTAGGCCTCGGCGATGGCGGCGTAGTCGGGCATGGAGTCGCCGATCTGACCGGGGAAGGTGGTGCCGTAGGTGGTGTCGTAGTGCGCCTTCTGCAGACCGGCGATCGTGCCGAAGGCGTTGTTGTTCATGACCACCCACACGAGACCGAGGTCGTGCTCCACCGCGGTGGCGAGGAAGGCCGGGTTCTGGCCGAAACCGCCGTCTCCGACCAGGGAGACCACGGTCCGGTCGGGGCGGGCGAACTTGACTCCGATGGCGGCGGACGGCCCGAAGCCCATGGTGGCGAAGCCGCCGGGGGTGATGAAGGTGCCGGGCTCGAGGATCGGGTACTGCTGGCCGACGCCGTTCTTGTTCCAGCCGACGTCGGTGGTCAGGTAGGCGTCGCGGGGGAGCACGGCCCGGGTGTCGGCGAGGATCCGCTCCGGCATCATCGGCCAATCGGAGCTGGTGGCCATGGGCCGGTTCTGCTCGGCGAACTCCTGGCGTGTGCGGGCGATCTTCCCGGCCATCTCGTCGCCGGATCGGCCCTCGGGGTAGATCTGCCGGGCCACCCGGGTCAGCGTGGCCAGTGCCGCCCTGGCGTCGGCCACCGCGCCAATCTCGACGGGATAGTTGCGCCCGATCTCCGACGGGTCGATGTCGATGTGGATCAGCCGGGTGGGCGGGATCTCGAAGGTGTACCCCCGGTACCACGAGCTGGAGTCGGCCTCCTTGAACCGGGCGCCGATCGCCATCATCACGTCGGCCTCCATGCACGCCTGGTTGGTGAGCGCAGTGCCCCAGAACCCGGTCATGCCGAGGACCAGCGGGTGGTCGTCGGGGAGTGCCCCCTTGCCCATGAGGCTGTGGGCCACGGGGATGCCCATGTGGTCCACGAACGCCCGCAACTCATCGTTGGCCCGCGCCAGGGTCACGCCGCCGCCGACGTAGAGGACGGGTCGTTCGGCCTCGCCGAGGGCACGGACGATCTCGGCCGCCGTCTCCTCGTCGAGGGCGGGCCGACGGAGCTCCTTGGTGTTGGCCAGCTGGCGGCGGAACAACTCCGGATCGATCGGAGCCGAGAAGACGTCCATCGGGACGTCGACGAGGACGGGGCCGGGCTGGCCCGACTCGGCGAGCGTGAACGCCCGCTCCATTATCTCGGGCAGGAGGTTGGGGTCGTCGACGCGCCAGGCCCGCTTGACGAACGGGCGGTAGATCTCGTACTGGGACCCGTCGGCGTGGAGGTTGACCTCCTGATGTGGGTGCTTCCCGAAGTAGTGGGTCGGCACGTCGCCGGCGATCACCACCATCGGGATGCAGTCGAGGGCGGCGTTGGCGACACCCGTGGCGGCGTTGGTCAGCCCCGGGCTGAGATGGGAGAGGACCACGCCGGCCCTCCCGGTGGCCCGGGCGTACCCGTCGGCGGCATGGCTGGCGATCTGCTCGTGTCGGACGTTGACGAACTCGATCGGCGAGTGCTCGAGGGCCGACAGGACGGCGATGTTGGTGTGACCGCAGAGCCCGAAGATGTGACGAACTCCACGCTCCGCCAGGTACCCGACGAGATGCTCAGCAACTGTGTGACCGTCACTCATGCATAAAGACCTAAGTCAATATGCTGAATGTACCTCGCACTTCTTCTCAGGTCAACGGGTTCGGCCGGGCGGGTGAGAGGCCGGGATCACGACCGTATGGAGAGACGATCCGGACGATCTCCCCGCACTCCCGTGCCAGTTCGACGTCACCGTCGGCGACGGCCCGGAGCAGGTTGGCATGGGCGGTGATCCGGGTCTTCTCGCGCTGTGCCTCCTGCCCCTCCTCGGGGAAGTCGATGTCGAGGATCAATGCCTCGGCGGCGTCGAGGAGGTCGAGGTAGATCGTGCGCAGGGTGATGCTGTCGCACATCTCGGCCATCAGGCGGTAGGCCTTCCAGATGTTGCGCTGGGTCTCGAACGACCCCTCCGACTCGTCGAGCAACTCCGCGTAGCGGCGCAGCTCCTCGACCTGCTCCGGGTCACGGTCGGGGGCCCGGGCGGCCGACACGCCCAGGTATGCGGCCAGCGCCTCTCTCAGTTCGATGTTCTCTCCCAGCGTCCTGGCGTCACGGGCCCACAACTGGCTGGAGCCGAGACGGAGCACAGGCCGGGAGCGGGCCACGAAGACCCCGCCGTTGGGCCCGCGGCGCATCACGATCAGACCATCGTTGACGAGAAGCTTCAGGGCCGTGTCGAGTGTCGGGGCCGACACCCCGTACTCCTTCAACAGGTCGGACTTCAGCCCGAGGCGGTCACCCGGTTCGAACTCGCCGGAGGCGATGCGCTCCTCTATGGCGCGACGGATGGCCTCCGGCGCATCGACGGTCGGGTTGGCGCGGATGGCGATGCCGTGGACGCGTGACCTGGGTTCTGAAGACAGCGGGGCACCTCCTGGTTCGGAGTATACGAACGGCCCCGACCAGGGTCTCGGGGGTGCATTTCGCCCTGGATTTCATTCTCCGGAAAAGGGCTAGGGTGAATTGGCTGCCTCCGGCAGCACGACAAAGTTGGAGGAACAGTGAAACGAAACCGCTTACTGGCTGTGTTGGCGGTGTCGGCACTCGTCCTGGCTGCTTGCACCAGCGACAGCGACACCACCACCACTACGGCAAGTGACTCCACCACAACCGTCGGCGAGACCACCACCACCGAAGGTGGGTCTTCCGGTGAGAAGGTTGTGATCATCGGCACCACCGACTCGATCGCCAACCTCGACCCGGCGGACGCCTACGCCGTTCACGACTGGGAGATCATCCGGAACACCGGTATGGCCCTGACGAAGTTCGTCCCGGGCGGTATCGAAGTGCAGCCGGGCATCGCCGAGTCGTGGGAGCCCAACGAGGACGGGACCGTCTACACATTCACGCTCCGTGACGACGTGAAGTTCGGTGACGGGACCGATCTCACCGCCGAGCTGTACGTCCGTCACCTCAACCGGATGCTCAACCTCTCCGGCACGGGGTCGGGTGGTGTGGCCGGTGCCCTCGGCACTCCATACATCGCCTGTGTCACGCCCGGTGCGGAGGAGGGCCAGTGCGACGAGTGGGGAGTGAAGGCGCTCGACGAGCGCACGGTCGAGATCACCCTGACCGGCGCCTACGCCTACTTCCCGCAGCTCGTGGCCACGGCCGCCTACGTGCCGTCGCACCCGTCGTTCCCGGAGGACTCGCTGGTCGAGATCCCCACGGAGTTCCCGTACTACGGCGTGGGCCCGTGGATCCTGGAGAGCTACACGCCCGGCGAGCAGTCGGTGTTCGTGCAGAACCCGCACTTCTTCGGTGACAAGCCGAAGGTCGACCGGATCATCGTCCGCTACTACAGCGAGGCCTCTCAGCTGGTGGCCGCCCTGGCCGGTGGTGACATCGACATCGCGTGGCGAAGCGTGACCGAGCCTCAGTTGCTCGAGACGCTTGACGGCACCGACGGTGTCGTGTCGGCCGTGGTTCCCGGTGGTGGCATCCGCTACTTCATCATGAACCACAACCTGGAACCGACCGACGACCTGCTCGTCCGTCAGGCCATCGCGGCGTCGATCGACCGTGACGAGATCGTCGACCGGGCCTTCGGCGGCAACGCCGAGCCGCTCTACTCGATGGTCCCGCCCGGGTTCCTCGGCGCCAACGAGGCGTTCGACGACAAGTACCAGGCGCCCAACCTGGACATGGCGCGCGACCTCCTCGAGGAGGCCGGCTACAGCGAGGACAACCCGCTGCAGCTCCAGATCGACTACCCGCCGAACCGTTACGGCGGTGTGGTCCAGGACGCCATCGCCATCGTCAAGGAGCAGCTCGAGGCGACCGGGATGATCGAAGTCGAGACGGTTGCCACGGAGTGGGCGACCTATCTCGGCGAGCAGATCAACGGCTCGTACGCCATGGGCTTCCTGGGTTGGTTCTTCGACTTCCCGGACTCGTCCAATTACGTGGAGCCATGGCTCTACAGCGGGGGTCTGGGCAGCGGTGTCACGACCCAGGACAACGAGCCGACGCCGAACTTCACGACACCGGAGATGATCGAGCTCAACCAGCAGGCCGCTACCGAGCTCGACCTGGATGCCCGTGCGGCGCTGTACGAGCAGATCCAGGAACTGTGGGCCGAGGACGTGGTGACGATCCCGCTCTGGTTCGAGCCGGAGAGGATCTTCTACCGCGACTACATCACGGGTGACTCTTCGTACGACAACGAGGAGACGCTCAACATCGGTGCCACGACGGAGTTCAACTGGGTGGTGCTCGACACGAACAAGTGATCATCTCCCGATGACACGATGAGTCGGGGAGGGCTCCGGCCCTCCCCGACTCTCACACAGACACACTCGTGAACTCGCTCCTGCTGCTCTTCGTGGCACTGGGAGTGCCGACCCTCGGCGTCCTGGTGTACGCGCTGGTGACCGGTTCCCCCGGTCTGCGCCGCCATGTCCTCACCCGGGTGGCCCTGACCATCCCGATGATCCTGATCCTGGCCACGGTGGTCTTCGTGGTGCTCCGGGTCCTCCCCGGCGACCCCGTCACTTCTTCTCTGGGACCGAGAGGCAATCCGGAGGTGCGCGAGGCCATGCGCGACCAGTTGGGGCTCGATCTGCCGATCTGGGCCCAGTACGGCCGTTACCTCGGGAGCCTGTTCACCTTCGACCTGGGCAACGCCCTCACCAGCGGCCGTCGGCCAGTCGCCGTGGAGTTGGGCGAGCGATTCCCGGCCACCATCGAGCTGATCGTCCCCGCCGCCATCGTCGCCGTGGTGGGCGGGATCCTCGCCGGCACCCTCGCCGGATCGAGACGGAAATCGGCCACCGACTACGGGCTCCGCATGTTCAGCGTGGCCATCTATGCGATGCCCGTCTTCTGGCTCGGGCTCATCCTGCAACTCATCTTCGCCGTCCAATTGGGGTGGTTCCCCGTGGCGGGCCGCATCGACCCCATCGTCTCAGGCTCGCTGGAACGCGTCACCAACCTGCTCGTCGTCGACTCCCTGATCACCGGAAACTGGGCGGCGCTGGGCAGCGCGCTCAGGCACCTGGTCCTACCGGCCGCCACCCTGGGTCTCATCCTCCTCGGCGTTTTCCTCAGGCTGACGCGGGTCAACGTCATCGAGACTCTCCAGGAGGACTACGTGGCCGCGGCCCGCGCCCGGGGCATCAAGGAAGGGGTCATCGTCTACCGCCATGCGCTTCGCAACGCCATGATCCCGGTGATCACCTTCATCGGGCTCCAGGTGGCGATCCTCCTCGCCGGCGCCGTGCTCACCGAGACGGTCTTCTCGTGGCCGGGAGTGGGGAGATACCTCGTGGAGAGGATCGGTCTGCGTGACTACACCGCCGTCCAGGGGGTGGTGGCGGTGTTCGCCATCTTCGTCTCGATGATCTCGCTGCTCGTGGACGTGGTGTACTCGATAGTCGACCCGAGGGTCAGGTACTGATGGACACCGAACGACTCCTCCCGGAAGCCCCGCAACCCGAGCCCCTCCCGGACTGGGAGGAAGACCTCGCCCGCGTCGGGCTGGTGCGCCGGGCCTTCATGGCCCGCCGCTGGTACGGGCCCGACTGGTGGTTCGTGGTCATCGGCAGCGTGATCGTGATCTTCCTCACGTTGGTTGCCCTCTTCCCGCAATGGTTCGCGCCACATGACCCGAGCGCCAACGTGGGCCCGAGAAACCTGGCACCAGGCGAGAAGCCGGATGTCGAGGTGCTGGTCTCGTTGGAAGGCTCGGGTGTGGCCAATCTGCGCGATCTGGCCTCGGGCGACCGGGAGCCCTTCGGGGTCGTGGTCGGGACGCCGTCCAGCGAGATCGCCCGGGCGGCCGCCGACACCATCGGCGAGGAGACCGGCGAGCGGATCCGGCTCCGCATCCAGCGCTTCGACACGCTTGAGGAGATGCTGGGGGCGGTGGCCGACGGGTCGGTCAGGGCCGGTGCCGGCTCCAACATCGCCATCGAAGAGGTGCTGGACGACTACCCGGGCGTCACGATCCAGGGCAGTCTCGAGGGGGCCGAGGTCACCGCCGACACCAGCTTCATCCTCGGTACCAACCAACTCGGGCAGGACGTGCTGAGCCGTCTCATCTGGGGGACGAGGGTGGCATTTTTGGTCGGGTTCGCGGCAGCAGCCTTCGCCCTCGCCATCGGTCTTCCCCTTGGCCTGGTCTCCGGGTTCACCGGCGGGAAGCTCGACCGGGTCCTGTCGCTGATCATGGACAGCATCTACTCGTTCCCCGGCCTGGTCCTCGCCATTGCCATCGCCGCCGTCCTGGGAGCCAGCATCTTCAACGTGGTCGTGGCGATCGCCGTCGTCTACATCCCCACCTACTTCCGGATCGTCCGGGGGCAGACCCTCGCCATCAAGGAAGCGGTTTTCGTGGAGGCAGCGCGCTCGATCGGAGCCCGGTCCTGGGAGATCCTCTGGAAGTACATCTTCCCCAACGTGATCCCGTCGGTGGCGATCATCTTCTCGGTCAACGTCGCCGACGCCATCCTCACGGGTGCCGGCCTCTCGTTCCTGGGCCTGGGCCTCCCGCCGCACATCCCGGACTGGGGCATCGACCTCGCCCGGGGGCAGGTTGCCATCCAGACCTCGTGGTGGCTGGTGACGTTCCCCGGCCTGGCGGTGATGTTCGTGGTGCTCACCCTGACGATGCTCGGCGAAGGCCTGATCGAGATCATCAACCCGAGGTTGCGTGACAGATGAGCGGCGAGATCCTCTACTCGGTTCGCGACCTGGTGGTCGAGTACGACACCCGCACCGGTCCGCTGCGGGCAGTCGACGGCGTCTCGCTCGACATCCGCCGCGGGGAAATCCTCGGCCTGGTCGGGGAGTCCGGCTGCGGGAAGTCGACCCTCGGCAAGGCGATGATGCGCTTGCTGCCACGCAACGCCCGCATTGCCAAGGGGGAGCTGCTCTTCGACGGTCAGGACCTGATGAGCCTGAGTGAGGAACAGATGCGCCACGTCCGCGGCGGGAAGATCGGAATGGTCTTCCAGGACCCGATGACCTCCCTCAACCCGGTGCAGCGGATCATCGACCACATCACCGAGACCATAAAGACACACAAGCCCGACGCGTCCGACGATGAGGCGAGGGAGCGGGCGGAGTTCCTGGTCGAGCGGCTCGGGATCCGCAAGGACCGTCTCGACGACTACCCGCACCAGCTCTCGGGTGGCATGCGCCAGCGGGTGATGATCGCCCTCGCTCTCGCCCTCAACTGCGACCTGGTCATCGCCGACGAGCCGACCACCTCGCTGGACGTGATCGTGGAGGCGAAGTTCCTCGACCTGCTCCGGGACCTCCGGGACGAGTTCAACCTGACGATCCTCATGATCACGCACAACATCGGCGTGGTCGCCGAGGTCGCCGATCGGGTGGCGGTCATGTACGCGGGGGAGATGGCGGAGGTCGGCGACGTCCACCCCGTGTTCGCCGAGCCGGCCCACCCGTACACGGAAGGGCTGTTGAAGTCCGTGCCCAACATCGCGTTGGACGAGGAGGAGCTCTATCAGATGAAGGGCGGCCCGCCCAACCTCCTCCACCCGCCAGCGGGCTGCCGCTTCAACCCCCGGTGCCCGTACGTGATGGACATCTGCGTCAGCCAGGACCCGCCGATGTTCCCGGTCCACGGCGGCGGGGGCGTGGCGGCGTGCTGGCTGCGGGACCCCGAGCGGAAGAGGTCCGAGAGTGACTGATGCCACCCCGCTGGTGGAGGTCGTCGACCTCGTCAAGCACTTCCCGGTGAGGGGAGGCCTCCTCTCCTCTCTGCTCCGCCGCGAGCAGGTGGTGGCCCGAGCCGTCGACGGGGTCAGCTTCCAGATCCGCCGGGGGAGGGTCTTCGGCCTGGTCGGTGAATCCGGATCGGGCAAGTCGACCACCGCGCGTCTGATCCTCCGACTCATCGAGCCCACCGCAGGCAAGGTGCTCTTCGACGGCGTCGACATGGGCACCCTCAGCCCCAACGAGCTGCGTCGTCTCCGGAGCCGGATGCAGATCGTCTTCCAGGACCCGATGGCCTCACTCAACCCGAGGATGACGATCGGTGACGCCATCGAGCACCCGGCCCGGATCCATCTGCCCGATCTCACCCCGCGGCAGCGCCGGGAGCGGGTCATCGAGATGCTCGAAGCGGTGCAACTCACCCCCGGGCGGCAGTACTACGACAAGTACCCGCATCAGATCTCGGGGGGTCAGCGTCAGCGTGTGGTCATCGCCCGTGCCCTCGTCACCAACCCCGACCTGATCGTCGCCGACGAGCCGGTGGCCATGGCCGACGTCTCGGTCCGGGCCCTGCTCCTCGAGCTGATGATGGATCTCAAGGACCGGTTCGACCTCACCTATCTGTTCATCACGCACGACCTGGCGACCGCCAAATACGTGTGCGACGACGCCGCCATCATGTACCTGGGCCAGGTGGTGGAGCGGGGGCCCCTCCGCGAGGTCTTCCGGGATCCGACCCATCCATACACCCGGGCCCTCCTCGGCGCGGTCCCGGTGCCCGACCCGCGTCATCGCCGGACCGAGCCCATGCCTGCCGGGGAGATCCCGTCGGCGCTGTTCCCGCCGTCGGGCTGCCGGTTCCACCCGAGGTGCCCCATCGCCGCGGCCGAGGTCTGCCCGGTGCTCGACCCGGAGCTCCGGCCGGTCGAGGGGCTGCCCGAGCACGTGGCGGCATGTCATCTCCGCACGGGCGACTATCAGCACCTCGACCCCGAGCGCTCGGGCTGAGCCGACGCCCCCGGCCGGGAGGGGCGCAGGGGGTGCGGGCCTATGCTGCGCCCATGCGGAATCTGGTGCGTTGGGGTGGCGCCCTGTTGTTCACCGTCGCCCTTGCAGCTTGTGGGGGCGACGACGGAGCCGTCACGGAAGTCGTCATGCTGGACAACACGTTCTCGCCCGGTGTGGTCGAGATCGAGGCGGGCGACACGGTCCGATTCGTCAACCAGGGACGGGTTCCCCACGACGCCATCGACACCGGTGGTGCCTGGAGGACCGACCTCCTCAACGCGGGCGACGACCAGGAGGTCACCTTCAACGAGGAGGGGACCTACGAGTTCTACTGCTCTCTCCACTCGTCGGAGGACGCGGACGGGAAGCGCCAGGGAATGGTCGGAACCGTCGTGGTCGGCGAGGCCACACCAGAGAGCGCCGGATCGGTCGTGCCCGTGGCTCAGGAGGCGGATTGGAGTGGCACGGTCCGCAACGTGCCCGGCGACTATCCGACCGTCCAATCGGCGGTCGACGCCGCCGAGCCGGGGGACATGGTCCTGATCCAGCCGGGTCGGTACAAGGAGGCGGTGACGGTCACCACCCCGAACCTCGTCATCCGGGGGACCGACCGCAACGAGGTGATCCTCGACGGCGAGTACACGCGAGAGAACGGATTCTTCGTCACGGCCGACGGCGTGGCCATCGAGAACATGACCGCCATCGGCTACACGGTCAACGGCTTCTTCTGGAACGGGGTCACCGGTTACCGCGGCTCCTACCTGACGGCCATCGACAACTGGGTCTACGGCATCTACGCGTTCGACGCCGTCGACGGGCTCTTCGAGCACTCATATGCGTCCGGCTCTTATGACGCCGGCTTCTACATCGGCCAATGTGACCCGTGCAACGCGGTGGTCACCGACGTGCTCGCCGAATTCAACGGTCTCGGCTACTCCGGGACCAACTCGTCGGGGAACATATACATCGTCAACTCCGAGTGGCGTTACAACGTCGCCGGGATCGTCCCCAACACGCTCGACTCCGAACTGCTCCCGCCGGTGAGCCGTGTCACGATCGCCGGCAACTACGTGCACCACAACGGGGAGAGCGAGCGGGCGCCGACGGGAGCTCTCGAGTGGTCGTCCTACGGCAACGGAATCGTGCTGGCCGGGGCCCGGGATTCCCTCGTCTACAACAACCTCCTGGTCAACAACCCCAACGCGGGGGTCCAGGTCACCTCCATGCTGGACAAGAACCTGTGGCCGTCGGGTGGCAACGTCATCCGGGACAACGTGATCCGCGGCTCCGGACGCGCCGACCTCATGCTCGGCGGCCCGGTCGAGCAGGGAAGCTGCTTCTCTGACAACGACTACTCGACGAGCCTCCCCTGGAACATCGAGTTCTTCCATTCCTGTGACGGGATCAAGCTGCCACTGCTGGCCGGCATGGCCGTGTCACACGACCCGCTGGGCAGGATCGCCCAGGCGCAGCACGGCCAGTCTCCGCAACTGGGCCACGGCGACGCTCCCAAGCCGGAGTTGACCTTCGATCAGCTCCCCGGCGGTGCCGAAGCTCCGGTGCGTCCGGCGATCGACGTCTTCGCCGGGCTCCAGATCGGCGGGTACGAGACGCCCCAGCTGCCCGCGGACGTCGACATCGCCGACCGTCGGCCCGTGATCCTGGGTGTGGCGGTGGACGGTGGCTTCTGGCCGGTCTGGTTCGGGACGATCATGTGGTGGATCCCGCTCGCCGTCTACGTGCTCGGCGGCGCCTGGGCGCTCTGGAATCTGTGGCGGTCGGAGCGGAGCATGGTCGCCAGGGTCGTCTGGACCGTCCCCATCGTGCTGATCCCGTTCTTCGGCGTCCTCGCCTATGTGCTTGCGGGCAACACCGGGATCCGACCCGGAAGACGGCTCCTGGTGGGGCTGGGCGGCTTCGGTGTCTATCTCGTCGTGGTGGTGGCGTCGTTGCTCGTCGGAAAGATCCTGTGACGGGGAAGATCACCCGCAGACAGGCACTGAAGCGTCTCGGGGGCGCCACCCTCTTCGGCGCCGGAGTGGCCGGCGGCGCCTTCGCCGGCCAGATCATCGGAGCCGAACCGGCCGTCGCCGGGGAGGGCGAGACCTACGCCCCCGGCGGCCACTCGGGCCACGGTGTCCCGGCAGGCCCGGCCGAGCGGCGGTTGTCGGGCGGTCTGCCCGCCGGCGCGGCTGCAGGGCCGTACAGCGGCGAGTTCTCGCCCCCGGAGTGGATGAAGGGCGCCGAGCTCGATCATGTGACCGTGCCGCCGCCTCCGTCGCGCCAGGCGGTCCGGGAACTGGAGATGACGGTGGTCGAGGCGCCGCTCCAGGTCTCACGGAGTCACACCGTCGACGCCTGGATGTACAACGGGACGGCGCCGGGACCGACGATCCGGGCAACCGAAGGGGAGTTGCTCCGGATTCGCTTCCGGAACTTCACCGGGCACGACCACAACCTCCACTTCCACGGCCGGCACTCCCCGTTCTACGACGGGTGGGAGCCGGTTCCCCCCGGTGGCGAGACCGTCTACGAGATCGAGGCGGGACCGGCCGGCGTCCACCCCTATCACTGCCACAGCATGCCCATCGACCAACACATTGCCCGGGGCCTCTACGGGGTGTTCATCGTCGACCCGCCTGGAGGTAGACCCGAGGCACACGAGATCGTCCTCGTCCTCGCGGGTTGGGATCCGGAGGAGCGGGGCTACAACCAGCTCTATGCCTGGAACGGGATCGCCGGCTTCTACGACAAGTTCCCCATCCGCATCCCCGCCGGCGAGCCGGTCCGGGCCTACGTGGTCAACGCCACCGAGTACGACCCGGTCGCGTCGTTCCATCTGCACGCCGAGACCTTCAAGGTGTACCCGGCCGGGATCGGCGAGGTGCCGGCCTTCGAGCACGACGTCGTCCAGTTCGGCCAGATGGACCGAGCGATCCTCGAGTTCACGCTGTCGGAGCGGGGGCGGTACATGTTCCACCCGCACCAGCACTCCATCGCCATGCGGGGGGCGATGGGCTGGTTCGCCGCGATCTGATCACCAGCGGAACAGCGCCCTGGCCAGGCCCTTCCAGTAGGCCATCCCCCGTCGGCGCGGGAATCGAACACCGAGCAGCGCCGTCGTGGGCAGCGGGGTGCGGGCCCGGGTGATCCCCTTGGCTATGCAATAGGAGCGGATGCCTTCCTCGCCGAACGCAGAGCCCAGCCCGGACTCGCCGACACCACCGAACGGCATGGTCGTCATGACGAAGTTGACCGCCGTGTCGTTGATGGCGACGGTGCCCGACCGCAGGCGGGAGGCGATCCTCGCGGCACGGGCCCGGTTCTTCGACCACACCGTGGCGTGCAGCCCGTACCTGGTGTCGTTGGCCAGCTCCACCGCGGTGTCCTCGTCGGGGACCCTGGTCACGGCGATCACCGGCCCGAAGGTCTCGTCCTGCATGATCGGCATGGAGTTGTCGACGTCCGTGAGCACCGTGGGCTCGATGTAGTGGCCCCCGGGACCCTCGAGTGTCCGGCCACCCCGGAGCAGGCGTGCGCCCGCGGCAACTGCCTCGTCGATCTGACGGCGCACGTGCTCGTACTGGCGGTCGTCGATGAGCGGCCCGATGTCCTTGCGATCGCCGGTGGCCGCCGAGACACCTTCCAGCGCCTTGTCCAGCTCCACCATGAACTCGTCGTGGACCGCATCGACGACATAGATGCGCTCGGTGGACGTGCAGGTCTGCCCGGCATTGACCATCCCGCCCCACACCGCCGCCCGGGCGGCCTGCCGGAGGTCGGCATCCTCGAGGACGATGAGCGGGTCCTTCCCGCCCAGCTCCAGCACCGCCGGGATGAGCCTCCGTGCCGCCGCCTCGGCGACCTTGCGGCCCACGGCCGACGATCCGGTGAAGGCGATGATGTCGACATGGTCGACGAGGGCGGCGCCGACCTCGCCCCCGCCCTGGACGACCTGGATCAGGTCCGTCGGCAGACCGGCCTCCTCGGCGAGCTCGCCGAGGAGCTGCCCGGTGAGTGGCGTGCGCTCCGACGGCTTGAGGATGACCGAGCAGCCGGCCGCCAATGCCGAGACGGTGGGGATGATGGAGAGGAAGAATGGATAGTTCCAGGGTGAGATGACCCCCGCCACGCCCCTGGGCTCGTACTGCACCCACCCCTGGGTGGAGACGTACGGCCAGGTCCCGGCCTTCCGCGGCTTCAGGTACTTGCGGGCGTTGCGGGCGTAGTGGTCGATGAGGTTGAGCGAGGTGAGGACGTCGAAGGGGTACGCGTCGGACGTCGGCTTGCCCGTCTCCCGGGACACCATCTCGGCGACCTCCTCGCCGCGAGCCAGGATGGTTCGCTTGAAGGTGAGGAGGTGCTGCTTCCTCTCGTCGAAGCCAAGGGCGCTCCAGGTCCGGAAGGCCTTGCGCGAGCGCTCGACGATGCCCTGGATCTCGCCCGGTGAGGTGGTCTCCACGTCGCCGACCGGCTGGAGGTTCCTCGGGTCGTAGGAGACGAGACGGTCGGCCATGGCTTCATCCTAAGACCCGCAAGGGTCCACGGTTCCCGAAGGGTTGGCCCGGGTAGCGTCAAAGAAGAACGAGCAGGAGGTTGCGATGTCGAAGGATTCCGGCGGTCTGTCCGACGCCGAGAAGGCCGCCGTCAGGGAGCGATCCCGGGAGCTGAGGGCACAGAAGAAGGGAAAGAAGGGCGAGGACGCCCTCCTGGCCGCGATCGCCGAGATGGCCGAGTCCGATCGGGTCATCGCCGAGAAGATCCATGAGATCGTCCAAACGGTCGCTCCGGACCTCGAGCCCAAGACCCACTACGGCATGCCGGCATACGCCCGGGACGGGAAGGTCGTCCTCTTCTTCCAGGCGGCCTCGAAGTACGACACCCGTTATCCGACGCTGGGCTTCGAGGAGAAGGCGAACCTCGACGACGGTGTCATGTGGCCGACCGCCTTCGCGGTCACCGCGATCAACCCCGAGGTGGAGAAGAAGATCACCCAACTCGTCGAGAAGGCCATTCGATGAACCTCTCCAGTCATAGCGGACATCTGCGGTCCGCAGACCGTGTGATCCTCGGGCAATGAGCGATCCCGAGATCCACGCCTGGCTGCTCGACTCTGACCCTTCGATCCGTTGGCAGGTGAAGCGAGATCTTCTCGGTGCACCCGAAGCGGAGGTGGAGGAGGAGCGGTCCCGGGTCGCCCGGGAGGGCTGGGGGGCCCGGCTCCTGGCATATCAGGGCCCCGACGGCCAGTGGGGCACGCAGGGCTATGAGCATCTCCGTGACCCCGGTGAGATGCCAGCAGGCGAGGACCGGCGTCGACTGTTCGACCTCCACCACATCCCGACGGAGGAGGCCGCCGAGATCATCGGGATCGACGTCGCCGAGGTCGAGCGTCTCCACACCGACCCCTTCGACCGGGAGCACCCCGGCGCCGACCGGTATCTCTGGTTGCTCGGTTGGGCGCAACGGACGATCGGGACCTACGACCCGAAATGGACGTCCACGACCTACACCCTTCTATTGCTGCGGAGCCTCGGGGTCGACCCCGGGGACGAGGTGGTGGCCAGGGCCACCCGCCTGGTGGCCGACAACGTGAAGTGGGACACCGGGTTGGGGGAGGTATGGGACTACTTCCAGGGCGAGACCGAGGTGTGCGTCAATGCGATGGTGGTGGCGTTGGGTGCGTACTACGGCCACGATGTCGACGCCCTGCTCGATCGGCTCCTCTCCCAACGGATGGAGGACGGTGGCTGGAACTGCGCCATGGAGTACGGCTCGACGCGATCCTCCTTTCACACCACGATCAGCGTTCTCGAGGCCCTCGCCGGGTACGAGCAGGCTCACGGCCCGACGCCCGAGGTGACCACCGCCCGTGAGCCGGGCGAGGAGTACCTGCTCGAGCGGAAGATGATGCGGAGCCTGAGCACCGGTGAGTTGCTCCGTCCCGCCTGGACGGAGTTCTCGTTCCCGACGAGGTGGCATTACGACGTGCTCCGCGGGCTCGATCACTTGCGTGGCACGCGGGCCCCCGACCCGAGATGTGAGGAAGCGATCGACCTCGTTCTGTCCAAGCGGGATGCCGACGGCAGGTGGCCGCTGGAGAACACGCACCCCGGACACGTCTACTTCGACATGGAGGACGGAGACGGCCGGCCGAGCAGGTGGAACACACTGCGGGCCCTGCGCGTCCTCGACTGGTACGGGGTCTAGGCGAA
>JAGFIR010000041.1 GCA_024103415.1 Acidimicrobiales bacterium
GTCGCTCGCGGTCTGGGTTCGCTCCGAGGAAGAGTCCTAGAAGGAGTACCGGAGGATGGCGGCGACGTCGCCACCGCCCGGGACGTCTTCCCGTCTCACGGCGAGCACCGTGCCGCGGCTCTCCCACACCCGCCGTGCGATCTCGTCGACGATCCCGAACGCGACCCCGTCGTCGCTCTCGGCGAACTCCACCGATCCGTCCTCGTGGATGAAGCCCGGGACCACGGAGTCGATGTCGACCAGTAGGGTGTGGACCATCCCGTAAGTGGCGGCGCGGGCGATGTTGGCGATGTCGCTGCCGGCGCGACCCTCTGCGAGACGCTTTTCATAGAGGTCGTGCAGGTCGGTCAACTGGCGGGCGTAGAGATCGTCCAGGATCTCCCGTGCCTTGCTCGCGATCTCCGTCTCGCTCAGACCGTCCGGATTGCCTGCGATCGACTTCCCGGCGAGGTGCGGGTAGGTGTTCACCGACCGGTAGATCGAGTCGAGCGGTTCGGCTGCGGCCAGGATCAGCGGGACGTCACGCCCGGCGATGAGCGGGCGGATGACCCTGTCGATGGTGCGGCTGTAGATCCGGAGATGGCTCTTCTCGGCCGTCGAGCTCTGGGTCTTGCCCTTGGGGGCTCGGTCCTCGACGTGGACGATGCGGGCGGCATCCTCGACGCCCTGGGGGAGGTCGGGCAGATCCACCTCGGTGGCGATCCCTTCCGGGAGGACCTCGAGCAGACGGGACGACTTCTGCGAGATGGCCAGCACGAGCGCCGCCTGCGGGAAGGTGATCGAACGCAGGAGCGGCTTGAGGTGGAAGCGGTCGGCGACGGCGACCATCTCGCTGAGCCGGTTGGGCAGCCGGAAGCCGACCAGCGAGTCGGGGGTGGCGAAGACGGCGAGGGTGCGGGCCTGGAACTTCCAGAACTGCCCGTCGCCGGCGAGATCCTCGAAGTGCGCCTCGATGTCGGCGATCTCACGCTTGGAGACGCCCGCCTCCTCGAGCTGGCGAGTGGCCTCGGACACGAGGTTCTTCAGTGCGATGCGCTCGGCCTGGCCGTTGGACGTCGGGTCGGTGGGCAGATAGATCGACACCGACGCCGGGTCGTTGTTGGCGAACAGGCGGCTCACCTCGCCGCGGGTCGGAATGTTCGTGTGAAGTTTCAACGAAGTTCCTCCTAGATCGGGGACTCGTTTCCAGGCTATGGGATGCCGGCCCCGAACAGCTAGGGCCGTTCGTCAGCTTGTCTTCCGGGCCACCGGGTCCCATCCCGGGGCGTCGATGACGTCGAATCGGTTGCCCTCGGTGTCCTCGAGAACCACCCAGTCGGCCCCCGGGGGATACCCGTCCCAGTCGACGCGCCGGGCACCGAGACCGATGAGCCGTTCGATCTCGGCCTGCTGGTCGTGGGCGTAGAGATCGAGGTGGGTGGGTGGCGGGTAGTGCTGGGCGTAGCCGGTGACCGAGAGGGCGATCGACGTGCCCGGCTCACCCGGCGGGGGGTCGAGGATCAGCCAGTCTTTCCTCGGTTCGAAACGGTTGACGTAGCCGAGGGCCTGACGCCAGAACTCGGCGGCCCGGTCGAGGTCCTCCACGGTCAGCACGACGGTTCCAACTGTGAGCATCTGCGAAACATACACCTTGGCATGTGACTTTTTGGTCACATATGATGTCACGCATGGTGGATGAGCACGAGGGCAGGGACGAACTGCACCTGGTCTTCCGGGCGCTGGCCGATCCGACCCGTCGCTTTCTCCTCGACCTGCTCTACGAGCGTGACGGCCGCACGCTCACGGAGCTGGAGTCGGGCCTGGACATGACCAGGTTCGGGGTCATGAAGCACCTCAAGGTGCTGGAGGAGGCGAACCTCGTGGTCACCCGTCGTGCGGGGAGGGAGAAGCTCCACTTCCTCA
>JAGFIR010000054.1 GCA_024103415.1 Acidimicrobiales bacterium
TCGGGAGCGGTCGCTCCGGGCGGGGGTAGATGCCCTGACCCATGATGGGTGGGCGGAAGCGTCCCGACCACTCGATGGGACCTTCCTCGTCCCTGATCTTGATGAGCAGGTCCAACTTCTCGGCGAATAGCTCGTCGTAGTCCTCGAGGCGATACCCGAAGAGCGGGAACGACTCGATGAACGAGCCCCGTCCGACGAGCAGCTCGACCCGCCCACCCGAGATCAGGTCGAGCGTGGCGTACTGCTGGAACACCCGGACGGGGTCGTCGGTGGACAGGATGGAGACCGCGGGGAAGAGCCGGATGCGGGAGGTCTTCCCGGCGGCGGCTGCCAGCACGATGGCCGGAGCCGAGGCCGCGAAGTCGGGGCGGTGGTGCTCCCCCAAGCCGTAGACGTCGAGGCCGACGTCCTCGGCGGTCACGATCTCCTCGATGATCTGCCGGAGCCGCTTCCCGTGGTCGACGGGCTCGCCGCCCGGCGCCGGGATCGTCTCGGCGAAGCTGGTCAGTCCAAGTTCCATTCACACACCTCGAAGCCGGGGGCGGTCACGCCCGCGTTTGATCTAGTTGACATGACAACCAATCTGGTGGGCGGTTGATTCCCGCTCAGTCTCTGGCGCGGAGTACCGCGGAGCGCAGCTTCTCCAAACCCTCGTCGACCTCGGCCTCGGTGAGAGAGAGCGGTGGCGCGATCCGGAGGGTGTTCCCGAACAGGCCGCCCTTGCCGATGAGCAGACCCTCCTTCTTCGCCTCTTCCATGACCTCGCCGGTCAGTGCGGAGAGCGGTTCGTTGGTCGAGGGATCGCCGAACTCGACTCCCAGCATCAGGCCCTTGCCCCGGACCTCGACGATCTCGGGGATCTCATCGGCGAGGTCGTCGAGACCGGCTTTCAGTCGGGCACCCACCTTGAGAGCGTTGGTCTGCAGGTCGTTCTCCAGCACGTACTCCAGGTTGGCGAGTGCCGCCGCCGTGGAGATCGGATTGCCACCGAACGTGGAGATGGAGTTCGCAGGCAATGAGTCCATGATCTCCGCCGGTGCGACGACGCCACCGATCGCCATGCCGTTGCCCAGGCCCTTGGCGAACGTCAGCAGATCGGGGACGATCCCGTGCGCCTGGTAACCCCAAAAGTTCTCCCCCGTACGTCCCCAGCCGGTCTGCACCTCGTCAGAGATGAACAGGATGTCGTGACGGTCGGTGACCTCCTTGATGGCCCCGAGAAACCCGTCGGGCGGGGTTGCGAACCCGCCGACTCCCTGGATCGGCTCGGCGATCATCGCGGCGACCTGCCCGGCGGTGGCGACCGTCAGCATGTCCTCGAGGTCGCGCACGCACGCGGCCGTGAACTCCTCGTCCGGGAGATGGCCGAACGGGCTGCGCAACCGGTACGGGCCATGGACGTATGTGGTCTGGAACGGGCTCAGCGCCGTCGCCGACCAGGCCCGCTGCCCGGTCACGCCGACCGTGGAGTGGGACCGACCGTGGTAGCTGCCGCGGAACGCGATCACCTGGTTCGACCCTCGCAACTGGGTGGCGATCATCAGGGCGGCGTCGTTGGCTTCGGTCCCCGAGTTCGTGAAGAAGACCTTGGCGTTCGGGATGCCACTCAGCGCGGCGATCCGCTCGGCCAGAGCGATCTGCGACTCGATCAGGTAGAGGGTCGACGAGTGCAGCAACCTGTCGGCCTGGGTCTTGATCGCCTCGACGACCTGCGGGATGCGATGACCGGACATGGTGACGAGGATCCCGCCGAAGAAGTCGAGATAACGGTTCCCCTCTGCGTCGGTGACGTGCCGCCCCTCGCCGTCCACGATGGCGATGGGCTCCCGGTAGTACAGGATCATCCAGTCGGGCAGCACCTGGCGATGACGCGCCAGCAGTTCCGCATGAGTGGGCATGTTCAGGCTCTCCTTGGTCGCGTCGCAGAGTAGCCAGACGCCCCGGGCGGAATATCCCGGGCGAGGAGGGTCAGGTGAGCCCGAGAATCGCCTCGTACAGGAGGGTGAGGAACACCGCCGAAGCGATGGCCACGACCCACATCACCACGGTGGTGACGGTCCAGAAGCCATCGTGGCTCTTGCGCGTCTCCCTCATCAGGGCGATGCCGAGCAGCGCGCCGAGCACCGCGGTCACTGCCAGGACGAGCGGTGTGCTGACACCATCGGGCAGCACGCGCCCCGCGAGGAACACGCCGAGCACGGCGCCCAGTCCCCCGCCACCCAGGATCCCGACCAGATAGTCATGGATCCGCCACCCATTCGGAACCGCTATGGATGCGGCCATTTCGTACCTCCACCCCATTCGACCGCGTTCGGGGCCGGCTAGTTTCCGGATTCTTGGGCCGGAAGGCTCATGGACAGGACCGCCCCGATCTCGCATGCTTCCAGGCGAGAACATGGCGCCTGGGAGGCAGCAAGTGAAGCGACTGACGCGCGGACGACAGGATCGTTGCGCTCACGAGATGAAGGTTTCGGTCGAGGTCGCCGGGTTGGAGCGGTCCGTGTGCAGCGAATGCGGACTCGTCAGCTTCAGCAACCGTGGCGAGCTCACCAGCGAAGTGGCGAGAGACAGGTTCGCCCGACGGGCCGACGAGTTCGGCGGTGCGGACCTCGAGGGGTTGATCCGATAACGCCAGGTTCGACGCCTCAGGCGTCGACGGGAGATGCGGGGCATGGGGGCGCCCCGCATCTCTCGGGGGGGATCAAGCTTCGTCGGAGGATCCGGCGGCTTCGTCTTCTCTCATCCTCTCGACCCAGCCGCGCACCCACCACAGGGGATCATCGGGCTGGCCCGCGCCGGGGATCGGTTTTCCGGCACCGGGGAGATCTTCGAACTCGCCGGCTTCGATCGCCTCCCGGATGAGGCGCTCCGCTGGATGCTCCGCGGATGTCATGAGGACAGGTTATCCGGGGAGGAGGGCCGGATAACCTGCCTCAATCCTTCATGCCGCGGCGTCGTCGCTGTGCTCGACGCGGCGAAGACCCAGGTGGACGATCCGGTTGGACCGCTTCACCTTGCGGGCGAGACGCTCCTCCTCGGCCTCCCTGCGGAGGTTGCCGAGCAGGATGTTGGCCATCTGAATCATGGTGCTTCTTTCGGTGTCGTAAGGGGTCTTCACGATTACGCTCCTTACTGTATAGAGCCCCTGCAGTTACACAAACATGGATTTCTCCCACTACACCGGTGAACCGGTGGACCTCTCCGTCTCTCTCATGAACACCAGGGGCAGGTCCTCGGATTCACTCGCTTCGCTTTCCGATCTCGAGGGCTTTCTCGAGCCCTACCGTCACATGTGGGAGGGCGTGGCCCGCCCGCCGAAAACGGCGGACCTGGAGGCGGTCAAGACACTGAGAGCGACCTTGCGCGAGGTCGTTTCGGCAGGCGACGAGAACGTGGCGGCCGATCGCCTCAACGAGATCCTCTCCAGATACGACGCACAGCCGCGTCTGTCATTGCACAGCGGCGTGGCGCACTTCCATTTCGAGCCGATCGACTCGGACATGGTCTCCTGGCTGGCGGCCACCACGGCGATGGGCCTGGCCAGCGTGATCGTGGAGCACGGGATCGACCGATTCGGGGTGTGCGCCGCAGCCGACTGCGACGACGTCTACGTGGACGCGTCCCGCAACCGATCACGCCGCCACTGCTCGAGCACATGCTCGACCAGGGAGGCGGTCTCCGCGTACCGGCGGCGACAGTCGGACGAGGCCTAGCCGGCCAGCGTGGCCTCGACCGAGAGCTCGACGTTCCCGGTCAGCGCCTTGGAGACGGGGCAGTTGTCCTTGGCGGTCTCGGCGAGCTCGAGGAACTTCGCCTCGTCGATGCCGGGGACGACACCGGTCACCGTGAGACGGGACGTCGTGATCCCCGTGCCGGGGACGAAGGTGATGGTGGCGGAGACGTCGAGGCTGGTGGGGGGCGTCTCGTTCTTGGCGAGGATGTTGGAGAAGGCCATCGAGTAGCAGGTGGCGTGAGCGGCCGCGATCAGCTCTTCGGGGTTGGTCTTGCCCCCCTGGTCCTCGGCGCGGGCCTTCCAGTCGACCTGGACCGGGTCGAAGGCTCCGGAGTCGACCGACGCGGTGCCGTGACCCGTGAAGAGGTCGCCTTCCCAGTGGGCGCGTCCGGTGCTGTCGAGTGCCATGTCTCGTTCCTTTCGGTCGATGGGAACCCAAGAGTAGGTGGCTGCGACGGGGAGCCGAACGAGCTCCCCCGAATCGGGTGCCCGGGGTGGGTCTCGAACCCACACGAGCCGATTGGCTCAAGGGGGTTTAAGCCCCTCGCGTCTACCGATTCCGCCACCCGGGCCGGGCAGGATCAGGCTAAGCCGTCGGAGAGCAGTCCCGCGGCGACACCGTCGAGCGAGTCCCGGATGGACACCACGGCGTTGCTCGCCCCGGCGGCACGCAGGGCACCTTCGGCGACGATCAGGCCCGCCAGGATCACGGGTGCCCGCATCGGCACGGTCATCTCCGCGGTCTCCTCGACCGTGAGCCTCGCGAGACGGGCTATCAGATCATCGAGCATCCCCGGGTCGACCGATTCCCCGTGCGAGTACTGCTCGTGGGTGACCCCCCTCAACTTCGGGATCTCGGTCCAGGTGCCGCCGACGCCGATAACGGCGTGGGCCTGCGGCAGACCGAGCCCCGAGAACATCTCCCCGACCAGTTGGCGTGCCGCGATGATCTCGCTCGACGGAGCCGGGCGGGTCGGGATGACCCGCTCCGTGAGCCGGACCGAGCCGATGTCGACCGAGACCGCCAGGTCCCGGGTCACGAACTCGGTGCTGCCACCGCCGATGTCGACGACCATCGCGGGCGGCGGGCCCTCCCAATCCGAGGTGGCGCCGGCGAAGGCGAGGCGGGCCTCCTCTTCCCCGGTGATCAGGTCCGGCCGCACCCCGAGGACTTCTTCGACGGCGTCGAAGAAGTCCTCCCGATTCACCGCGTCACGAGATGCCGAAGTGGCGATGGCCCGCACCCGCTCCGCCCCGGCTCCATCGACCAGCTCCCGATACTCGGCAAGAGCGGCCAGGGTCCGCTCGATGGCGTCGTCGGCGAGACGGCCCGTTCGGTCCACTCCCCTCCCCAGACCGGTGACCCTCTCCCAGCGACCCACCTCCTCTACGCCGTCCGTGATGAGGAGACGCATGGAGTTGGTGCCGATGTCGACGGCGGCGACCCTCACGGGCGGGGTTCCCACTCCGGGTTGGGCTCACCATCGATCACGCACGGCACCACACAGTCGAGCGGCTCGATCCAGCCCGCCACCAGGTCACCCACCGGGTTCTCCCTCCCGGCCCTCGTGTGGGCGTAGTGGGCGTGCAGACACTTCACACCGACACGGGAGCCGCCGACCCCACCCGTCGGGGCCGGCCCGGTCTCGGTCGGGAGCAGCGCGGCCCTCTCCTCCTCATACGAGCGATGGGCTTTCTCGAGACGTGTGCCGAACTCCTGATCCACGGAGGCCTTCTGCTCCATGCGACGCACGCCCCCGGAGGCCTCCAGCCGCCCGACGCGCTTGTTGGCGAGGGGACAGCTCAGCCAGAAGAGGGTCGGGAACGGGGTCCCGTCGTCGAGGATCGGCGGGACCCTGACCACGACCGGGACGCCGAGGTGACACCTGGACACGACCTCGATGTCGGCCCGGACGGGCCGCCCGATCTGGACCTCGACCGTCCGCCGATCAGCCGGCGTCGTCATCGCCGATGTCGGCGCCCGTTATGAAGTCCCAGACGCGCTCCACCCAGGTGCGCCGTGGCTCCTCGGGCTCGGGCTCGGGCTCCGGGGGGGTCTCGCCGGTTTCCGGCGGGTCGAGGACCACGTAGGCGACCTCTCCCGGACGCACGTACCCCAGCTTCTCCCGGGCGAGCTTCTCGATCTCCGTGTCGGTGTCCAGAGCCTCGACGTCCGCCTGGAGCTCGTCGTTCTCGGCCTCGAGCGCAGCCAGCCGCTCGCGGGCACGCGTCACGTTCTGGTTCGCCTCCATGATCTGGCGATACGGCACCACCTGGGTGAGGAAGGCGATGCCGAGCAGGAAGACGAGGATCGTGGCCACCGCCACCCAGGGGCGCCGGAGACGCTTCACCGCAGCCTCCGGAACGGGGCCCAGCCGGCGAACCTGGCCTCCTGGCCGAGACGCTCCTCGATCCTGAGCAGCTGGTTGTACTTGGCGGTCCGCTCGCCGCGGGCGGGGGCGCCGGACTTGATCTGGCCGGCGTTCGTCGCCACGGCGAGATGGGAGATGAACGTGTCCTCGGTCTCACCGCTGCGATGCGAGACCATCCGGCCGTAGCCGGACCGCTGGGCGAGCTCCATGGTGTGCAGGGTCTCGGAGACCGTGCCGATCTGGTTCACCTTGATCAGGATGGCGTTGGCGATCCCTTCGGTGATCCCGCGGCGCAGACGGTCCTCGCTCGTGACGAAGAGATCGTCTCCAACCAGCTGGACCCTTCCCCCGACCACCTCGGTGAGGGACTCCCAACCGGCCCAGTCCTCCTCCGACATGCCGTCCTCGATGGACACGAGGGGATAGCGCTCCGAGAGATCGCTCAGGTAGTCGACCATCTCACCGGCGACCAGGGACCGACCCTCCAGCTGATAAGAGCCCTCCCGATGAAACTCGGTGGCGGCCACGTCCAGGGCGAGGGCGACGTCCTCGCCCGGTCGATAGCCGGCCTGTTCGATGGCGGTGATGAGCAACTCGAGGGCTTCCTCGTTGGTGGCGAGATTGGGGGCGAACCCACCCTCGTCGCCGACGTTGGTGGAGAGACCCCTTCCGGCGAGGACCCGCTTCAGGGCGTGGTAGGTCTCGACACCCGCCCGCAGCGCCTCGCTGAAGGAGGGCAGACCGGCAGGGACGAGCATGAACTCCTGGATGTCGACGGAGTTGGCGGCGTGGGCGCCGCCATTGAGCACGTTGAGACAGGGAACGGGGAGCATCCGTGCTGCCGGCCCGCCGAGATAGCGGTAGAGGGGAAGGTCGACACTCGCTGCCGCGGCCCTGGCGACGGCCATCGAGACGGCGAGGATGGCATTGGCGCCCAGTGCAGACTTCTCCTTGGTGCTGTCGAGGTCGCACATCAACTGATCGAGCTCTTCCTGACGGGTGGCATCCCGGCCTACGAGAGCCCGGCCGATCTCCTCGTTGACCGCGGCGACCGCCCGGCCGACGCCCTTGCCCATCCATTCCTTGCCCCCGTCACGCAACTCGACCGCCTCGTAGGTGCCGGTGGAGGCGCCGGACGGGACGATGGCCCGGCCGAAGCCGGACCCGGTGGTCACTTCGGCCTCGACGGTGGGGTTCCCACGGGAGTCGAGGACCTGTCGCGCGTGAACTCTTTCGATGATGGTGTCGGGCATCAGATCTGCTGGATCGGTGGCCCGATCAAGGTAACAGGAGCGACGCGATGTTCCGGAGCACCGGCTACTTGGCCGATTCCCAGCGGGCGTTGAGCTCGTCGAGCGTCAGACCCTCCAGAGGACCCTCGGATTCCATCGCCCGGAAGCGGCGGGCGAAGCGGTCCACGGCCCGCTGCAGCGCCACCTCGGTGTCCACGTCGAGATGTCTGGCCAGATTCACCACCGTGAACAAGAGGTCTCCCATCTCGTCCTCGATGGATCCCGACCCCGCCATCGCTTCCTGGAGCTCCTCGATCTCCTCGTGAAGCTTCTCCAGGACGCCGTCGGCCGACGGCCAGTCGAAACCCACCTTTGCGGCCTTGTTCTGGATCTTCGATGCCCGGTGCAGTGCGGGCATCCCGGAGGGGACGCCGCCGAGTGCGGAATCGGGGACCTCGCCGCCCCGCTCCTCCGCCTTTATCCGGTCCCATCGACGCTTCACCTCGTCCGGCGAGCCGGCCTCGATGTCACCGAACACGTGAGGATGTCGGCGGACGAGCTTCTGACGGAGCGTCTCGGCGGCGCCGTCGAGGTCGAAGACCCCCGCCTCCCGGGCTATGGCCTCGTGGAACAGGACCTGGAGGAAGAGATCCCCCAACTCGTCCTCGACCCCGGCGTAGGCGGCCCAGTCGATTTCGCCTTCGGGTAGTGCCGAGATGGCCTCGATGAGCTCGTAGGCCTCCTCGACGAGGTTCTTGGTGAGGCTCTGATGGGTCTGCTCCCGATCCCAGGGGCACTCCTGTCGGAGGACCCGCATCGTGCGGATCGCACCGATCAGCCCGCCTGGCTCGGCGTCCACCCAGAGGCTCGTCCGGAGACCTGCCAGCTCCGGGTCGATGGCGGACGCCACGGTAGCGACCACCCGCTCGTTCGCAGTGCCCAGGTCGACCAGGACCTCGACGGTGGACTCCTCGGGGATCACCCGGGCCACCTGGGCGGCGACGTCGGCGAGCAGTTCGGGACGATGCAGGTGGCCGATGATCGTTGGCTTGTCCAACACCAGCGGATCGGGAAGGTCGTGGCCGTTGAGTATCTGCAGGCCGCGGTCGAAAGGGTCGTACCCGACGGTGGTCAGGATGGCGTCGACGAACGACTCCCCCGGGATCACCCTGGCGTCCGGAACCCGCTCGAGCAAACGCCGGACGGCGAACTCCCCCACGAGTGGACTGCCCGGCACGGCGTAGACCACGGGACCGGACGAGGCAATACCCGTGATGCGCTCGACGATGGCGTCGTAGACATCTTCGAAGGTGTCCGCCCGGTCGTAGAGATCGTCACACGACACGACCTCCCTGATCCCGGAGAGCTGCTCGGCCGCGGGATGCTGCAACGTCCGCACCACGACGGTCGCCACCGGGTCGGCGAGCAACGCCCGGGTCGACTCGGGGAGCCGGTCGAAGTCGCCGGGTCCCAGCCCCACGACGGTGATCATCTTCAGGCTTCGGGCGGGACCACCTGGAGCCCGGTGCTGTCCCAGGTTCCGAAGCGGGTGGTGACGGTGACGTCGGCGGCGGCCATCTTCTCGCCCACCCAGGCGTCGATCTCCCCGCGCACACCGTCGGTGGTGAGGGACTCCGCGACCTCCTCGTCGGTCGGGACGGTCCGCTCGCTGACGAAGATGATGTGATAGCCGAAGTCGCTGAGCACCGGCTCGTCGAAGACCTCGCCGACCGGCGCCTCGAGCACCGCGTCACGGAAGGGCTCGACCCAGCGCTGCGGCGACTGACAGCCGAGGTCGCCACCCTGGGCACCGCTGCCCGTGTCGGTCGACCGCTCCCGGGCGATCTCGGCGAAGTCGCCGCCATCGTCCAGGAGACCGAGCACCTCTTCGGCCTCGGCGAGGGCCTCTTCTTTGGCCGACTCCAGTTCGTCACCCTCCAGACCCTGCAGCTCGCCGAGAAGGATGTGGGAGACGCAGGCCGACGTCATCGCCAGACGCCGCGCGTCCATCCCCTCTGCGATCTCTTCTTCGGACGGGACGCCGCGGCCCTCGTCGAGGAACTTGTCGTGGATCTTGCGGTACAGGGCCTCCTGGTGACCGACCATCTGGAGGAACGCCTCGGTGAAGCC
>JAGFIR010000069.1 GCA_024103415.1 Acidimicrobiales bacterium
ACCCCGTTCATCCTCGACACCGACACGGCGCAGGACGACTGCATCGCCATCATCGTGAGCATGCTCGACCCGGAGGCGGACCTTCGCGCCATCACGATGGTCGCCGGCAACGTCGGGTTCGAACAGCAGGTGCGCAACGCCCATCTCACACTGAACGCCCTCGGCCATCTGGGGGAGGCGCCGATCTATCTCGGGTGCACACAGCCCATGGTCGTCCCCTGGGTGTCGGCCGAGAACGTGCACGGCACCGGTACCGGCCGTCTCGACATGGACTTCGAGGGCTGTGACGCCGAGACCGAGCACGCGGTCGACGCCTTGATCCGCATCACGGCTGCGAGCCCCGGGGAGATCTCGATCGTCGCCATCGGCCCGCTCACCAACATCGCCATGGCCTGTGTGAAGGAGCCGTCGTTCGCCCGGAACGTCAAGGAGCTCGTGATCATGGGCGGGTCGAACAACGGCCGGGGCAACATCACCGCCGCCGCCGAGTTCAACTTCTACGTCGACCCCCATGCAGCCCGGAAGGTTTTCGAGGCGGGGTTCGAGAAGATCACGGTGATCCCGTGGGCGCCGCTCACCCTCAACGATGCGGTGTTCAGCCGGGAGATGATCGCCGGCATCGGTGAGCAGGGGACCGTCCTGTCGAAGTTCTTCGTCGAGGTGACCAGGGCGACGCTCGAGTTCGACGAGAGGGTCGGCATCCACGGCTCCACCCATCCCGACTCGCTGGCGGTGGCGACGCTCCTGCACCCGGACATGGCGCTCGAGGTCGGGGACTATCACGTCGCCGTGGAGGCGGACTCGGCACTGACCAGGGGCTACTCGGCGATGTCGTGGGGCGTGCACGGGCTCGATCCCAACGCCCGGGTCGTGGAGAAGGCCGACGGCCAGCGGTTCTACGAGTACATCAAGGACCTGTTCGCCACGGAGACCCAACCCAACCGCCCGTTCACTTCCGGTCTCGACTGAACGCCGGAGCCGGGGAGATTTGTCCCCCTGAGCGAAGGCGAAGGGGGAAGGGACCCGGCGGCGCAGCCGACGGGTAGGGGGCAGTCGTTCCCTCCACGAGATCTTGAAAGGATCAGTCCCCCACGAAGTGGGGGAAGGTACCGCCGGTGGAGCGAAGCGGAGCCGGGGGTAGGGGGGTACTTCCATAGGGCCGGGGAACGACGCTTCTCTAGTCTCCCCCACGATGATCGATCTCACCTTCCCGCTCCACGCGCCAACCGGGACGACCCTCAACACCAAAGGGTGGCTGCAGGAGGCCGCACTGCGGTGTCTGCTCAACAACCTCGACCCCGACGTGGCCGAGGATCCCGAGAACCTGATCGTCTACGGAGGGCGTGGCAAGGCTGCCCGCAATCACGAAGCGCTCAGCAAGATCGTGGAGACCCTGCAGCGGCTGGAGAACGACGAGACACTGTTGATCCAGTCGGGCAAGCCCGTCGGTGTCTTCCGCACCCACGACATGGCGCCCCGGGTCCTTCTCGCCAACAGCCTGATCGTCCCTCGCTGGGCCAACTGGGACACCTTCGACAAGCTCGAGGCCGAGGGCCTGCTCATGTACGGGCAGATGACCGCCGGCTCCTGGATCTACATCGGGACCCAGGGGATCCTCCAGGGCACCTATCAGACCTTCCGGGCCATCGCCGAGAAGCGGTTCGGCGGCAGCCTCGCCGGGACCATCACCCTCACCGCCGGCCTCGGCGGGATGGGCGGGGCCCAGCCCCTGGCCATCACCATGAACGGAGGTGTGGCCCTCTGCGTCGAGGTCGACCCGCATCGCATCCAGCGTCGTCTCGACACGGCCTACCTCGACGAGGTCTCCGACACCCTCGACGCCGCCATCGAAAGGGCCCTCGAGGCGAAGGCCAACAGGGAGGCGGTGTCGATCGGAGTGGTGGGAAACGCCGCCGACGTCTTCCCCGAACTGCTCGCACGGGACGTGGAGATCGACATCGTCACCGACCAGACATCGGCGCACGACCCGCTCTATGGCTATATCCCGTCCGGGTACGACCTCGACGAGGCCGCCACTCTCAGGGAGGAGAACCCGGACACCTACATCAAGGCGGCGCGCGAGTCGATGGCGGCCCACTGCGCCGCCATGGTCGGGTTCGCCGACGAGGGCGCCGAGGTCTTCGACTACGGGAACAACCTGAGGGGAGAGGCGCAGACGGCCGGCTTCCTGAGGGCGTTCGACTATCCGGGATTCGTCCCCGCCTACATCCGGGACCTGTTCGCCGAGGGGTCCGGCCCGTTCCGCTGGGTGGCGCTCTCGGGCGACCCGGCCGACATCGCGGCCACCGACCGGGCCCTTCTCGAGTTGTTCCCCGACAACGAGGCGCTCCATCGCTGGATCGACATGGCCTCGAAGAAGGTGAAGTTCCAGGGTCTCCCGGCGCGCATCTGCTGGCTCGGGTACGGCGAGCGGCATCTGGCTGGACTGCGCTTCAACGAACTGGTCGCCTCGGGTGAGGTCTCGGCGCCGATCGTGATCGGACGCGACCATCTCGACTCCGGATCGGTGGCGTCGCCGTTCCGTGAGACCGAGGCCATGGCCGACGGCTCCGACGTGGTCGCCGACTGGCCGATCCTCAACGCCATGCTCAACGTCGCCTCCGGCGCCGCCTGGGTGGCGGTGCACCACGGCGGGGGCGTGGGGATGGGCAATTCGATCCATGCGGGCGCCCAGGTCGTCGCCGACGGCACCGACCGGGGAGCGGCCCGGGTGGAGCGTGTCCTCACCAACGACCCCGGAACCGGTGTCATGCGCCACGCCGACGCCGGATACGAGAAGGCGATCCG
>JAGFIR010000092.1 GCA_024103415.1 Acidimicrobiales bacterium
ACGGTTTCCCGCGTAGCCGGAGGGGACATCCGCCCGCCCAATGCGGCCCGGGACACGATCGCCACGTTTTTCGTCCACTGCGGGGCTCGTGACCCCGAGGAGCTCAGGGCGGAGCACTACAGCGCCACGATCACCCACATTCGCGTCCACAGACCCGACCGCTGGATCCTCAAGGTGCGACCGGACGAGCCGCCGCAGGGATTCCAGCCCGGGCAGTACACGACCCTGGGGCTGGGTTACTGGGAGCCCCGATCCGACGACGCTCCCGAGGAGTTCGACCCGAAGAAGCACGACCGAATGGCGCTCCGCTCCTACTCGGTCTCGTCCTCGATCATCGACGAGAAGGGCAGTCTCGTTCGACCCGACGGTCCCGAGGTCGAGTTCTACATCGTGAAGGTGAGACCCGGCCAGGTGGAGATCCCCGCGCTCACACCCCGTCTGTTCTTGAAGGGCGAGGGCGACCGCATCTACGTGGGTCGCAAGTTCGCCGGCCGTTACACGCTCGAAGGCGTCGGCCCCGGCGACAACGTCGTCTTCCTCAGCACCGGGACGGGCGAGGCCCCGCAGAACGCCATGACCGCAGAGCTACTCCGTCGCGGCCACCAGGGCCGAATCCTCAACGTGGTCTGCGTCCGATACCTCCGGGACCTCGGCTACGCCCACATCCACCCCGAGGTGGCGGCGAAATGGCCCAACTACCGGTACCACCTCTTCGCCACCCGCGAACCGGTCGACGGCAGGAAGGTGTACATCCAGGACCTCTTCCTCGACGGCTCGATCGAGGAGATGCTCGGTGCGACCCTCGACCCGTCGAACACCCACGTGTTCATCTGCGGCAACCCGGCGATGATCGGGCTGCCGAAGTGGGAGGAGGACGGCTCGCTCACCTTCCCCGAGACCGTGGGTATGGCACAGATCCTCCACGAGCGCGGGTTCACACTCGACCACCGGCGAGACAAGGGCAACGTGCACTACGAGGAGTTCTGGACCGACCGCCCGGTCGACGTCTAGACCCGGGCCCGCTCCCGGCGCTGCGCCTCGGCGACCGCGATCGCCGTCATGTTGACCACGTCGTTCACGGACGCGTCGCGCTGCAGGACGTGAACCGTGCCGGCCAGGCCGGTGAGGATCGGACCGATGACCTCGGACCCGGCGAGACGGTTCAGCAGCTTGTACGAGGCATTGGCCGCCGTCAGGTTCGGGAACACGAGGACGTTGGGCAGGCGCTGCAGCGGCCCTTCCGGTCTCCTGGCCCTGAGAAGCTCGGTGACCACGGCAGTGTCCGCCTGCATCTCCCCGTCGGCCGGGATGTCCGGCCGCGCAGCCCGGAACAGGTCGACCGCCCGTCTCACCCGCTCCGGCTCCTCGCCGCCCGCCGAGCCGAAGTCCGAATAGCTGATGAAGCCGACCCTCGGCTCCCGCCCGAACACCTCCGACGCGGTGTCGGCGGCGGCGACCGCGATTTCGGCGAGCTGGGGCGCATCGGGTTGGAGATTGACCGCACAGTCGGTGAAGAAGAGCGGACGCCCGTTCACCACCACCAGATACACCGCCGAGACGATGCTGCGGCCTTCCTCGAGGCGAAGGACCTGAAGGGCGGGACGGATCGTCTCCGGGTAGAAGGTGGACAGCCCGCCGAGGAGGGCGTCGATCTCCCCCTCGCGCAACATCAGACAGCCCAGCATGTTGGGGTCCGCGACCCGGCTCCTCGCCTCATCCAGGGTCAATCCCCGATCCCGCCGGACCTCGGCAAGGAGGCCGGCGTACCGCTCCTCGTCGGCGTTCACGGGGTCGACGACCTCCATCCCCTCCAGGGAGATCGCAGTGCTCTCGGCCCTGGCGGCGATCGTCTCGGCGGGACCGATGAGCACGGGGGTGGCGATGCCCTCGTCCAGGACGCGACGGGCGGCCCGGATGATCCGGACATCCTCAGCGTGCGGGAAGGCAACACGCTTGGGCTCGGTCTTGGCCTGAACCGTGATCGCGTTCACCAGGGCGTAGGACGCCTGGAAGCGGGTCTGCAGCTCGGTGCGATACCGATCGAAGTCCTCGATCGGCTTCCGGGCGAGACCTTCCGCCATGGCGGCCCGGGCGACTGCCGGCGCCACCGACCAGAGCACGCGGGGGTCGAACGGCTTGGGGATCAGGTACTCGGGGCCGAACTGGAGGTGGCTCAGGTCGTAGGCCCTGAGCACCGAGTCGGGCACCGGCGCCCGCGCCAGCGATGCGAGGGCGTTGGCGGCGGCGACCTTCATCCCTTCGGACACCGCCCGGGCCCTGACGTCGAGTGCCCCGCGGAAGATGAACGGGAAGCCGAGCACGTTGTTGACCTGGTTGGGGTAGTCGCTGCGGCCCGTGGCCATGATCACGTCCGGCCGGGCCGCCCTGGCCTCGTGATAGCCGATCTCCGGGTCGGGGTTGGCGAGGGCGAACACGATCGGCTGCTCGGTCATGCGCTGGAGCATCGCCGGGGTGACCGTCCCCGCCACCGACACGCCGATGAAGGCGTCCGCCCCGTCGAGGGCTTCGGCGAGGGTCCGTGCGTCGGTGTCGACTGCGAACTCCGTCTTGGGCCCGTTCAAATCGTCCCGACCGGAGTGGACCACCCCGCGGCTATCGACCAGGAGCATGTTCGCCGGGCTCACGCCGAGGGCGATGAGAAACCGCGCGGTGGCGATGCCAGCCGCGCCGGCCCCGGCCACCACCACCCGCACCGAGCCCATCTGCCGTTCCGTGAGCTCGACGGCGTTGATGAAGGCGGCGCCGCTGATGATGGCCGTCCCGTGCTGGTCGTCGTGGAAGACAGGGATGTCCAGACGCTCCCGGAGGGTCTCCTCGATGTAGAAGCACTCGGGGGCCTTGATGTCCTCGAGGTTGATGCCCCCCACGGTCGGTGCGAGCAGCTCGCAAAACCGGATCACCTCGTCCGGGTCGGTGGTGTCGATCTCCAGATCGAAGACGTCGATGTCGGCGAACCTCTTGAAGAGGACCGCCTTGCCCTCCATGACCGGCTTCCCGGCGAGCGGCCCGATGTTGCCGAGACCGAGGACGGCGGTGCCGTTGCTGACGACCGCCACCAGGTTGCCCCGGTTGGTGTAGCGGAATGCGGCGTCCGGGTCGTCGGCGATCACCAGGCAGGGCTCCGCGACACCCGGCGTGTAGGCCAGCGAGAGGTCGTGCTGGGTCGCGGTCGGCTTGGTCGAGCGGATCTCCGTCTTCCCGGGCCGCGGGTTCTCGTGGTATTCGAGGGCTTCCGAGAAGCCGGTTCCTTTGGCCATGATTCCAACCCTATCGCTGCGAGGTGGCCGTACCTGGCAGGCCCTGCGACAATGTAGGTGATGCTCGAAGCGGCTCCGCCAATCACCACCTCGGACAACGGGTACAAGGTCATGTCCGGATGGCGGGTGGGTCACGCCCCGGAGGAGACGACCACCCGTTCCGGTCTTCTCGTGCCCGTCGGCACCAAGGACGGCAACGACGCCCTGTCCCTCGTCGACGTGCAGACCGGGCAGCGATTCTGGGCGGTCCCCACGGGTGCGTGGCGCTTCATCTGGCCTCCCACCGGGAAGCCGGTGATCGCCGTGCGCGAGTCCCAGATCATCGCCGAAGAGGAACTGGGCCACGTCGGAGACGAGGGGACCTACCTCTGACCCGCGGAAATTTCCGCCTCATTTGCCGGGAGTTCCCGGCAACATCCCCTCGATGACCCAGGAGCACGCGTCCCGTCGGCGCCGCCGTCTCACCGCCACCGTCACCGACCTGACGGTCACGGTTCAACGCGCCTTCCTCATCGGTGTCGTGCTCCCCGGCGGCAAGGACGAAG
>JAGFIR010000106.1 GCA_024103415.1 Acidimicrobiales bacterium
TCGGGACCCGTCAGTCCCAGTGGAACAACGACCTGCGCATCCTCGCCGACATGGGGTGAGACATGGGTGACTTCACCTTCTGGTGTGTGGCGCTGGACAAGCCGTGGTCGTGGCAGTGGATCGCCTACCCCGGCATCTGGCTGGCGAGCATCACGCCGATGGTCCTCTACGCCATCGCCGTCAGACGCCACCCGGGCCCCATCGACAGCCGCAAGGCGCGGTTCTTCTACGCCGGTATGATCGTGTTCTGGATCGCCACCGACTGGCCACTCGGCACGCTCGGCGCCGGCTACATGGCGTCCGCCCACATGATCCAGTTCCTGCTGTACACGGTCGGGGCCGCACCGCTGCTCATGCTGGGCACCCCCGAGTGGATGGCGCGGGGCTTCCTCGATCGGCTCCGTCTCACGCGGGTCACCGAGTGGCTCGGTGGCAACTACCTGATGTGCGCCCTGCTCTACAACGGGATCCTCATGGCGACTCACGCCCCCGGCACGGTCGAGATCTTCCGCCGCAGCCAGATCGGTTCGGCGTTCATGGACTTCGCCTGGGTGATCGCCGGGTTCATCCTCTGGCTCCCCATCATCTCCCCGCTCGGGCGTCGCCCCGGGTCTGCCCCCTGGGGCCGGATGGTCTACCTGTTCATGGCGACCGCGGTGGTGGCCGTGATCCCCGCGAGCTTCCTCACCTTCTCGACGACCCCGGTGTACGCCCTCTACGAGCTGGCCCCGCGGGTGACGGCGCTGACGGCGCGTGAGGATCAGCAGATCGCAGGAATCATCATGAAACTCGCCACTGTGCCCGTCGTCTGGACCACCATTGCGGTCATGTGGTTCCGCTGGGCGAAGCAGGAAGGGGCGATGACGTGAGCTGGGCGACCGTCCTGGCGTCGATCCCGTCGCCGTCGATCAACCAGTTCCACGTCGGCCCGCTCCGCGTCACCTTCTACGGCATCCTCGTCACCACCGGTGTCGTCATCGCCTGGATGCTCACCAAGCGTCGCTGGCTGGAGCGCGGTGGGACGGCCGAGGAGGCCGAGAAGATCATGCTACGGGTGGTGGTCTTCGGGTTCCTCGGCGCTCGGGTCGCCTATGTCTCCACCCATCTCGACCGGTTCCAGGGCCCCGACTGGTGGAAGGTGATAGCCATCTGGGAGGGCGGCCTCGCCCTCTACGGGGGGCTCACGCTGGGCGCGGTCGCCATCTTCCTCACCTGTCGCCAGCTGAAACGACCGGTGACGATGTTCCTCGACTCCCTCGCCCCCGCCCTGCCGCTGGCGCAGGCGGTGGGCCGGTGGGGCAACTACTTCAACCAGGAGCTGTTCGGGACCCCGACCGATCTGCCGTGGGGTCTCGAGATCGCCCCGCAGTTCCGGCCACCCCAGTACGCCCAGTTCGAGACCTTCCACCCCACGTTCCTGTACGAGTCGCTGTGGAACGTTGCCCTGGCCTTCGCGATCATGTGGCTGGACCGGCGCTTCCCGTCGCTGAGAGGCCGCCTCATCGGCGTCTACTTCCTCGGCTACGGGACTATCAGGTTCCTCCTGGAACTGATCCGCACGGACACCACTTTCCGCTTCCTCGGATTGAGCCGCAATGCGTGGGTGTCCATCGGCATCGTGCTCATCGGTGTCGCGGTGCTGGCGTGGAGGCGGCGGACCGCCCCCACGCCGAGCGAGGTCACGCCCTGACCTCTTGCCGCATGAACCGGATGTAGGCGAAGGCGAAGATCACCACAGTCGCCGCCACCATCCCAACCAGTTGCGGCCACACCAGCAGCACGCTCTGGCCGAAGCTCAGCCTGGAGAGGATCGCCCGGTCGAGCTGTTCCAGTGTGACGAGGCCAACGGTCCGAACTCCGGGTGAGAGGAGCACGGTGGAGGCCTCCTGGTAGAGGGTGATCGGCGAGATGCGGGAGAGGGCGATCTGGGTGCGCAGGTTGGCCGCCTCGGAGAACGGGTCCCCTGCGATGACCGGGGAGATGACCCCGGCCAGCAGCTCGAAGATCATCGAGCCGAAGATCGCCAGGAGCAGCCACACGCCGATCGACACGATCGCCGAGGTGGCGGCCCGTCTGGTCATCACCGAGCACAGGGTGGCGAACGCCAGCCACACGCCGATGTAGGCGATGGCGGCCAGCGTCCAGGCGATGAGCCGGATGATCTCGCCCGGCCCGGGGACGACCCCGAGGAGGAAGATCCCGAGACCGGCCACCAGGAAGGCGACGATGACGACGGTCAGCCCGACCACGCCGAGACCGGCCACGAACTTCCCGTTGATCACGTCGTCACGGTGGATCGGCTGGGACACCAGCCGGGGCAGCGTTCCCTGTGAGCGCTCCCCGTTCACCGCGTCGAAGCCGTAGGCGATCCCGAGGATGGGCGCCAGCAGACCGATGAACTGGAGGAACGACAGGCGCAGGGTGTCCGAGGCCACGGTGAACAGACGGAGGAACAGACCCGGCTCACCTACGGTTTGCGGGGCCACGTCCCTCAGCTCCACCGCGGCGGTGTAGACGGTGGCCAGGGCCACCATGCCCATGATCGCCAGCAGGGCGACGAAGCGGACCGACAGCAGGTGGTCGGAGAACTCCTTCGAGGCGATCACCGCCCAGGCCGGGCGCTTCCGCACCCACGGCTCGAACGTAGTGGTCGTCATGCGCTCACCTCCTCCCGCTCGAAGTAGCGGCGGTAGATCTCGTCGAGATCGGCGTTGAGGTCGGTGAGGCCCCGCACCGGGATGTCGGCATCGACGAGCTTGCGCAGCACGCTGCGCGTCTGGGCCGATGGCAGGGTCACCTGCCAGCGGCTGCCCTCGCCCCGCACCGTGACCTGGTCACCGAGAGCGCCGCGCAGGGCCTCCTCCGTGGTGTCGGCCACGACTTCGAACCGGGCCTGGCCCTTGGCCAGCTTGGCGCCGAGCTCGTCGGGTGTCCCCTCGGCCACGACCTTGCCCTTGACGAAGATGGCGATGCGGTCGCAGATCTCCTGCACCTGGTGGAGCAGGTGGCTGGAGAGGAGCACCGCCCGCCCGTCCCGGTGGGCGAGGTTCCTGATCAGCTCGAGCATGTCGGCCACACCCTGGGGGTCGATGGCCGCGGTCGGCTCGTCGAGGATCACGACCTGCGGGTCCTTGACCAGGGCGTCGGCGACGCCCAGCCGCTGGCGCATGCCTCGCGAGTATGTGCCGACGGGGCTGTCCGCCGCATCGGCGAGGCCGACTTCCTCGAGCAGCGTCTGGATCCGGTCCTCCACTAGCTCGTCCTCGACCTCGTTGAGCCGGGCGGTGTACCGGAGGTTCTCCCGTCCCGTCATGTCCTCGTAGAAGCCGACCGCGTCGGGCATGTACCCCACGCGGCGCTTCACCGCGAGAGGCTCGCGGGTCGGGTCGAGGCCACCGACACGGGCCGAGCCCGAGGTGGGCTCGGT
>JAGFIR010000112.1 GCA_024103415.1 Acidimicrobiales bacterium
AGTGAACGTGGGCGTTCCGGGCCGCCTCGACGATGATCGCGGTCAGATCGGCGATCACCGCAGCCCGGGGCGGGCGTCGCTCGATCAGGTCGACGATCACCGGCGGAGGGCCCTCGAACCGGCCGAAGGCCTGGGTGAGGCGTGCGGTGAGGGTGGGTCCCGGCTCGGCGCGGAGGTCGGCCACCGACGCCCTGACATCTTCGACGAGCTTGGTGACGTTGGATCGCAGAACCTGCAAGTCCGAAGCCACATCGGGATTCGAGGCTTGCTGCATGGCGGTGAGATCCAGGGCGAGTCCGAGGGATGCAAGTGCGGGGCCGATCTCGTCGTGCAGGTCGCGGGCCAAGCGCACCCTCTCTTCCGCGACGGCGGTTCCGACGATCTCCTGAAGGAGTTGATGGTTGGCCAGTGCCACGGTGACGGGATGGATCACCGTTCGGATCTCGTTGAGCTCCTGCTCGGTGAGCTCAGCTGTGGAGGTGACTACCAGCTCACCGACGACCGCGTCGCTCGTGGCGAGCGGGAGGGCATAGGAGTGGCCGTCGTCGTCGGGAATGCCCCGGGCGGCGAGGACCACGGGCCCGGAATCGTTGTGGACGACCAGCTTTCCGGCCGCTCCCGGGAATCTGCTCAGGATGTCATCCAGGGTCGACGCGGCGACAGAGACGACGTTGAGACGCCCTGCCGAGGCGTCTTCGGAGAGCTTGACCAGGGCCTGGTGGATCTGCTCCAGGCGTTCCAGTTGCTGGGTGGCGGTTTCCTTCTCGCTGGCTAGTTGGCTCGCCGTGGTGTCCATCTCCTCGAGGAGGCGGCGGATGACACCCACGAGGAGCACGAAAGCCAGATACAGAGCAACGGCCGGGAGGGCCTCCACCGGCTCATATCCCTGTGAGACGGTGATCAGTGTCATCAGAGCGGAGGCGAAGGTCCCGGCGAGGAGGCCGGCCCGGAAGCCTCCCATCAGGGCAGCAAGGGTGGGAGCGCCGACCGTGAGGAGAATGTACGGGCTGTTGGGCCCACCACTCAGGACGATCACCACGGCGCCGAGAACGACGCCGGCCAGTGTGATCGTCTCGGTCCCGAAGCGCTGCCGGTATTGGTCGACCTCGATGACGCCGGTGCCGCCCACGTAGAGAGCGGAGAGCACGAGGGTGATCCAGAAGATCGGCGATCCTCGGGTCTCGAAGGCGTGGGAGATGACACCTACCACGAGAGTGACCCACAGACCGATGAGGACGGTCCGGTGGATTCGGGTCTCCCAGGGAGCAGGATTCGCCACGATCAGAGGCTACCGTCGCGGTCCGTGAGCACCGTGGCGTGGCAGCTCGGCGGGGGGATAGGTTCGGGGAAGAGCACCGTTCGTCGGATGCTCCAGGAGTTGGGCGTCCATGCCATCGATGCCGACTCCATCGGTCACGACGTGATCGCTCCCGACGGACCTGCGTTCGGGGCCGTTGCGGACCGCTGGCCCGAAGTCGTCACCGAGGGCAGGATCGATCGGGCGGCGCTGGCCACCGTGGTCTTCCGCAATCCGGCGGAGCTCCGGGAGCTCGAGGCCATGACCCATCCCCATATCTTCGGCCGGATAGCCACCCGTCTCCAGGATTTGTCGGGGGTTGTCGTGGTGGAGATTCCGCTGCTGGGCCGCCCGGCTTTCGAGTCCATGCCAAGGCTGGTCGTCGACTGCGCCGACGACATACGCCTGGCCCGGCTCATCGATAGGGGCATGACGCCGGAGGACGCGAGGGCGCGCATGGCCACCCAGCCAGGCAGGGCTGCCTGGCTCGCCTCGGCGGACATCGTGGTGCCCAACCACGACGACCGGGAGACTCTCTGGGGAGCGGTGCAGAAGACCGTGTCGCTCCTGGAGAACCCGCCAGAAGGCAGCTGAAAGTCACCGGAAGCTGCAGCGCAGGATCAAGTACGGCCGCCCCCGACCGCGGTAGAGCCCGGGATTAGTCCCCCAACCGAAGGTTGGGGGAAAGTACCGCCGCACCCGAACCGCGGCGTGGAGCCCGGGATTAGTCCCCCAACCGGAGGTTGGGGGAAGGTACCGCCGCCGAAGGCGGGGGTAGGGGGTAGCGCCCGATGTACCGGTGTGGCGCACACGCTTGTGACCCCCGGTCCTTGTCACACCCCACCGGTACCCTTGCCGGGATGCCCCGATTCGAGGTCGTTTCCGACTTTGCCCCCGCCGGTGATCAGCCCAAGGCGATCGCCCAACTCTCCGAGGGAGTGAAGCGCGGCGACAAGTTCCAGACCCTTTTGGGCATCACCGGGTCGGGCAAGTCGGCGACGATCGCCTGGACCATCGAGCAGGTGCAGAAGCCAACTCTGGTGCTGGCCCCGAACAAGGCTCTGGCGGCCCAGCTCGCCAACGAGTTCCGGCAGTTCTTCCCGAAGAACCGGGTGGAGTACTTCGTCTCCTACTACGACTACTACCAGCCCGAGGCGTACGTCCCGTCTACGGACACCTTCATCGAGAAGGACGCCACGATCAA
>JAGFIR010000118.1 GCA_024103415.1 Acidimicrobiales bacterium
GCGAGGTCTTGCCCACCCCGGGCGGGCCGACGAGCAGGAGGATCGAGCCGCCCTTGCGGTCGGTGTCGGCCTCGATACCCCGCTCGGCGCGGAGCTTGCGAACGGCGAGATGCTCGATGATGCGCTCTTTGACGTCGTGAAGCCCGGTGTGATCGGCCTCGAGGACCGTCCACGCCTCGTCGAGGTCGATGTGGTCGTCGCTGATCTCGCCCCACGGGACGTCGAACATCGTGTCCAGCCAGGTCCGGATCCAGGAGTGCTCGGGGGACTGCTCACTGGTGCGTTCGAGACGGTCGATCTCACGCTCGACGGCCTCGGCCACCGACTCGGGGAAGGGCGTCTCGGCCATCTTCTGGCGGTAGGTGGAGGCGACGTCTTCCTCCTCACCCAGCTCCTTGCGGATGGCGTCGAGCTGTTGGCGGAGGATGTACTCGCGCTGGCTCTTCTCGATGCGCTCGGTCGCTTCTTCGCGGACCTTGCGCCGGAGTTCCATGTCGGCGAGGACCTCGGTCATCCAGCCGGTGAGCAGACCGAGACGCTGCCGGAGGTCGAGAGCCTCCAGCAACTCAACCTTCTGCTCCATGGAGAGGTCGGGGGAGTAGACGGCGAGGTCGGCGAGCCGGGACGGGCTCTCCATGTCGAGGAGACGCTCGGCGACGCCGGCCATGCCGCGGTTCTCGAGCACGGCCGTGACCACCGCCCGGTACTCGGCGACCATGTCCTCGAGCTCGGCGTCGACGATGTCTACCTCCGGGTACTCGTCGACGGTCACCCAGAGGGCACCCGATTCGTCTACCGATCCGGCGCCGACCCGGGCGCGGGTGCGGCCGGCGACGACGATGTTGCCGTCTTCGTCGATCTGCTGGATCTCGCCCACGGTGCCGACGGCGGCGTATCGCCCTTCGATGCGGGGGACGAGGAGGATCTGGCCACCGCTGCGCTCGGCCGCGGCGACGGCGGTCTTGCCCTCCTGAGTCTCCACGTTGATGGTCACCACCATGTGGGGGAAGACCACACCGTTGTGGAGGGGGAGAACGGGGAGGGTCAGTTGGCCTGTGTTCTTGGTGTCAGAGTTCATCGCTTCCTCGGAAACTGCCAGGAAGCCGATGATATTCCGCCCTTGAGCGTATAGGACTCAGGTTTGATAAGTCCCGCTTCACTCCGGCTCAGGGGGAGAGGAACCTCCCATGCCAGTCGAGGATCGCCTCGAACCGCTCGATGCGATGCTTGGGCTTGCCACTCCGGCTCATCTCGTGACCCTCGCCGGGGAAGCGGACGAACTCGGTGGGTGTCCCGTTGCGCAGCAGGGCCGTGAAGTACTGCTCCGCTTGCTCGATGGGGCAGCGGAAGTCGTTCTCCGAGTGGAGCACCAGTGTCGGCGTGGTCACATTGTGGGCGAGGGAGAGCGGGCTCAGCTCCCACCACCTGTCCCATCCGTCGGGGTACTCGACACCGCTGTAGGCATCCGGGAACGTCCCGGCGATGTCCGAGGTGCCCACGAACGAATTCCACGAGAGCAGGCCACGCTCCACCACGGCCGACCTCCAGCGGTCCTCGTGCCCGATCGTCCAGGCCGTCATGAACCCTCCGTACGAACCGCCCATGATCCCCAACCGCTCGGGATCAAGGCGGGGGTAGCGGTCCAGTGCGGCTTCGACGACCCGGCGGATGTCCTCGAGGTCGACCTTCCCCCATCCCTCGCCGACCACCGAGCGCACGAAGTCGAGGCCGCGCCCGGAGGAACCGCGCGGGTTTGAGTAGACGACCCC
>JAGFIR010000155.1 GCA_024103415.1 Acidimicrobiales bacterium
TCGACTCGCCCCTCTGCTCGGTGAGGAGAGTCCCTTCGAAGACCTTCCAGCCCATCCGGCCGTAGTAGTCGAGCAATTCGTCCTGGCAGACGAGCAGGCCGAAGTCGGCGCGGGCGTCGTCGCGCAGCCACTCGGTGGCCTTATCCATGCCGAGGGCGGCCAGACCCATCCCGCGAACGTCCGGGTGGGTCTTGACCCCGCCGATGCCACCGATCCTCACGGGCTGCTCGTCGTGCAAGGAGTCACGCACGAGCACCCCCACATAGGAGACCAGCCAGCCGTCGGAGTCGACGACACGCACACCCATCTCGGGGCCTGACCAGTCCAAGACGGCTCCGGGCCAGGAGTCGGGCTCCTCGGGCGGGTACACGGCGTCGGTGAGCTTGCGGAGCTCGCGGGTCTGCTCGTCGGTCCAGACCGATACCGGGCCTATCGACGCGGTTGCGTCCAGCCCGGTCACCGCTCCGACATCTCCGCCAGGTCGGCGGCGAGCACCTCCCGCTCCTCGTCGTCCTCGATCTCCTCGAGGAGCGCCCGGGCGGACTGGAGGTGCTCGGTGAAGGTCTCGACGTCGTCGACCTCGGCGGCGGCACGGGCGATCGCCTCGTGGGCGAAGCCGGTTACGAACGGGTCGAGGCCGAACTCGAGACAGGTCTCCAGAGAGCGCTCTCCGAAGCGGAACGCCAGGTCGGCATAGCCGAGGACGGCGGCGACCCGCGACACCTGCCAGTCGGCGATGGCTCGATTGCGTGGCTCGCCCACCTCGTACCAGTGGTACCGCTGGGCGAACGCCGAGGACAGCATCGCCTCCTCCTGTTCCCGGGTCAGCTCATCGGCGTCGAGGTACTCCCAGGTCTCGTTGAAGACCCGTGGCGCCACGGCCCGGTGGATGGCGAGGAGGTCTTCGGGATCTCTGGTTTCGGTCATGGCTCCTCCGATCGTCGCCGCCGTAATGTGCGATGGCCGGACGATACGGGAAAGTCATGGCCGATCACGTGGAAGTCGAAGTAGATGGCGAGAAGATCCGGGTGTCCAGCCCGAATCGTGTCGTGTTCCCCGATCGCGGGTGGACCAAACTCGACGTCGTCGAACACTTCGTCACCGTGCTTCCGGGGGCGTTTCGGGCGGTGCGCGACCGGCCGACGATGCTCAAGAGATACCTCCAGGGGGTCGGCACCGACCCGATCTATCAGAAGCGGGCCAAGCCCGGTGACCCCTTCGACACCGTGCAGATCCGGTTCCCGTCCCAGCGGCCCGGGCGCATGAACGTTCCCCGAAAGCCGGCTGACGTCGTCCGTCTCGCTCAATTGGGATGTCTCGACTTCCACCCATGGCCGGTGCGGGCGGGAGACACCGATCATCCCGACGAGCTTCGTCTCGACTTCGACCCCACGCCCGGCTTCGGCTTCGCCGAGGTGAAGGAGGCGGTGGCGGGAGCCAAGGAGCTCCTCGACGAGGTCGGGTTGGTGGGTTGGCCCAAGACATCCGGGAGCCGGGGAATCCACGTCTACATCCGCATCGAGCCCCTGTGGGACTTCTTCCAGACACGCCGCGCCGTCCTGGCGTTCGCCCGCGAACTGGAGCGTCGGATGGACGGGCTCGTCACCACCGCCTGGTGGAAGGAGGAGCGGCGGGGGATCTTCATCGACTACAACCAGAACGCCCGCGACAAGACGGTCTCCGCGGCCTACGGGGTCAGACCCACGGGGTACGTGTCCACTCCGTTCCGGTGGGACGAGCTCGCCGACATCGAGATCTCCGACTTCCCGATGGACCGTTTCCGCGAGCGCTGGGAGGCGGTGGGGGATCTGACCGAGGGGATGGACGAGGCCGCCGGTCGCATCGACACCCTCATGGAGTGGGTGATCCGGGACGAGGAGAACGGAATCGGTGACGCCCCGTGGCCACCCCACTACCCGAAGATGCCGGGTGAGCCCCCCCGGGTGCAGCCGTCCAAGCAGCGGCGCCCTTCCGAGGACTACTGATCTGGATCAGACGGCGTCCCGCTCCTTGAGCGCCCAGGTGAGGACGAGCCAGCCGACCACCAGCACGATCCCGATCTTGATGAGCCCGTCGGTGACACCGGGTGTCACCGGGCCGAGCACGTCTTCCATGGCGCTCGGCACGGTCGGGGCGATGTCGGCGTAGATGGACACGGCGATGCGCCAGATGGACAGCTGGGCGACTCCGTTGACCATGAAACCGACGATCTGCTCCAGGACCACCACGTAGCCGAGGCCGAACAGGAGCGACCTCGGGGCGAGGTACCCGAGCGGCACGAAGATGGCGGCGTACCCGATCGCCGCAGTGACGAACAGCGAGAGGCCGGCGAAGGTCTCGGACAGGTCGACGCCGCCGGCCAACGACCCGAGCACGGTTGCGATCCAGGCGCCGACACCGATCACGATCGCAGTGGCGGCGCCGCCCGCGATCGACGCGGCGGCGAAACCCGTTCTCGGGATCGGACGCATGTAGATGTAGGGGAGGGTGCCGCCGTCTCTCTCGTCCCGGAGAGTCCCGACGGTCAGGATCAGCACTGCGATGGCGAACGTGACACCGGCTGTCGTCACCGCGGTCGGATAGACCTCACCACGGCCGAACTCCCCGCCCTGCGAGAGCCAGACCACGATCGCGGCCAGGGACGAGAGGGCGATCAGGCCGATGAGGCGGCCCCTGGTGAGCATGCGTCGGAAGAAGTGCCCGAGCAGGGTGATCATCTCGACCCCACCAGGTATCGGAACACCGACTCGAGCGACTCGTCGGCGGGTTGGAGGTCGGTGACCCGGACCCCGTTCTCCACCGCCAGGCGAGGTAGATGGTCGGCGACGGCCCTGGCGTCCGACGCCTCGACCCGGAGACGGTCCGCTTCGAGGTGAACGCCCACGACGCCCTCGGTGCGGAAGAGGGCTGACGCCAGGCGTCTCGGGTCGCTGCACTCCACGTAGATCTGCCGGGGGCGGTCGGTCATCGCGGCCCGGATGGTGGCGACACTGCCGACGGCGGCGAGGCGGCCGTCGACCATGGCGACCACCCGGTCGGCCATCCGCTCCACCTCGGCGAGGACGTGGGACGAGACGATCACCGTGCGTCCGGCGGCGCCCAACTCCTTGAACAGACGGATCAGCTCGGCGCGCTGGACCGGGTCGGCTCCGTTGAGCGGCTCGTCGAGGAGAAGCACCTCGGGTTCGGTGACGAGAGCCGAGGCGACCTTGGCCCGCTGTCGCATGCCCTTGGAGAAGGTGCCGAGTGGGCGGTCGGCGGCGTCGGTGAGCCCGACGATGCGAAGGACGTCCTCGGTCTTGCCCACGGGGTCATCGATCTTCCCCAATCGTGCCATGGTCTGGATGAACCGGCGGGCGGACTCCCGCTCGTACATCGCCTCGTCCTCCGGGACCAGGGACATCTTCCGGTAGACGTCGACGTGCTCGCGGGGATCCTGGCCGAGGACCGTGATCTTTCCCTGTGACGGCTTTTGAAGACCCGCCACCAGACGCATCAACGTCGTCTTGCCGGCGCCGTTGGGGCCGAGGAGCCCGGTCACGCCGGATCCGAATGAGATCGTCACGTCGCTGACCGCGACCTTGAAGCCGAACCACTTCGACACCTCGGTGATGACGACCGTGTCGGTCACGCCAGCCTCCGGTAGCGCGAGTGGACGAACCAGGCGGCGAGGGCGGTGAACACGGCGATGACGATCGCCGACACCCAGGCGTCGAACCCGGCCTCGGTGGCCGGGAAGAAGCCCTGTCGGTCGAAGAGGAAGTCGCGGATGATCCTCGGGTGCTGGTCGGGGGCGATCAGGGTCAGGAACCGGGAGCCCGGAAAGTCCACGCGGGCGAACTGGTCGGCCACGATGTTCGCGCCGAGGATCGTGCCCAGGAACGACGCCGACGCGATGCCGGGCCGCTTCACGAACGACGAGAAGAAGAAGGCGAGGGCGCCGTGCATCGCCACGAAGCCGAGGGTCGTGACGGGGACCTTCCAGAGGATGTCCAGGTTGTCGGTCATGTACGAGAAGAAGCCGTCCCTCGAGATCATTCCGAGGCCGAGGTGGAGCAGCACTTGCGGGACGATGTACAGGGCTCCCACCACGCTGGCGTACGCCAGGGTCTTCGCCCCGAGATAGCCGTTGACCGTCAGCGGCCGGGAGAAGTACACCGAGAGCACACCGTTGGTGCGGTCGGGGATGAGCAATTGCGGGGCCGCATAGGCGATGAAGATCAGCGAGATGAACGAGTAGGCGTCGAACAGGTCGGCGTAGCGGGGGAGCTCCACCGGGGCGGCGTCGCCCACGGCCTGGCCGATGGCGAAGTGGAGACCGACGATCACGATCGCGGTCATCACCCCGATGACCATCATCGACCAGGGGAAGATCTTGGCCCGTGCCTTTCGACCGAGGCCGAAGACCCTCCTCAGACCTTCCTTGTAGACGGCGCGCCGCGCGCCCGCGGGCCCACGGCGGGGGCCTTCGTAGGTGCGGTACCCGCGGTCGTAGATGACGCCTTCGGTCACGCCTTCCCTCCGTTCACGAGGAAAAGCTCCTCGAGGCTGGCCGAGCCCCGGGTCATCCGCACCAGCCCGGTGCCGAGCCGGGCAGCGGCGCCCACGATGGCGTCCTCCAGTCCCTCGCCGGGGCCGACGACAACACGCAGACCGTCGACGACGGCCTCGATGCCACGCTGCCGGATCATCGCGGCCAGTTCCTCCGGCCGCTCCAGCACCTCGGCGAGAACCGTGCTGTCTTTCTCGAAGCCCTTGAGCGGAGCGGAGCGCAACAGGTTCCCGGCATCGAGCATGACCACCCAGTCGCAGGTCCTCTCGATGTCGGGCAGGACGTGGGACGAGACGATCACGTTGATGTCGAACTGGCCCAGACGCTTGATCAGATCGAGCATCTGCTCCCGTCCCTCGGGGTCCAGACCGGAGGCGGGCTCGTCGAGGAGCACCAGATCGGGGTCGTGAACGATGGCCTGGGCGAGCTTGACCCGCTGCCGCATTCCTGTCGAGAAGTCGCCGAGGTAGCGGAATCGCTCCTCTTCGAGCCCGACCAGGAAGAGGGTCTCCGACGACCGGCGCTTGGCTTCGCGTGGCGGCAAGCCGGCGAGCTCTGCCGTGTAGGCGACGAAGTCGGCGGCGGTCTGGTCGAGGGGCAGACTCCCCACTTCCGGCATGTAGCCGACCCGGGCACGGACCTCGAGGGGCTCGGCCTCCGGGTCGTGGCCGAGGACGTTGACCGAGCCCTCGGTGGGGTGGAGGAGCCCGAGCAGGATCCGGAGCATGGTGGTCTTGCCGGCACCGTTGGCTCCGACCAGGCCGGTGATACCCGGCGGCACGGCCAGGTCGAGGTCGCGCAGGGCGACGACCTCGCCATAGTCATGCGTCAGGTTGCTGACCTCGACTACCTGGTTCATTCCCCGTTCCTGTCGACCACGTCGGCGAACCCGGGTCCTTCGGGTCGCTCGAGCTGGTCCATGGTGCACTCCTCGGCGGTCTTATCGGGTCTCCAGCGGTGGAACCGCGCCGCGTGCCGGAACCGATCGCCCTCGAGTTGGTCGTAGGACACCTCGATGACGACGCCCGGCTGCACCGGGGTCCAGGACTTGTCCTGGCCGGCGCTCCAGCGGCTGACGGCACCCGGGGAGCGGGCTGCCTCCCCGAAGCTGGAGTCGACTGCGAGCTCCTGGAATCGCCGGAAGATCTCCACGCGGTCGGTGTCCGGGAAGCCCGAGCAGTGACCGATGAAGTGGAGGTCGCCGTTCGAGTTGTAGAGACCGAGGAGCAGCGACCCGATCTTCCCGCCGTCCTTGTGCTCGCGGAAGCCACCCACCACCACGTCGATGGTGCGGCGGTGCTTGATCTTGATCATCGCCCGCTTGCCGCTCTGATACGTGCTCTCGGGATCCTTGGCGATGATCCCGTCACAGCCGGCCGACTCGAACTCGTCGAACCAGACCTTGGCCACTTCCTCGTCCGCGGTCTGCGGGGTCAGGTGCCACGGGTGCTCGAGACGGGAGGCGAGCTCGACGAGACGTTCCCGGCGTTCCCTGAAGGGACGGCCACGCAGGTCCTCGCCCTCGTGGGCGAGCAGGTCGAAGGCCACCAGCTCGGCCGGCGTCGCCTTGGAGAGCATCTCGACCCGGGACTGGGCCGGGTGGATCCGCTGCTGGAGAGCGTCGAAGTCGGTGGCACCGTCCACGACCACCACGATCTCCCCGTCGACCACCGTGCCCGCCGGCAGTTGCTCCAGGGCGACGGTCAACTCCGGGAAGTAGCGGAGGAGTGGCCGCTCGTTGCGGGAGTCGAGGCGAAGTGCCGGCGCCGACCAGGACAGGGACCGAAAACCGTCCCATTTCGGCTCGTAGACGAAGTCGCCCTTCGGCCAGCCTTCGTAGACGCGGGCCTCCATCGTGGGGATGGTGGGCCGGAAGGGGTGGTCGGTCACTGCGGGGAGTGTAAAGGGGCTATTACCTTCAGAAGCCCATGCCACCCCGGATCACCAATGCCTTCAAGGCCATCTATGAGGTGGCACGGGACGCGGTCCGCGGCTACGGCGAGGACCGCGGGGGTCGCATGGCGGCCGCCCTCGCCTACCGGACACTCTTTGCCATCGCGCCGCTGCTCCTGCTCGCTCTCGGCGTGTTCGGTCTGGTCGTCGGGGATCCGCTGGAGGCGCATGAGATCGTGGTCCGGACACTCGGCACACTGCTCGGCCCGGACGCCACGCAGGCGATCGTTTCGCTGGCGTCTTCAGCCGTCGTCGGCTCGGACGCCACCGCGGTGATCGGTTTCGGGCTGTTCGCCTGGGCGTCGTCGTCCTTGTTCATGGACCTGCAGAGCAGTCTCTCCGACATTTTCCGGGTCCCGAAGGAGCGACGCACCGGGTGGCGCTCGTTCGTGGCGAGACGCGCCGTCGCCATCGCCTGGTCGATCGGTTTCAGCCTCCTCTTCATAGTGATCTGGTTCTCCAACGCGGCCGGGAGCTGGCTCATCGGTCTCATCCCCGAGGGATTCGGTCTGGCGAGAGGCGCCGTCGAGGTTGGCGTGAGACTGGTGGCCGTCGCCCTGGCTCCACTCGTCTTCATGCTCATGTACCGGACGATGATCCGGGTGCGCATCCGGAAACGGGCGCTCCTGCTGGGCGGTGTGGTCACCTCGGTGGCGTTCCTGGGCACGGCCTACGTGGCCAACATCTACTTCTCATGGGACCGTGAGACGCCTGCCGGGCAGATTGCCGGGGCGGTGGTCGTGCTGCTCCTGCTGGCGTACATGCTGTCGACGGCTGTGCTGATGGGGGCCGAGGTGACACGGGCCTATCACGAGAGGCTGCAACGGAAATAGGCTGCGCCGATGCCCGTTGACCTTCCCGGTTACGTCACCGACCTGAAGGAGCACGCCACCGAGCACGGCTTCCACGTGCACGACGAGCGGCACTTCGTCGAGACCTACTCGTTGCGTCAGTCGTGGGAGGTCGACGTCCATCCCGAGGCCGGATGCGGCGGCCCCATCGACCTGCACATGGCACTCGATGTCGACCCACGGATCGTTCTGGCCCTCGACGACTATCTGGCGACCCTGGGCGACGACGACACCGAGCCCGAGGGCACCTACCACCTCGACATGTACTTCAACTGGGCGGTGCCGCCCCTTCAGAACCCGCCCGACCTGCTGATCCTGGCCACCGATCTCGCCGGCGTCGGCGGGACGACACTCCCCATCGAGGTCACCGCGATCGACTCATACGACGCCGTGACCGATGCCGCCGTCCGCCGTCTCACGATCATGGGGAAGGTCAGCCTCAACCTGATCGAGGTGGTCACGGGCCGCGACGAGTTGTGCGACGTCCTCGAGGCCGCCAGGGAGGTCTCCGAGTACCTGCTCGATCGCGTCGACGCCTGGATGGCGCCGCCGAACAACTAGCCGGCCCCGAAGAGCAGGAACAGCGCCCAGATCCCGAGGATGGCGGTCAACCCGGCCAGGGTGAAGAACAACGCCCTGGTCAGCGGGCGGGGTGGTGGAGCCAGGCCGCGGTCCGAAGCGGTGGCCTCGAGGTGATCCTCCTTGACGTGCTGGCCGGCAGCCGCCGGTTCCGGTTCCCGCCCCGCAGGCGCTCCGGGGCTCACCACCCGGGCGAAGGCGTCGGGATGGGACGGGCGGAAGACCACGCTGTCACCGTCCGCCGCGATCAGGTACTGGCCGTCTCCGTCGGGGGTGAGGTCATACTCGCCTTCGGACCACTCGCCGATATCGGTGCCGCCGGACGACAGCCTGATCCGGCCCTCCTCGATGTTGAGGATGACCGGGACCTCGGCTCCGTCCAGAAGAATCACACCGTCGAACAAGGGCATTTGCACCGTCCTCCCAGAACTTGCCGCGGCCAAGCTACGCGTTCCGAGCCTCCGATGCCATAGACCCGGTGGCCCATGAGACCGTTACGATGGACCGGATGGCCCAGAACGCCGGTACACGCCTGGCGGTGGTCGGAGATGATGGATCTTCGGCCGCCGACACCGTATGGCAGTGGTTGACCGCCCATCCCTGGAGGGGGTGGGCGGTCGAAGTCGTGACCGCAGACGAGACCAACATCGTCTGGGGGGAAGCCATCGAGGGCAAGGAGTGGACGCCGCCATGGCTGCGGGCGACGAATCCCGAAGGCGCCGAGGTTCGCTACCTGCAGTATCGGTGTGACCCGAGGGCCATGTTGGCCGAGCGCTCCGACGCCGACCTGCTCGTCGTGGGCCGGCACCGCCGGAAGGACGGCCTGGAGTTCCTCGGCAGCACCAGCGAGTGGCTGCTGGTCCACCCGCCTGCTCCGCTCGCCATCATTCGGGACCCGGATCCGATCAGCCGGGTCGTCGTCACCGCAGACGGCTCCGAGCACTCCCGCTTCGCCATGGAGACTTTCTGCTCCATTCCCGCTTCTGCCGGGGCGGCCGTGACCGTGCTGGCGGTCGACGACGACCGGACCGATCCCGCAGCGGCCGATGACATGGCGCAGGCCCTGGAGGGTCGTGTCGGCTCGGTCGACACCGTCGTGAAGAAGGGTCGACCCACCCAGCAGATCCTGGAGACGATCCGGGACACCGGCGCCGACCTCGTCGTTCTCGGCACGAAGGGCCTCACGGGCTGGAAGCGCCTCCGGGTCGGGTCCACGGCCGGGGCCATCGGTCGCTCGGCGCCCTGCAACGTCCTGGTGGCCTCGACGGAGGCCGGGTGACCCCGCTGATCCTGGCGGCCACCGAGGACGCCAACCAGAGGTTCGCCAGCTTTGACGTGCCCACCTGGGTGTGGATCGCCTTCGTGGTCTTCATCTCGATCCTGCTCCTGATCGACGTTCTGCTGGTCCACCGCAAGCCCCACGTCATCTCGTTCCGGGAGGCGGCGATCGAGTCGTCGGTGTGGATCGCCATCGGCCTCGCCTTCACGATCGTGATCCTCAGCTGGCAGGGCGGCCAGGCGGCGGGCGAGTACCTGGCGGGCTATCTGATCGAGAAGAGCCTGTCGGTCGACAACGTCTTCGTCTGGGCGGTGATCCTCAGCTACTTCGCCGTGCCGCCCCAGTTCCAGTTCCGCGTGCTCTTCTGGGGCATCTTCGGTGCCCTGGTGCTCCGGGCGGTGTTCATCTTCGCCGGGGTGGCGTTGATCGAGCGGTTCGACTGGATCCTGTACGTCTTCGGGGCGTTCCTGGTCTTCACGGCGTTCCGGATCGCCCGTCACCAGGACGTGGAGGTGCATCCGGAGAACAACCCGGTCTTGAAGGTCGTGAGAAAGATCGTCCCGTCGACCACCGAGTACGACGGTCAGAAGCTCTTCACCCGGGTCTCGGGGCGTCTGCTGGCGACCCCGTTGTTCGCCGTGCTGATCCTCATCGAGTCCACCGACGTGGTGTTCGCAGTCGACTCGATCCCGGCGATCCTGGCGGTGAGCCGGGAGCCATTCATCGTCTTCTCTTCGAACGCATTCGCCATCCTCGGCTTGCGCGCCCTCTACTTCCTGCTCGCCGGCATGGCGGGGAGGTTCCGTTATCTCAACATCGGTCTGGGGGTGATCCTAGGGTTCGTGGGCGTGAAGATGCTCATCCACAACCAGGTCCATTTCCCGATCTGGCTCAGCCTCACCGTGATCGGCGTCGTGCTCGCCATCACGATCTGGGCGTCGCTCTGGGCGGACAAGCGAGAGAGCGCCGCCACTGGAGAGTCGACCGCTTCAGAGGAGTAGCCCCCTACCCCCACCTCCGGCGGCGGTACCTTCCCCCACTCCGTGGGGGAAGATACCAGTCCGCCATGCCCAGCAGGTGGACTACCTTGGCCAACTCCGTCTGCACAAGGTGGACCTTTGGATCTCCCACACGGCGTGAGCGAAGCGAGCTAGGGCGTGCCTCCCCATGTTTCGCATGACTTGCGGGAGGCTGGCTGAGTGAGGCCGACGGGTTCGCGGTATCGGGTGTTCACCGGCAAGCAATAGGAGCGATCGAGCTCCTGTTGCCGTCGAACTCCGGCGCTTTGGTCACCTGTTCGGCGACATCGGGCGCGTTATAGGAGGCACCGCATACCGGTTTCGTACCGGGGTTCCGTGGCGTGACTTGCCCGCGAGCAATTCGGCCAGTGGCAGACAGTATCGTAGAGGCATCGCCGCTATGCCCGGCGATGGCACTCGACCCGATCCCCCCGAGCACGCGCACGTGCCGCATCTGCGGGGTCGGCCGCGGGGCTAGGCACGCCGGACATGGTGCCGTATCCGTCGAGGGCGGCGCGCGGCTCGTTCATTCACACCGTCGCCACGGCGGATCTGGGTCGCGCGTCACGACTCGGGGGAACGGCCTAGAAACTTCGCCCAAACGCCTTGCCCCCGTTATCGCGAAGGTGCGAAGACGTGCTCAAAAAGCCGCAGCCAGTTACCTCCGAGGATCAGCTGGAGATCCGCTTCAGTGAAGCCGGCCTCCTGCATCGCCTCGATCAAGGTCGGAAACGAGCGCGGCGACTCGAACCAGGTCGGCCACTCCACCACAGGGGCGCTCTCGTCGATGGGAATCGGACTCTCACGCCCCCATCGGCCCATTCGCCACCACTTGACGGCGTCGATACCGTACCCCGTGTAAAAGTCCGTTCCGAACGCGACGTGCTCAACGCCCACTTGTTCGGCGGTCCACGCGACCATGTCGACGAACTCGCTCTCCGTCGTGTCGATCCCATGCCTCAGCATCCTCACGTACGGGCTGAGCCCAACGACGCCGCCTCGTGCAGCGAGCTCGCGGAGTACGGTGGTCGACTTCGCACGGCGATTCAGTTCCACGTCCGACCCGACGAACTCAAGCGGGTTCGCGTGGGTCAGCGCCACCGGGTCCCTGCTGTGCTCGATGGTATCGAGACAGGTCTGCTCCGAGCAATGCGAAAGATCGATCAGCATCCCGACCTCGTTCATTTCCCGGACGAACTGCCGGCCGACGTGTTGCGAAAGCCCCGCATCTCGGTCCTCAAGGCAACCGGTAGCGATGCTGTTCTGTGTGTTGTAAGTGAGTTGCACAATCCGCACACCGAGCTCATAGAACACCCGAACCATGCGGATGTCGTCCTCGAACGGCGTGGTGTTCTGGAAGCCGAAGATGACCGCCGTGCGCCCGCTCGCAGCGATCTCGCGGACTTCCTGCGCGGTGCGTGCCGGAGCGATCAGGTCGGCGTTTTCCGCGAAGAGATCGTGCCACTCGCCGATGACAGAGAGCGTCTCGCGCGCACCCTCCCATACGGCGAGCGTCACGTGTACGGCATCGACCTTTCCAGCTCGCCACTCCAGAAAGCGATCGCGGGACGGTCTGCTGTACTGCAGGCAATCAACCAGGATCGAATCCGGGGCTTCTACTTTGCTCAGCATCTTCGGCCTTCTTTGTGAGGGTCTGGATGAGTGGATCAGAGGTCCAGCACCGGCTCCGGCTTGTTGGCCGCGGGCGACAGACCGTACTTCGCGATGATCTCGTCGAACTTCCCGGTCTCCCGGAGCCACGCGAGCCCATCGTTCAGCGCTTCTTGGAGGCCTGCGTTGTCGAGGTTCGTCGGGAAGTTGGTCTGCCCCGGGTTCAGCGACGAGGTCACGCGCTCATCCGGGCTGGGGATGTTGACCTCCGCCTCATCTTCGAGGCCCAAAAGCCCGATCTGGTGAACCGCGGTGGGCTCGGAGTTGAGCACGGCGTCGATACGCCGCGCCTTGAAGTCGGCGTACGCAGCGTCGATGGTGTCGTACAGCTTGTGGTTGTCCCCGAGGAGCTTCGTTACCTCGTCGACCCACAGCGTTCCGGCCTGGGAGCCAACGTTGTGGCCCTCGAGGTCGGAGATCTCCTTGAGTCCGAGACCCTTCCGCGCGGCGATGGACATGTACACGGTGATCACCGGATCGCTCAGACGCACCACCTCGGCGCGCTCCGCCGTTCGGTAAAAGCTGCCGAGAGTTGTGTCAGCGCGCCCCTCCTGGACGGCCGGGATCGCCCCCGCGACAGCCACCGGCATGATTTCGATCGTGAGGCACTCCCGCGCCGCGATCAGACTGAGGATCTCCCCCTCAGCGCCGATCAGCTTGTTTCCATCGGTGTCCGCGAACGGCATGTTGGCGAAGTGGGAGACGGTGAGTACGCCCTCCTTGACGGTCTCCAACCCCTCATGGGCTGGCACGCAGTCTGCGTCTCTCGACCCGCTAGTACTGGAGGTACCCAGACCACTGCACGCGGTAATGGCCAGCATTGCAGCCGCGAGCGCGGTCGCCCCGACTCTCCGTTGGCGCAAGTGCTTCATGTGTCTTCCTTTCATTGTGTTGTGGCGTTGACGCCCTGGACCGGGCGAAGGTGCAGGCTCAGCCGCCGCTCGAGGCGACGAGCCAGCACCGAGCACGGGATGATTACGGCTGCGTAGATGACCGCCGCGACAACGAAGCTTTCGAGGAACTTGAAGTGGACGCTGCCGTGCCGGTGCGCGGCCTGCATGACCTCCGAGAGTGTGATCGCGTACCCGAGTGACGTCAGCTGGAACGTCTTGATGGCCAGGTTCATGAGAGGGGGGATCGCGATGCGGAGCGCCTGGGGCAAGATGACAGAGAAGAACGCGACTCGATCAGGCAGGTTGAGCGCCCGCGCCGCATCTGTCTGCCCATCAGGCACCGCCTGGATGCTCGATCGGATCATCTCGGTTGCATAGGACCCGATCGACCATGTGAACGCGATCACAGCGGATGGCAACGGGTCGAGGACGATGTCCGCCTGTGGCAGTCCCCGGTAGATCAGGTACAGCAAAACGAGCAGCGGCAGGCCCCGGCCGACCTCCACCACAGCGACCGCGGCGAGGCGGACAAACCGGATCGGCGCGTCGATGCAGAGGGCGAAGACGGCTCCGAGCGGATAGGCGAGCGCCAGCGTGATCCCCGCGAGTACTGCGGCTGTGCCCAGCCCGGGAAAGAGCGCTGCGAGGGTTTCGAGAATGGTGTCCATCGCCTACCCCAAAGAGAACCGTGCGCGCAGGCGTCCATCAACGCGACGTGAGGCGAACGCGAGCGGGAGACTGAGCAGGAGATAGATGACGCCCGCAACGAGGAACATCGTCAGCCCGTCCCCGGTCCGTTGCGTCGCATAGCCGGCTCGGTAGGTGATTTCCAGGACGCCGATGGTGGAGGCGAGGGCAGATTCCTTGAGGAGGCTGATCGCGAACGTCGCGAGGACGGGGATCGTCACTCGGAGGACCTGGGGCGCGACGACGAACCGCGCCCTGTCGAACTGCCGGAGTCCCAGTGCGTTCGCCGCCTCCCATTGCCCCTGACCGATCGCCGCGATGCCGCCCCGTAAGATCTCGGCGATGCACGCTGTGCTGTACATGCCGAGCACGATGATCGCGGTGGGCCAGGGACCGAGGACGATGCCGAACTGCGGCATGCCGAAGAACACGAGGAACAGCCACACGAGATTCGGTACGGCACGGATGACGTCGATCGCCGCGTTGACGAGGCCCCGGACGAAGGGCGGAGCGGTCCGCCGTACCCATTCGACCGGCACAGCTAGTGCGATGCCGATCACAAAGGCGGCTGCGGTCAAGCCGACGGTGGCGCCGGCTCCGATCGCGATGTAGCCTAGGTATTCCATCATCGATCCAGGACGGCGCTCAGGAACTTGCGAGTTCGTGCGTGCTGCGGGTGCCGGAGCAGTTGAGCCGGAGGCCCCTCCTCTAGGATCGCCCCGCTCACCATGACGACGATGCGATCCGAGACGTCGCGCGCGAATGCCAGCTCATGGGTGACCACCACCATGGTCACGCCCTCGTCGGCCAGCTCGCGCATGACTTGGAGCACTTCAAGCCCGATTTCTGGGTCGAGTGCCGAGGTCGGCTCGTCGAAGAGCATGACGGCAGGTTCCAGGGCGAGGGCGCGAGCGATTGCGATCCGCTGTTGTTGACCTCCGGAGCAGTGTCCGGGGTAGCTCAACGCCTTTTCGGCGAGACCCACTCGCTCCAGCAGCTCCCGAGACCTACTATCGGACTCGTCTTGAGGGCGGCCGAGCACGCGCCTCTGGGCCAGCGAAATGTTCTCGAGGGCCGTCAAGTGCGGGAAGAGGTTGAACCCCTGGAACACCATGCCGAAGTGGCTCCGCAGTCGATGCACCTCGCGGGCCTTTGGGGCGGGCTGACCCGCGTCGATCTGCAGAGTGAAGTCGCCCACCCGAATGCGGCCGCGGGTCGGGGTCTCGAGCAGATTGAGACACCTCAGGAAGCTGCTTTTTCCCGCGCCGCTCGGACCGATGATCGCGACCACCTCGCCGCGATCAACCGTGAGCGAGACGTCGTCGACGGCCACCAGATCGCCGAACTGCAAGGTGACGTTCCGCGCCTCGAGAAAGGCCGCCCCGCTTATTCCGCACCTCCCTCAAGCACCCGGTGCTTGTCGACGCGGTCTGCAGTTGAGAGGATGGCGTGCGCCGCGTTGCGGCCCGGCACCCCGGAGACGTAATTGCCGGGCCACGTGCCGACACTTCCGAGATATAGGCCCCGGATCGGCGTCGCGTATCCGCTGAGCCCATGGGCGGGTCGCGCGTCAAACATCTGCGCGGCGGTGATGTCGCCGTGCGAGACGTGCGCGCCGAGCAGGCCGAACTCGGATTGTAGGTCCTCAGGCGACTTCGCCCGGTAGCCCACGATCATGTCCTTCAGTCCCCTGAAGTAGGTGCCGTCGAGGCGGTCGATGATGTGGCGTGCGAAGCGGTCCTTCTCGACTTCCCACGTTGAGTCGGCCAGCGTGAGGGGCGCATGGAACACGGTGAGGCTGAAGACGTGCCCTCCGTCGGGAGCGAGAGTGGGATCGATCGCGGAGGGGATGAGACCCCACACGATGGGGTCCGTCGACCAGCGCCCGGCGTACGCCTCCATGTAGCCCGCGTCCATGCCGCGCATCGTGGTTCCGATGCGGAATCCGCACTGCAGCAGTCGGGTGTTCTCCGCGTCGTCGCGCGCGCAGGTGAACCGCGGTGTCCCGTCGACCGCGATCATGAGCTTGAACGCGGTCCCATCCATCTTGATCGCTCGCACGCGCTCGGAGAGCGACGAGTCAAGAGCGTCTGGGTCGATGAGCTGCGTGAGGGTCAGCTTCGGGTTCGCGGCCGACAGCACGATCGATGCGCGGATCTCGCGCCCAGTTTCGGTCACGACGCCGGTCACGCGCTCGCGATCGACCAGGATCTTCGACACCGGTGTGGAGAGGAGATACTCGACGCCCTGTGCCTCGGCGGATGCCGCCATGGCGCGAGCGATCTCTGCCATGCCGCCGACCGGCGCCATCTTGCTGGTCCCGAGGTTGTGGAAGGTCTCACCTGACCGGACTGCCGACGAGCCGCGATACAACGGTCGGTGGAAGAGCATGTAGGCGGAACCAGGTGTGCCCGGTCCGAGGAAGTTTCCGGAGACGGCCACCATTCCGAGCAGCGACTGAACCTCCTCTGAGCGGATACGCTCGGCTAGGAAATCCTTCGCGCTCCCGAACAGGAGTCGGTTGAGCAGGGCGCGATCGCGGTCGTGGCTCAGTCGCTGCAGTAGATCCGACAGCCGCGGAGGTGCCTGGAAGAACGAGACGTCGAGCTTCTTCGCCAGGTCGGACATGACGTCGAGCGTTTCGAAGTAGCCGTCCACGTCTCCCGGGTCCAGGGTTTTCAGCTCCGCAGCGATCGCGCTCCGATCGCTGCTGGCGATGAAGCGACGGCCGTCCTCGAACGCCATCACCGAACTCGGCTCTGGATACGCGAACTTCACGCCGAAGCGCTCGAGTTCCATGTCCTGCATGACCCGTGGCTCGAGGTTGTGGCACGAGTTCGCGACGCCGTTGGTCCGGTACCCGGGAACGATCTCCTCCGTCACTAGGAGACCGCCGACCACGTCCCGCTGCTCAACGACCAAGACCTTGAGCCCTGCGCGCGCGAGATAGAACGACGCAACCAAGCCGTTGTGCCCCGCTCCGACAATGATCGCGTCGTACTCGGCGTTAACGTCTTGTTCCCGCATCGGACTCCTCCTTGGGGGATGCGGCCACACTCTATAGAGCCGAGTGTGAAATGTCTAATGTATGCCCTAATGCGATCGTTGATTCATTAGAAATATGAATGGGTGCGGAGCGTAAACTAGGGCCAATGTCCGACGAACCCATCCTCAGTCGTGTGAGGGCTGCCTACGAGCAGGTCGCGGACCAGTTGCGGACGGCGATCCTGCGAGGCGATTTCCCGGTAGGCGAGCGCCTGCCTCGCGAAGCGGACCTCGCGGAGATGCTGGGGGTGAGCCGATCCACCGTACGGGAGGCGCTTCGCGTCCTGGGGAGCGAGCGGCTGGTGCATACGACGCAGGGCGCGACCGGCGGCACGTTCATCATGCAGCCGTCGCTGGACTACCTATCCGAATTCCTCACGCGCCAGTACCAGTTGCTGAGCGCGACCGAGACGGTCACGTTCGACGATATGGTCGAACTGCGAAACCTCCTAGAGACGGAGGCGGCGCGGCTCGCGGCGATCCGGAGAACCGATGCCGAACTCGAGCGGCTTGCACTCACGGTTCCGGAGCCCGACGCGACGCTCGACATTGATGAGCGCAATGCTCTCAACCGCTCGTTCCATCTCACGCTGCTCGAGCTCGCGCATAATCCCCTGCTCGAGGTTTCCGTTCTGCCGGTGTATACGGCGCTCGACGCGTTCTCACGTAGGTCTCTGCTCAGCCAGAAGGATCACTCCGAGATCAACTCGGAGCACCTGAAGATCCTCGAAGCCGTGCGCGCTGGGGACGAAGCTCGAGCCGGGAAACTTGCCCACGAACACTTGCAGCACCTGCGCGGCATCTCCAAGCGAGTCTGGCGAGGCAAGGTGTAACCAGTTGGTTCTGCCTATCGGGACCGACGGCCATGAGATCTAAATCTCCGGGTGGGAAACCGGTACGCGGTGCTCTATAGCCGCGCCGGTTGTCGCCGAACGGCTGACGGGGCGCCCGAGTTCGACGGCAACGGCGGCTCGATCTGCTCCTCTGCTTGCCCGTGAACACCCGATCCCGCAAACCCGGTGAGCGCACTCAGCCAGCGTCCAGTGAGCGATTCGAAACATATGGGAGGCCGTCCTAGCCGAGGACCCGGCGACAGGACCAGGGCCGCCAGAAGTCGTGACCCAGGGACTCGTACCGCTTCCCCAGCCAGGCAGCGGTCCCGATGTTGGCCTCGGCGTCGAATGGCGAGGCGCCCGAGAACCCCGCTCCGGGAGCGGCCGTGCCCCAGGTGGACGGGAGGAACTGGAAGAGACCCGATGCGCCCGAGTACGGGTTGTAGGCGTCGGGATCGCCGTTCGACTCGCATCGCATGATGGCGAGGGCCTCGTTGACCCGTGACGACGGGAAGTATTGGGACACGAGCCCACGCCAGCGCTCGACATTGGGCGGGAAGGTCTGGTTCTGCGGTGGCCTGGTGGTCGTGGTCGTGGGCTGCGTGGTTGTCGGCGAGCCGCCGCCGCTCGTGGTGGTGGTCGTGGGAGGCGCGGTTGTGGTGGTGGTTCCCGACGTGGGGCGTTCGTCCTGGCGGTTCCGCTCCTCGGATCGCAGACGGGCCATGTCGACGGCGTTCAGAGCTGCCCGGTACTCCTCATCGGCGGCCTGCTGCTTCCGGATGGCCGCGGCCACCTGCTGATCCGCCTGCTCGTAGAGAGAGACGAGACGGGCGACCTCGGCATCCATCTGTGCCTTGAGGGAGGCGAACTCCGACTCCTTGTCCAGATAAAGGCCCTGGAGCTCCTGGAGCCCCTGCTTCCTGATGAAGAGGTCGGCCGCATCTGTACGGCTCCGGTTCACCACCTCGGTGATCACGGATGAAGCGACCATCGCTTCCTCAACGGTGGCGGTGCTGACGAGGGAGAGAGAGGTGGCGCCACCGAGGGCGTCCATGTAGGTCTGCACGGCCGTCGCCTCGAGATCCTCTGCGATGCCGGCCAGTTCCAGATCGGCGTGCGACACCCGGGTGGCGAGGGTGTCCAGGCTGGCGCCGACCCGGGAGAGCTCGGCAGCGATGTCCTGGGAGCGGGCGATGCTGTCGGCGAGCTGGGCCTCGATCTCGGCGCGGTTGGCCAGGGCCTCGTCGACCAGACCGGTCGCCTCATCGGCCTTCTTGGTGGCGGCGTCGAGCTGACGTTGGGCGTCTTCGACGCTCTGTGCCGCCACGGGCATGGTGGTGACCGTCACGGCCATCACTACCAGCGCCGCGGTGATGGTGGGTGCTATGCGGAACCGCAAGGGTCATCAGGCTACCCAAAGACGCCAACCTTGAGAAGTGGTGGGCCGGGTAGCGTGGCCTGGTGAGCAGGATCAACGTCTCTTCCGGTTCCTCCTACGAGCCCACGATCGGCTTCTCCAGAGCGGTGCGCGTGGGTGATCGCGTCCTGGTCGCCGGGACCGCCCCCATCTGGCCCGACGGTGAAGTCGACCCCGACGTCTCGGTGCAGGCGAGACGGTGCATCGAGATCATGTTGGCCGCTCTCGAGGAGGCAGGTGGGCGGCCCGAGGACGTGGTCCGCACCCGCATGTTCCTTACGGACCCGTCCCACGCCGATCCGGTGGGAAAGGTCCACGGCGAGTTCTTCGCCGACATCCGGCCGGCCGCGACCATGGTCGTGGTCAAGGAGTTGCTCGACCCCCGTTGGCTGGTCGAGATGGAATTGGAAGCCGTCATCGGTGTTTGACTAAGGGCAAGGAGGTCGAGATGTTCAGTCGCTTCGACAAGCAGACCATGCCGGTGCCGACCCAGGCTCTCCCCGGACGGGACGAGCCCGTGCAGGTCAGCAACACCCACTTCATCAACGGCAGGCCCATCAAGGGGCCGTGGCCCGAGGGGATGGAGGTCGCCGTCTTCGGCATGGGCTGCTTCTGGGGCGCGGAGCGTCGCTTCTGGCAGGTGCCCGGCGTGTACAGCACTGCGGTCGGCTACTCGGGTGGCTACACCCCCAACCCGACCTATGAAGAGGTGTGCACCGGGGCCACCGGCCACGCCGAGGTCGTCCTGGTCGTCTACGACCCCTCACAGGTCAGCTACGACGAGCTGCTTCGGGTCTTCTGGGAGACCCACGACCCGACCCAGGGTCATCGCCAGGGCAATGACATCGGCACGCAGTACCGCTCGGCGATCTTCACCACGACCGACAGCCAGCTCGACGAGGCGAAGCGGTCGGCCGACGTGTACCAGGCGGTCCTGAAGGAGCACGGGTTCGGCGAGGTCACGACCGAGATCGAGCCGCTCGGCGACTTTTACTACGCCGAGGAGTATCACCAGCAGTATCTCGGGAAGAACCCCGACGGTTATGACTGTCACGCCCGGACGGGCATCGACTACCCGGGTCTGGGCAATGCCCAGGGCGCTGATCTACACACGCATTAGTTCAGACGAAGAAGGGCGGGGCCTCGGTGTCGAGCGTCAGGAACAGCTGACCCGCGAGGCCCTTGCCCGCCAAGGCATCACCGACGTCTCGGTCATCGTGGAAAACGACGTGTCCGCGATGACGCGGCGGCGGCCCGGGTTTGAGGAAGTGATTCGCCGGGTCGAGGCCGGAGAGGTAGACGTTCTGGCCGCCTATCACCTGGACCGGCTAGTTCGTCGGCCACTTGACCTCGGGCGGTTGACGGAGGCCCTGACCGTCTCGCCGACCCCCGTTCGGTTCATTACCGTCGCCTCGGCGGAGATTGACTTTGACACGGCGAGCGGACGGCTGGTCGCCAACCTTCTCACTTCGGTCGCCCTGAATGAGGTTGAGAGGGCCGCGGAGCGCCAGAAGGAACGCCACCGTCAGCGGGCGGCGAAGGGTTGGCCGCCCGCCACGCCGCCGGTCGGGTATATGAAGGCCACGACCCCGGACGGGGAGCCGACCCTAGAGCCTGACCCGCAAGCGGCTCCGGCTGTTGTAGAGATGTTCAAGGCGTTCGTGGCCGGTGCGACCTACCAGGAATTGGGCGGCCTACTCACGGACCGGGGCGTCCGACCGGCGAGAGCCGAGCGCTGGCACATCAACACGCTTCGGAACATGCTGACAAGCCCGACATACATCGGGTACAACGAACGGGAAGACCTTGGGCGCATTCGGGGCAATTGGCAACCCATCATTGACGAGACGCTGTTCGCCCAGGCCGCCGTGGAGATGGCCCGGCGTACCCCCGACCGCCGACAGCCCGGCACGCTGAAGTGGCCTTGGAGCGGCTGGCCGACATGCGGAGAATGCGGGGGGCGTCTGTACGGGACGCAGGGCGGCGGCGGGCGGCACTTGAAGTGCGTCGAGCTTGGCGGGGTTCAAGTGTCGATCAGCGAGCGCAAACTTGAACGCTTCCTGGAACCTTTCGCCCCTCTCGCAGCGGACGTTGTCCGGTCGTTGTTGGAAGGCCCGCTCGACGATGACGCCGACGACGACGCTGGTGACTCGCCGGAGGAACAGCGTGAGTTGCTGGAGCGGCGGCGCTCGGAAGCAGCCCGAATGTTTGCCCGCGGTGAACTGTCCGTGGAGACGTTCGGGGAAGTGGTGGACGAGATCGAGAGACAACTCGCGGCGCTCGGCGCTCCCACCCCGCCGGTCGATCCCAAGATCGAAGCCCTGTCCGATGCGCTGGGGGACCCGGGGGGTTGGTGGCGTGGGGCGACGGCGGAACAGCGGAGAGCCCTGGTGTCTGTCGTGCTGAAGACGGTCGTGGTCAATTCGTCCCGCTCCGGCAAGCCCCGCCTTGTCCCTGTTCCCTGGGATCAGCCCGGAGACGAGATGTTCCGCCCTGAAGTGTTCATGTTGGAGACAGGGAGGTAACGAAGACATGGCATGCGTCATTTGCTCCGGACCCGCACCGGAACCTCTGGCCGCGGACCACCTGCCGGTTTGCGGCGGCTGCGCGTACTCGGCGGGCCAGATCGTCGCTCACCAGATCGTGAGACTTGACGTCGAGGACGCGATTCAGAACCTTCTCGGCGACGGTCAACAGTCCTGACAGTCGAGGCGGTACCGACCCGCGCGGCTCTCTATCGCTAGCGTTCCTCTGCGGTAGCCAGGCGTGTTCGGAGGTATGGAATGAGGCACTTGTTCGCTGCGATTGCCTTCCTCTCGCTAATAGCCGCCTGCGCGACCGAAGCGGAGACACCGCCGCCGGTCCTGGCGGGGGACCTAGTTCTCACTAAGAGACTGACTGTTCAAGAGCGGTGTGAACGGGGAACCGGCGACTACCAGGACATCCGAGAAGGGGCCGAGGTCCTAGTCCGAGACGGAGCCGGGGCGGTTGTCGGGATCGGGTCGCTGGAACTTGGAGAGACAGGTGACCATCCCGAGGGCGAGCGTTGCTTCTTCGGTTTCACCGCTCAACTTGCGCGGGAGGCGGATTTTTACACCGTGGAGATTGCGGGCCGAAAGGGGCCGCACTTCTCTCACGCCGGGCTGGTTGAGAGCGGCTGGAAGGTCACGCTTGAGCCGGGCCGGTAGACGCGGAGGGTCCCCGAGCGCCGCGGCTCGATTGCGTGTCCATATGAGACGCTGGGCGGCGCTGGCGGTGATGGCGCTCATGGCAGTTTCTTGCGCGCTCCAGCCGCCCGCGAGCGCGTCGTCTCCCTGGAGCGCGGAGCGCTCGACGTGATCCTGGAGCATCAGGGCGAACTCCGAGCGTCCCTCTACTCAGCCTCGTCGTCGGCGCAGCGGCGGATTGAGGCGGCGGTTGAGGAGGCGATCCGAGTCATTAATGATGAAGGAGTTGTCGCAGCGGCCGCGGCTATCGCTGACGAGCCCGAAAGCGTTTCCGGCGGCGTAGTCGATAGGAGCGTCGCACAGGCAGCGGCGGCCCTCGCCGGGGCGCTCCAGCAAGCGGCGGATCGTGAGAACGCTCGCCGGGCCTACATCGAGTCGGTGATCCGGGCGGGAGGCTTCGAAGCCCGTTCCGAGCAGGAGCGGGAGAAGCAGTCGAAGGTCAGCGAGCAACGCGCCGCGCTTGGGTACGGGAGCTTCTAACCCCGATCGCCGGAGCAGCTCCCGATAGGCTGGCAAGGCATGAGCGACACGATCAGGTGGCCCGATCCGAACCCCGAGTGGAAGGGAATTACCCTCTCGGACTGTCGCGTCATCCGGCCGGTGTTGGTGTCAAACGGCTTCGGGCGTGAGACGAAACACATCCTGCCGGATCAGATGCGGGAATTTGACGTGATCGCGTTGGCACGCCAACTGCCCGGGGTAGAGGTCGTCGAGAGTCTTGCTGACTTGAACTCCTGTCATCCCGCGGCACCAGGCCCTTTTCTGGTGATTCCCCTTCCCGAAAGGACATCGGAGTCAGGCGAGCCGCCCTCCGGTCGTGGTCGACACATCCGGGGCACTTGATTACCGCCCGTTCGGCTCGGGGTCCCGAGAAGCTCGTCCGGACGTGGTCCGCACAATCCGTGCTCGTCGCTCAGCGACCGGGCTAGGCTTTGAGCACAAAGGCAAGGGCGAGCTCGTGGCGATCCGTTACACCAAAGGTCTGCGGAGCGCGCGTTGACAACTTTGAGGCTTGAGCCCCGACCCCCACGGGGTAGAGGCTCAGAGGGAGGCGCTGGCGGGATTCGAACCCGCGGTGTGCCTAAAGGCAAGTGCTTTGACGGAGCGACTGCATTCGACCTCTCTGCCACAGCGCCACATCCCGAACACGAGAAGGGCCGCAGCGGAAATCCACTCCGCTCGGCCCTTCTTGCTGTACGATGTCGTCAGATCGAATGGCCCAGCGGCCGTCGACGGATGCGGGAAGATTAAATTGTCGATGCTGGCCCGAGGATGGCACTCCTCGGGCCCTCTATTTACACGTGTGAAATTCTCGTTACACGCGTGTAGTTCTCCACCTAATCTAGCACCGGAGTCAACGACACCCGGTTAGCGTTTCGGGTTCGCGAAAAGCGCTTCACCCTCCACCGGCTGTAGTCGCTCCTCTTGACGGGGGGGGGGTTAATTAACCCTTATGGTTACGACTGCCACGCCCGGACGGGCATCGACTACCCGGGTCTGGCGCGGGCCTAGGAGGCCGTGAGGACGGCCCGCACCACCTCGGCGCTCGAGGCCAGCGGGTCGATCTCGACCGGGACATCCGGGGTGATCCCCACGCCGCCGAAGTCGTGACCGCCCGGCGTCACCCATCTGGCGATGGTGAGGCGCA
>JAGFIR010000158.1 GCA_024103415.1 Acidimicrobiales bacterium
ATGGTCGCCAACGTCATCACCTACCGGGCGAAGTCGGTGCTGCGTGACGTGGCCAAGACCTTCGGGTTCACCCAGGCGCAGGTGGACGGGCTCTCGCGGTACGTGGACACGAGGGACCCGGCCAAGCTGTCCCTGGAGGCGCCGCTTCCGCAGGGGATGACCGCCGAGATGATCTACGACATCTGCTGGCGTCTTGATGGCTTCCCCCGTCATCTCGGCATCCACTCCGGCGGGATGGTCATCGCCGACCGTCCGCTGTGGCAGGTGGTGCCCGTGGAGTGGGGGAGGCTGGAGGGCCGGACCGTCATCCAGTGGGACAAGGACGACTCGGCGGCGGTCGGCATCGTGAAGTTCGACCTCCTGGGACTGGGGATGCTCAACGCACTCCATCTCGCCACCGACCTGGTGAAAGAGACCCACGGCATCGAGCTCGACCTGGCCACCATCCCGCAGGAGCCGGCCTTGTACGAGTCGATCACCCGGGCCGACACCGTGGGCATCTTCCAGATCGAGTCCCGGGCGCAGATGGCCACCCTGCCCAAGATGAAGCCGAAGACCTTCTACGACCTGGCGGTCGAGGTGGCGCTGATCCGTCCCGGTCCCATCCAGGGCCAGTCGGTCCACCCCTACCTGCGACGCCGCAACGGCGAGGAGCCGGTCCGCTACCCGCACCCCCTCACCGAGCCGATCCTCAAGAAGACGCTGGGGGTGCCGGTGTTCCAGGAGCAGCTCATGGAGCTGGCCCGGGTGTGCGCCGGGTTCGACGGCAGCCAGGCCGACCGTCTGCGTCAGGCGATGACCCACAAACGCTCCAAGGAGGCGATGGCCCGGCTTCGGGACGAGGTGTACACGGGGATGGAGAAGAACGGGGTCACCGGCGTCGCCGCCGACGAGATCTGGGAGAAGCTTCAGGGGTTCTCCAGCTTCGGGTTCCCCGAGAGCCACTCGGTGAGCTTCGCCTACATCGTGTACATGTCGGCATGGCTCCGGTTCCACTACCCGGCCGAGTACCTGGCCGGGTTGCTCAACGCCCAGCCGATGGGCTTCTACCACCCCAACTCACTGGTCCAGGACGCACTGCGGCACGGTGTGGTGGTGCTCGGGCCCGACGTCAACAGATCGTGGCACGACTGCACGATCGAGCCGTGGGAGGCAGATCCCGACGACGTCGTCGAGTACATGGGGCAGAAGTGGCGGCGGGGGAGGGGGCACGTCGACGACCCGATCCGGCCCGCGGTGGCGGTGCGGATGGGCCTCCGCTATGTGAGGAACCTGGGGGAGAGGGAGATCACCCGCATCGAGGCCGCCCGGATCATCGGCGGGGAGTTCGCCGGCCCGGAGGACTTCGCGGCGCGCACCGGTCTCGATGTGGAGGCACTGGAGAGCCTGGCCGCCGCGGGAGCCCTGGAGTCAGTGGGGCTGGGGCGAAGAGAGGGGCTATGGGCTGCCGGCGCCATCGCCGAGATCGACCCGGAGCGTCTCGCCCTGTCGCCGGGCGTCGAGTCGCCCTTCCTCGGCGAGATGGATCCCGAGGAGGCCCATCGGGCCGACTTGTGGGCGACGGGCGTCTCCACCGCCCATCCGATGAGCTTCGTGCGGGACCAATTGCCCGACTGTCTCACCGCGGCCGAGGTGCTGGCGATCGGAAGGAGCAAGCCCAGGGTCAAGGTGGCCGGGGTGGTCACCCACCGTCAGCGACCCGGCACGGCCCGTGGGGTGCGGTTTCTCAATCTGGAAGACGAGACGGGTCTGCTCAACGTGATCGTCCTCCCCGAGGTGTGGGACGCCCACCGGACGGTCGTCCGCAAGAGCCCGGCCTTGATCATCCACGGCAGGCTGGAGTTCTACGACGGCGTGACCAACCTCGTGGCGCACGATTTCGAGCCGCTGGGAGTCCAGACGGTGCGCTCGCGGGACTTCAGATAGCGGACCAGCTACGCGGCGGCGGGGTCGCCTTCGGAGAACTGAGATCGGTACAGCGCCGCGTAGGCGCCATCGGCGGCCAGCAACTGGTCGTGGGTGCCCTTCTCGACGATCGACCCGTTCTCCATGACGAGGATCAGGTCGGCGTCCCGGATCGTGGAGAGCCGGTGGGCGATCACGAACGACGTCCGGTCGGTCCGGATCGCCGCCATTGCGTGCTGGAGGAGGGCCTCGGTGCGGGTGTCCACCGACGAAGTCGCTTCGTCGAGGATGAGCAGGGCCGGATCGGTGAGGAAGGCCCGTGCGATGGTGATCAGCTGCCTCTCACCGGCGGAGATGTTGCTCCCGTCCTCGTCGACGACGGTGTCGTAGCCATCGGGCAAGGAGTGGACGAAGCGGTCGACGAAGGTCGCCTTGGCCGCCTCCACGATCTCTTCGAACGAGGCGTCGGGCCGCCCGTATGCGATGTTGTCCCTGATCGTCCCCTCGAACAGCCATGCGTCCTGGAGCACCATGCCGATCTGGCTGCGGAGATCGGCCCGACTCATCTCCGAGATGTCCACGCCGTCGAGGGTGATGCGACCCGAATCGAGGTCGTAGAAACGCATCAGCAGGTTGACCAGCGTCGTCTTTCCGGCGCCGGTGTGGCCGACGATGGCCACCGTCTGTCCGGGTTGAACGTGGAGGGAGAGACCCTCGATCAGGGGTTTGTCCGGTTCGTACCGGAAGGAAACGCCGTCGAAGACGACCTCGCCATGGGCCTCGGCGCCGGGCGGGACCGCGTTGGCGTCCGACGGCTCCTCGTCGGCATCGAGCAACTCGAACACCCGCTCCGCCGAAGCGACGCCGGACTGGAGGAGGTTCACCATCGAGGCCACCTGGGTGAGCGGCTGGGTGAACTGACGCGAGTACTGGATGAACGCCTGCACGCTTCCCAGGCTGATCTGCCCGGTCGCGACCCGCAGGCCACCGACAACGGCGACCAGGACATAGTTGAGGTTGCCCACGAACATCATCACCGGCATCAGCAACCCGGAGGCGAACTGGGCGCCGAAGGACGCCTTGAACAGCTCTTCGTTCTCCTCGGCGAACCTCTCCCGGGACTCCTGCTGCCGGCCGAAGACCTTGATCAGGTCGTGGCCCGTGTACGACTCCTCGATGTGGGCATTGAGCGTGCCGGTGCGCCGCCACTGCTGGACGAACAGCCCCTGGCTCCGTTTCATGATCCGACCCGTGGCCAGCACCGTCACCGGTACCGAGACCAGGGCGATCACGGCGAGCAAGGGGGAGATGAGGAACATCATCACCAGGACCCCGACCACCGTGAGGAGCGAGGTGACCAGCTGGCTCATGGTCTGCTGGAGGGACTGGGCGACGTTGTCGATGTCGTTGGTCACCCGGCTCAGCAGCTCGCCGCGTGGTTGCTTGTCGAAGTAGCGCAGCGGGAGGCTGTTGATCTTGTCCTCGACGTCGGAACGAAGTTTCCGCACCGTGCCCTGGACGACATCGGTGACCCAGAAGCCCTGGAGCCATCCGGCCAGCGACGAGACCAGGTACACGCCGGTGACCAGGAGCAGGATCGTCCCGACCGCCGAGAAGTCGACCCCCTGACCTGGCACGACGTCCATCGACTCCAGCATCGAGGCGAGCGTCTCCTGACCCTGGGCACGCAACCCTTCGACGACGGCTTCCTTGGACACTCCCTCCGGCAGTCGGGAGCCGATGAAGCCCGTGAAGATCTCGTCGGTGGCCCACCCCAGCATCTTGGGTGCGAGCACCGCCAACACCACGCTGGCGATGGCCAGGACGAAGATCGCGACGACCTTCGCCCGATGGGGTCGCACGAGGCCGAGGAGCCGTCCTGCCGAGGCCTTGAAGTCCATGGGCTTCTGCCCGACCATCCCGCCGCCCATAGGCCCGTGGCCCGGACCGGGGCCGGCGGTGACACGCTCGGCCTCTTTCATCCGACGATCGGTCATGCCGCTCCCTCCCCGGTTCCGAGCTGGGACCACACGATCTCCTGATAGGTTCCGGAGGTCTCCAGGAGCTCGTCGTGCGTGCCCCGCCCGACGATGGCGCCGTCCTCGAGAACGATGATCTGGTCGGCATCCATGATGGTGGACACCCGCTGGGCGACCACGATGACCGTGGCGTCCCCGGTCTCCTCGGACAGTGCCTGGCGCAGCCGGGCGTCGGTGGACACGTCGAGCGCCGAGAAGGAGTCGTCGAACACGTAGATCGACGGCCTCTTGATGATGGCCCGTGCGATGGCGAGCCGCTGGCGCTGGCCCCCCGAGACGTTGGTGCCGCCCTGGGCGATGGGAGAGTCGAGGCCGTCGGGCATCGCCCGCACGAAGCCGGCGGCCTGCGCCACCTCGAGAGCGTGCCACATGTCGTCCTCGGTGGCATCGGGGTTGCCGAACTGGAGGTTGGAGCGGACCGTGCCCGAGAAGAGGTAGGCCCGCTGGGGAACGATGCCGATGCGGGGCCACAGGTCCTCGGCGGACATGTCGCGAACGTCGACCCCGTCGACGAGGACGCGGCCGTCGGTCACGTCGTAGAGACGCGGGATCAACCCCACGAGGGTCGACTTCCCCGATCCGGTGGCGCCGATGATGGCGGTGGTCCGGCCGGGGGTGGCGACGAAGTCGAGATCGGAGAGCACCGGGGCCTCGGCGCCCGGGTAGGCGAAGGTGACGTGGTCGAATCTGACCTCACCTCGTTCCTCGGCGGCACGCACCGGCTCCAGAGGAAGCACCACGGACGACTCGGTCTCCAGAACCTCCGTGATCCGGTTCGCGCTCACGGACGCTCTCGGGACCATGCTCAGGACGAATGTCGCCATCATCACCGACATCAGGATCTGGGCGAGATAGGCGATGAAGGCGGTGAGGGACCCGACCTGCATCGCCCCGTCGGCGACTCGCAGGCCGCCGAACCACAGGACCGCCACCATGGACAGGTTGAAGACCAGCATCACGGTCGGGAACATCGTGGCCATCCAGCGTCCGGTGAACACCGCGACACGGGTCAGGTCGTCGTTGGCTTCGCCGAAGCGTCGGGTCTCGTAGGGCTCTCTCACGAAGGCCCGGACCACGCGGATGCCGGTGATCTGCTCGCGCAGGATCTGGTTGATCCGGTCGATCTTCTCCTGCATCACACGGAAACCCGGCACCATTCGGGACACGATCAAGAGCACCACCAGGGCGAGCACCGGGATCGCGACCAGGAGGAGCCACGCCAGGCCAGTGTCCTCCCGCAGGGCCATCACGATGCCCCCGATGGCCATCATCGGCGCCATGACGAGCATGGCGAACCCCATGCTCAGGAGCATCTGGATCTGCTGGATGTCGTTGGTGGTGCGGGTCAGCAGGGACGGGGCGCCGAAGTGGTTCACCTCCTGGCTCGAGAAGCGGGCCACCCGGTCGAACAAACCGGCTCGAAGGTCGCGGCCGACGGCCATGGCCGTTCGGGAGCCGAAGTAGAGGGCGCCGATGGAGGTCGCCGCCTGGACCAGTGACACGAGGAGCATCCAGCCGCCCACCCTGAGGATGTAGCCGGTGTCGCCGCGGGCCACGCCGTTGTCGATGATGTCCGCGTTCAGGCTGGGCAGGTAGAGCGCGGC
>JAGFIR010000183.1 GCA_024103415.1 Acidimicrobiales bacterium
ATTTCGAGGATCTGATCCTCCTTTGTTGGTTCCACCACCACGTCGTCGTCCACCAATGGGGCTACGAGATCTACCGCCACCCCGACCACGGACGAATCAGATTCCGCAAACCAACCACCCGCGGCCCATAGCGGATTCAGCGACCTCGACCCAACCGACCTGCAAGCCTCACCCTCATCGACACAACGCTGTTGCCTGTCGCGGCGTTCTACTGGTGATGAGCGGATGACCGATCGGGAGATCTACGAAAGGCTCCGTGAACCTCTGATGCGGTTCGCGTCGTCCCTCGTCGGGTGGCAGAACGCCGCCTGTGCCCAGTGGTTGACATTCGACTCTGCAACTCGGGAATGGAACGAGGTGCATGTCCCCGGCTGGGAGGCGCTGCTGGCACCCGACGGTTCTGCGATCTACGCCCTGACCCCGACAGGGGAGAGCAGCGTCCTGCACCGATACGACCTGGGCCGCAGACCGAAAGGCTGTTCCTGGTCCGGGTCTGCGGCTACTGTCCAGAACACATGTTCGTGCTCGGGATCGACCCTGGTCTGTCGGTGACCGGATACGGCCTGGTGGAAAGCGGTCATCCGCCCCGGGCGATCCGGGCCGGTGTCATCCGCACCGACCCCGACCTCGAGACCCCGAAGAGGCTGCTCGAATTGCATGACGGGCTCGCCGGGCTATTCGAGGAGACCAAGCCCGATGCCGTCGCCATGGAGACCCTCTTCACCAACCGCAACCTGCAGACCGCCATGTCGGTCGGCCGTGCCTCCGGTGTCGTGCTCCTGGCCGCCGCTCGCGCCGGTGTCCCGGTCTCCGAGTACGTCCCCACGGCCGTGAAGTCCGCCGTCACGGGCGACGGATCGGCCGGGAAGGCCCAGGTCCAGGTGATGGTCGCCCGTCTCCTCAAGCTGGCCAGCCCGCCGTCGCCCGCCGACGCGGCCGACGCCCTCGCCATCGCCCTCTGCCACCTCCGCACCGCGCCCATCGGAGCCTCCCGATGATCGGGCGTCTCCGGGGCATCCTGGTCTCGGTGCGCGACACCAGCCTCTGCATCGAGGTCGGTGGTGTCGGCTACGAGGTCCAGATGACGCCCCGGGACATCGTCTCCTTGCCGGGAGTGGGGGAGGAGATCGTCGTCCACACCCACACCCACGTCCGGGAGGACGACATCAGCCTCTACGGGTTCGCCGAAGAGAGCGATCGCGACATGTTCCGCATCCTCAACACCGCCAGCGGGGTCGGGCCCAAGGTGGCGATGGCGCTGCTCGGCGCTCTCTCGTCACAGGAGCTGACGCGGGCCATCGTGTCCAACGACCCTGACACCCTCACCGTCGCCCCCGGTGTGGGCAAGCGTGGCGCCCAGAAGATCGTCCTGGAGCTGGCGCCGAAGCTGGCCGGCCGGTCTCTGGAGACGGTGCCCGGCGGAGGTCTCGCCGATGTGAGGCTGGCGCTCGAGAACCTCGGCTACAGCATGGCCGAGATCAACGAGGTCATCTCCGACGTCGACCCCGACGTCCCGCTCTCCGACCAGCTCCGCACCGCGCTCCAGGCGCTCGGGAGGAGGCACTAGGCGATGCGTGAGGACAGCCTGCTCAATCCCACCATCGAAGACGCGGTCGAGTCGAGTCTCCGGCCGAGGCGTCTCGAGGAGTTCATCGGCCAGGAGAAGGTGAAGAACCGCCTCCGGATCTCACTCGAAGCCGCCGTCAAGGAAGGTCGCGCCCTCGACCACATCCTGCTCTCCGGCCCGCCCGGTCTGGGCAAGACCACCCTCGCCGCGATCATCGCCGCCGAGATGGGTGTCCAGTTTCGTGTCACCTCCGGTCCCGCCCTGGAGCGTCCGGGTGACCTGGCCGCCATCCTCTCCAACCTCGACAACCGCGACGTCTTCTTCATCGACGAGATCCACCGGCTTCCCCGCGCCGTCGAGGAAGTGCTCTACCCGGCGATGGAGGACTTCGTGCTCGACGTGGTCCTCGGCAAGGGGCCCACGGCCCAGTCGATCCGGATCGACCTGCCCCGGTTCACCCTGGTGGGTGCCACGACCCGGAAGGGCAAGGTGACCGCCCCCTTGCGGGACCGGTTCGGTATCGACGAGAAGCTCGACTACTACGAGCCGGAGGACCTGGCGGAGATCGTGACCAGGTCGGCGGGGATCCTCGAGATCGAGATATCAGACGAGGCGGCCGACCTCATCGCCCACAGGAGCCGGAGCACACCCCGCATCGCCAACCGCCTGCTCGCCCGTGTCCGCGACTACGCAGTCGCCCGGGCTTCCGGAGTGATCGAGACCGACGTCGCATCCGAGGCCCTGGAGGTCTACGAGGTCGACGATCTGGGTCTGGACAAGGTGGACCGGGCGATCCTCGAAGCGGTCGTCTCGCGGTTCGGTGGGGGACCCGTCGGGCTTTCCACCCTCGCCATAGCGGTCGGGGAGGAGCCCGAGACGGTCGAGGACGCCTACGAGCCGTTCCTCCTCCAATGCGGCCTGCTCAAGCGCACCCCTCGTGGCCGCGTGGCCACCGAGCGCGCCTACGCCCATCTCGGCGTGGACCGGCCGGACACGGCCCAGGGCACGTTGCTCTGACCGCCTCCTAGCCTGCCGGTGCCCATGCGGGTCTCCGACTTCACCTACGAGCTGCCCGAGGCCGCCATCGCCCAGTCGGCGGTCGAGCCCCGTCATTCCTCCCGGCTGCTCGACAGCCGGGACATGAGCGACCACACCTTCATCGAGCTAGCCGACCTGCTCGAGCCGGGAGACCTGGTCGTGGTCAACGAGACCCGCGTTCGCCGCGCCCGTGTCGAGGGGACACGCCGAGGGACCGGAGGCAAGGTCGAGCTGCTCTTCCTGGACAGGCGAGAGGACGGCCGCTGGGAGGCCCTCGCCCGGCCGGCCAGGAGACTCCGGCCAGGCGTGGAGATCGATCTGGCCGAAGGCACTGTGACGGTGGTGGAGGCGCCGGGGGACGGTCGCATCGTCGTGGAGATCGACGTCGCCGACGACGAGGCGCTGCTGGAGCACATCGGGAGGATGCCGCTCCCGCCGTATTTCAAGGGAGATCTCGACGACCCGGCCCGCTATCAGACCATGTTCGCCTCGCAGCCCGGTTCGGCCGCCGCGCCGACGGCGGGTCTCCACTTCACACCGGAGGTGGTCGACCGACTCCGGGGGCGAGGCGTAGAGATCGCAACCGTCGACCTCCACGTCTCCCTCGACACCTTCCGGCCGATGGCCACCGAGAACGTCGAGGAGCACGTGATGCACAGCGAGTGGTGCTCGGTGCCTCGGGAGACCGCAGAGGCGATCGCCCGAACGCGACAACGGGGTGGCCGGGTCGTGGCCATCGGGACCACCGTGGTCCGGACCCTGGAGTCCCGTGCGGACGGGAACGGCGGGGTCGTCCCCGGTGGTGGCCACACCGACCTGTTCCTGAAGCCGGGGAGCCCGATCACCGTCGTCGACCTCCTCGTCACCAACTTCCACCTCCCCGGGTCCACGCTGCTCGTCCTGGTGGCGGCGCTCATGGGACCGGGTTGGCGGCAGGTGTACGAGACGGCGCTGGAGCGGGGCTACCGCTTCCTCTCGTTCGGGGACGCGATGTTGGCCGAGCGGAGGGTGACTTAGCCTTGCCCTCGATGACACCCGTCACCTGGAGCCCCACGGCCACCGACGGCCCGGCGCGCACCGGCTGGCTGACCACGCCGCACGGCCGGTTCCGCACGCCCATGTTCATGCCCGTGGGCACCAGGGCCACGGTGAAGACCGTCGACACCGGGGACCTGGAGATGCTGGGAGCCGGGGTGATCCTGGCCAACACCTATCACCTCATGCTCCGCCCCGGCGAGGACCTCGTGAAGGAGATGGGCGGCATCCACGACTTCATGTCGTGGGAGCGCGGCGTCCTCACCGACTCCGGCGGTTTCCAGATCTTCTCTCTCGACCCGAAGATCGAGGAGGAGGGCGCCACGTTCCGGTCCGTCTACGACGGGGCGCGGGTCCATCTCACTCCGGAGGACTCGGTCCGGATCCAGCAGGACATCGGCGCCGACATCGCCATGGTCCTCGACGTCTGTGTCGGCCTGCCGTCTCCGAGGGAGATCGTGGAGCGCGAGATGCGACGCACCCTCCGGTGGGCCGAGCGGTGTCTCGCCGTGCACGAGCGGGCCGACCAGGCTCTCTTCGGGATCGTCCAGGGAGGTGCCGACCCCGAGCTCAGGGCCGAGAGCGCACAGGAGACCGCCGCGCTCGGGTTCCCCGGCTTCGGGATCGGTGGCCTGGCGGTAGGGGAGAGCCCGGAGGAGCGCAATGCCGCGCTCGACGTCGTCAACGAGCACCTTCCGGCCGACAAACCCCGCTATGTGATGGGTCTAGGCGACCCGGAGGGTCTTCTCGACGCCATCGCCCGCGGCGCGGACATGTTCGATTGCGTCATCCCCACCCGTCTCGCCCGCCACGGCCGCGTCCTGACTGCGGATGGCGACTACAACCTGAAGCGGGCGGAATTCGCACGGGACGCCGGGCCGCTGGAGGAAGGATGCGGATGTCCCACATGCGGACGGCACACGAGGGCCTATCTGCGCCACCTGCTGGGGACCCGTGAGCTCACCGGCTACCGCCTTCTCACGATCCACAACCTCTGGTACCTCTTCCGCCTCATGGAAGACGCCTCCGAGGCCATCACGAGCGGGCGATTCGAGGTCTTCGCCGGTGAGGTCAAGGCACGCCGCGCCGGCTCGCCGTTCCCTGCGGCGCCCGCCTAACCTCGCACGGTCATCTAGCGGAGGAAACCTTGAACTTCGTCATCGCGCAGCAGGCCGATCCTGGTGCCAGCCCCTACTCGTCGCTGATCTTCCTCGCCCTGATGGGCGTGGTCTTCTACTTCCTCATCATCCGCCCCCAGCGCAAGCGGGTGAAGGCCCAGCAGGAGCTCGTCTCCGCGCTCGAGATCGGTCATGAGGTGCGCACCATCGGTGGCATCCACGGCCGGATCGTCTCCATGGATGACCAGAGCGTCGTCCTCGAGGTGGAGCAGGGACGGATCCGGGTCGCCCGGCGGGCCATCGGCTCGCGGGTGGGCTCGGACGAGGCCTGAGCGCCCGTAGACTCAGGATCGTGGAAGACCTGCGGTCCCTGATCAGGGACATCCCCGATTTTCCCCAGCAGGGGGTGGTGTTCAAGGACATCACGCCGGTGCTGGGCGATCCGGACGGTTTCGCCCGATTGGTCAAGGCCATGGCGGACCCGTACCGGGATGCCGGGGTGTCCCATGTCGCGGGAATCGAGGCACGGGGATTCACCCTGGCCGCACCGGTGGCCCTCGAGCTCGGAGCGGGCTTCGTGCCTATCCGGAAGCCGGGAAAGCTCCCCTACGAGACGATCCGTCAGGACTACGAACTCGAGTACGGCACCGATTCGCTGGAGATCCACGTCGACGCCATCACACCCGGAGAGAAGGTCCTCCTGGTCGACGACGTGATCGCCACCGGTGGCACCGCCGCCGCGGCGGTCAAGCTGCTCGAGGGAATCGGTGCAGAGGTGGTGGGGTTCTCCGTGTTCATCGAGCTGGTCTTCCTCTCGGGGATCGAGATGCTCGACGGAGTGCCCATCCATGCCCTCGTCCGATACCACTGACCTCCGCGTCCCGCCGGCGATCGCCCGCCTGGTGGACTCGTTCCTGGAGCACCACCCCGACGGGAACGTCGAGCGGCTGATCCGCGCCTATGAGGTGGCGGAGGCGGCCCACGAGGGCCAGGTCCGCAAGACCGGCGACCCGTACATCACACACCCGATCGCCGTCGCCGAGATGCTCGCCGACTACGGCCTGGACGAGCCGACACTGGCCGCGGCCCTGCTCCACGACACGATCGAGGACACCAATCTCACGCTCGCCCAGGTGACCTCCGAGTTCGGCGAGGAGGTGGCCCGACTCATCGACGGGGTCACCAAGCTGGACAGGGTCCGCTTCTCCAACCGCGAGCAGGCGCAGGCCGCGACCATCCGCAAGATGGTCGTTGCCATGGCCCAGGACGTCCGGGTCCTGATCATCAAGCTCTTCGATCGTCTCCACAACCTGCGGACGGTTCACGCCCTCCGGGACGAGAAGCAGGCCAGGGTCGCCCGGGAGACACTCGACGTCTACGCGCCGCTGGCGCACCGTCTCGGTGTCCAGGAGATCAAGCACGAGTTCGAGGACCGTTGCTTTGCCATCCTCTACCCGGGCCCCAACGCCGAGATCACCGAACGGCTCGCCGAGGCCGCGCCTGAGCGCGAGGCTTTCCTGGAGAAGATGATCATCGAGATCAAGGCCATGCTCGACGAGGCCGGGATCGACGCCGTGGTCACCGGACGGCCGAAGCACCAGTACTCGATCTACCGGAAGATGATGGAGCAGAACCGGCCCTTCGAGGACATCCATGACCTGATCGGGATCCGGATCGTGACCAAGTCCACCCGGGACTGCTACGCCGCACTCGGTCTGATCCACAGCAACTGGGTGCCGGTCACCGGGCGGTTCAAGGACTACATCGCCATGCCCAAGATCAACCTCTACCAGTCGCTGCACACGACGGTGATCGGGCCGGACGGCAAGCCCCTCGAAGTCCAGATCCGCACCGAGGAGATGCACCAGCGGGCCGAGCGGGGCATCGCCGCCCACTGGCGCTACAAGGAGGGCGATGTCCGGGGGCTGCCCAGCATCGAGGTGGGGACGTTCGACGAGGACCCCGAGGAGTTCCTCGCCAACCTGAAGCTCGACCTCTACCAGGACGAGGTCTTCGTCCTGACCCCGGGTGGCGACGTCAAGGAGCTGCCGCGGGGCGCCACTTGCGTCGACTTCGCCTACAGCGTCCACACCGAGGTCGGTCACCGCTGTGTGGGGGCGCGGGTGAACGGGCGTCTGGTGCCTCTCTCGACCCGTCTCGAATCGGGCGACATCGTCGAGGTCCTCACCTCGAAGTCGCCCGACGCCGGGCCCAGCCGGGACTGGCTCAAGTTCGTCCGGACCTCGAAGGCCCGCTCCAAGATCAAGCAGTGGTTCCAGAAGGAGCGCCGCGACCAGGCGGTCGCCGAGGGGAAGGAAGCCCTCCAGGGGCTCTTCAAGCGCGAAGCCCCGGAGCTTTCCTCCTCGGAGCGTGACGAGATCCTGTCCGCCATCGCCGTCGAGCTGGGCCAGAAGGACGTGGAGGCGATGACGGTCGCCCTGGGCGAGGGGAACCTCTCCATCGACAGCGTTGGCGTGCGTCTCCAGCGTCGTCTCGCCCCCGACACCGGGGACGACCTCTTCCGACCGCCCCGGCGCCGGCGCGAAGTCGACGCCGTCAATGTGGTGGTGGAGGGTCAGGACGACATGCTCGTCTCCCTGGCCCGGTGCTGCTCACCGGTTCCGGGCGACCCCATCGTCGGATACGTCACGGTGGGCCGGGGTGTCTCGGTGCACCGCGCCGACTGCACGAACGTGGCCTCGCTGGCCAGCCGGAAAGAGCGCGGAATCGAGGTCTCGTGGCCGGCGGACTCCATGGGCGCCTTCGTGGTCTGGATCCAGGTGGAGGCCCTCGACCGGACCCGTCTCCTCCGGGACGTGACCCAGGTGATCTCGGACACCGGGGCGAACATCACCGCCTCCTCGACTGCGACCAGCCACGACCGGGTGGCTGTCCTCAAGTACGAGGTCGAGCTGTCCGACCCGAGCCAGCTCAGCCGGCTCCTCGCCGACATCCGTGGTGTCGACGGGGTCTACGCCGCATTCCGCCTCGCCAACGACCCCTCCGCGTCGTGATCATCCGGCAGATCCCGGCCTGGGTCACCGCCACGAACGCGTGGGTCGCCGCCTCCGAGCCCGGGGGCGCCGCGTTCATCGTCGATGCTCCGCCGGAGGCTGCCGAGGAGGTCGGCGGGTACGTCGCCGAGCTCGGGCTCACCGTGGGTGCCGTCCTGCTCACCCACGGCCATGTCGACCACATGGGCGGCTCGGCTGCAATCACCAGGCTCACGGGCGCCACGGCATGGGTCCACCCGGATGACGACTTCCTCACCCTCGACCCGGTGACACAGATCCGGCGTCTTTTCGGGATGGTCCCTCCCGGCGAGTTCGACCCACCCGCCGATCTCGGCCGGCTGGAGGACGGCCAGACCTTCGATCTGGCCGGGACCAGGGTCGAGGTCGTCCACACGCCGGGCCACACGCCCGGGCACTGCTGTTTCCACCTGCCCGGTGAGGGGGTCCTGTTCTCCGGGGACCAGCTGTTCGCGGGGAGCATCGGGCGGACCGACCTCCCGGGCGGCTCCTACGAGGCGCTCATGGAGTCGATGGCAGAGCGGGTCCTCGTCCTCGACGACGGCACCCGCGTCCTTCCCGGGCACGGGCCGGAGACCACCATCGGCATGGAACGACGGCACAACCCGTTCCTCCAGGGCCTCGAACCCCGCGATTCGGGCCAGCGGTAACCTGGCGCCCCCATGAGCTTCCAACCCCCCAAGGGCACCGCGGACCTGATGCCGCCCCGGTCGCACGCCTGGCGGCGTGCCCTGAAGCTGTGGGACGACTGGACCGAGAGATTCGGATACCCGCTGGTCGCCACGCCGATCTTCGAGGCGACCGAGTTGTTCGAGCGGGGCGTGGGCGGTACCACCGAGGTCGTCACCAAGCAGATGTACACCTTCACCGACAAGGGCGGGCGCTCGCTCACCCTCCGCCCCGAGGGAACCGCCGGAGTGGTCAGGGCGTATCTCGATTCCGGCGCCACCGGAGCCTGGAAGGGGGCTTACTCGGGCCCCTTCTTCCGGTACGAGAGGCCCCAGAAGGGCCGCTACCGCCAGTTCTGGCAGTTGGGCGTGGAGTACCTGGGTGTCGAGTCTGCCGTGGCGGACGCCGAGGTGATCGAGCTCGGGTACCGGTTCCTGGAGAGCGCCGGGGCTCGGGAGATGGCGTTGCACATCAACAGCATCGGGGACGCCGCGTGCCGTCCCGCCTACGTGGAGCAGTTGCGCCAGTACCTCGAAGGGCACCGTGACGAGCTCAGCGAGGACGGCCGGCGTCTCATCGAGACCAACCCGCTGCGGGTGCTCGATTCGAAGGTGGACCGGCCCAAGCTCGCCGACCCGCCTCTCGTCACCGATCACCTCTGCGAGGCGTGTCGCGAGCACTACGAGCAGGTCAAGGTCCTGCTCGACGCCGTCGGCATCCCGTACACCGAGGACCCCTATCTCGTGCGCGGGCTCGACTACTACACCCGCACGGCGTTCGAGTTCCTCGGTATCGGTCTCGACGCCGCCCAGAACGCCCTGGGAGGGGGCGGTAGGTACGACGTCCTCGCCGAGACGATCGGGGGACCGCACACACCCGCCGTCGGCTTCGCCCTAGGTCTCGACCGGGTCGTCATCGCGGCCGGGGGAGAGGAGGCGGTCGGGCTCGACGCCTATCTGGTCTCGGAGCGGGGCCCCGGTGAGGCGCTCGCCGCGGCGTCTCAACTCCGCCAGGCCGGCCTGCGCATCGACTTCGACGCCGAAGGCAGGTCGGTGAAGGCGCAGTTCCGGACGGCACGCCGGCTCGAGGTGCCGGTGATCCTCGTCCTCAAGGAGGACGGGTCCGTCGACGCCCAGACCGAGGGGGAGCGACAAACGCTCCAGGTCGACGAGGTTCCAGCGTGGATGGAGGGCAGGAGATGATCCGGAGCCATCGGGCAACGGAGGTGACGCCGGATCACATCGGCGAAGAGGTGGTGCTGGCGGGCTGGGTGCAGCGGCGCAGGGACCACGGTGGCATCACCTTTTTAGACCTTCGCGACGCCTCCGGGCTGATCCAGGTGGTCGCCGACCCCGAGCAGCACCCGGTCGCCGAGGAGCTCCGCATGGAGTACTGCGTGCGGGTCACCGGCGTGGTGCGTCCCCGCCCCGAGGGGACCGAGAACCCGAACCTGGCCACCGGCACCATCGAGGTCGCGGCCGACGGCATCGAGGTGCTCTCCACGGCCAAAGTGCTGCCGTTCATGATCGACGACCGCGCCGAGGTCGAGGAGCTGGTGCGGCTGCGCTACCGGTACCTCGACCTGAGACGCCCGAAGATGGCGGCCAACCTGCGAGCCCGATCCAGGGCGACGGCCGCCATCCGCCGCACCCTCGATGACCTGGGCTTTCTCGAGGTGGAGACCCCGACCCTGGTCAACTCGACCCCGGAAGGCGCCCGGGACATGCTGGTGCCGAGTCGTCTCCGCAAGGGGGAGTTCTACGCGCTCCCGCAGTCACCGCAGCTCTTCAAGCAGCTCCTGATGGTCGCCGGGGTTGAGCGGTACTTTCAGATCGCCCGGTGCTACCGCGACGAGGACTTCAGGGCGGACCGGCAGATCGAGTTCACCCAGCTCGACCTCGAAGGCTCCTTCTGGGAACGGGAGGACGTCTTCGACGCGATAGAGCAGGTGCTCGCCGCGGTGGTGCGCGACCTGAGAGGCGTCGAGCTGTCTCTGCCTCTGCCCCGTCTGAGCTGGCAGGAGGCAATGGACCGCTACGGATCTGACAAGCCGGACCTCCGTTTCGGCATGGAGATCACCGATCTCTCGGACATCGTCGCCGGGTCGGAGTTCGGGGTGTTCGCCGGGGCCGTCGGGTCGGGCGGCACCGTCCGTGGCATCAACGTCGGGCCGGTCGACTGGTCACGGGCGCGAGCGGACGAGCTCACCGAGAAGGCGAAGACGCACGGGGCCAGGGGCCTGGTGTGGATGGTGGCCGAAGAGGACGGCTCGGTGCGTTCGCCCGTCGCCAAGTTCCTCTCGGAGCAGGAGATCGCAGAGATCCGTGAGCGGCTCGAGGCATGTCCGGGGGACGTCCTCCTGGTCGTCGCCGACCGCTGGCGCACGGTGGTCGACACGCTCGGCGCCCTGCGCACCGAGTTGGGGCGCCCGCAGAGCCACGAGGACCTCGCATTCCTCTGGGTGATCGACTTCCCGATGTTCGAGGAGGAGGAAGACGGTTCGATCACCTTCTCCCATCACCCGTTCACCTCGCCGGTGTCCATCGACGCCATGCGCGAGGACCCGAAGAGCGCCGTGGCCAAGGCGTACGACGTCGTGGTCAACGGGGTGGAGCTCGGCAGCGGCTCGATCAGGATCCACGACCCCGCCGTGCAGCGGGAGGTCTTCGAGATCCTCGGCATCGACCGGGACACGGCCGAGCGGCGATTCGGCTGGTTCCTCGAAGCCCTCGAGTACGGGACCCCGCCCCACGGAGGCTTCGCCTTCGGCATCGATCGACTCGTCATGGTGCTCCAGGACGAGGCCTCGATCCGCGACGTGATCCCGTTCCCGAAGACTCAGACCGGTGTCGACCCGATGACCGGTGCGCCGACACAGGTGGCTGCCGAGCAACTGGAGGAGTTGGGCATCCTGCTCGGCCCCGAGGCCCTCGAGCGCCTCGAGAATTGAACGGCGGGATTCGAAGGGTCGGCCGTTAACCTCGGCGACCCAATGACCACCTGGAGCAGCAGCCGGATCCGCAAGGAGTTCGTCGACTTCTTCGTGGCGCGTCAGCACGAGCATCGACCCTCGTCGTCGCTGATCCCGGCCGATCCGACCCTTCTGCTCACCAATGCCGGGATGGTCCAGTTCAAGCCATATTTCCTCGGCCAGGAGACCCCGCCGTGGCCCCGTGCGGTGTCCGTTCAGAAGTGCGTGCGGACCATCGACATCGACATCATCGGCACCACCCAGCGCCATCTCTCGTTCTTCGAGATGCTGGGCAACTTCAGCTTCGGTGACTACTTCAAGGAGCAGGCGATCCCCTGGGCCTACGAGCTCTGCACCGAGGTCCTGGGGCTGGACCCCGATCGCTTGTGGTTCACCGTCTACGAGACCGACGACGAGGCGGCCGAGATCTGGGTCGATCAGGTGGGGGTTCCCGCCGATCGGGTGCAGCGGGGCGGCAAGGACAACTTCTGGCAGATGGGCGTGCCCGGGCCCTGCGGCCCTTGCTCGGAGATCTTCTGGGATCGCGGGCCGGAGCATGGGGAGGACGGTGGCCCGATCGGTGGAGGGGAGGAGAGGTTCGTCGAGATCTGGAACCTGGTCTTCATGCAGCACCTCCAGGACGAGCCGTATCACGTGATCGGCGACCTGCCCGACAAGAACATCGACACCGGGATGGGGCTCGATCGCATCGCCGCCGTGCTCCAGGGGGTCGGCTCCGTGTTCGACATCGACACCACGCGGCACGTCCTCGCGGCGGGCGAGCGGGAGACCGGTCTCCGTTTCGGCGAGTCGGAGCGGGGCGACATATCGCTGCGGATCCTGGCGGACCATGGCCGCACCGTGACGTTCCTGATCGGGGACGGCGTCGTCCCCTCCAACGATGGACGCGGCCACATCCTGCGCCGCGTCCTGCGCCGCGCGGTGAGACATGCCTGGCAGCACGGCAGCAAGGGCCTGGTTGTTCCGGCTCTGGTCGAGGCCACCATCGAGGTGATGGGTGACGACTACCCGTCGCTCGTCAAGAAGGCCGATCACATCCTCGACGTCGCCACCCGCGAGGAGGAGAAGTTCCGTCGCACCCTCGAGTCGGGGCACCAACTCCTCGACACCGAGCTCTCCTCGTCGCCGGTGCTCAGCGGTGCCACCGCCTTCCGTCTCCACGACACCTACGGCTTCCCCATCGAGCTCACGAGCGAGATCGCCGCCGAGCGGGGGATCGAGGTCGACCTCGAGGGCTTCGAAAGGGAGATGGCCGTCCAGCGGGAGCGGGCCCGGGCCGCCTGGAAGGGCGGAGACTCCGCTGCCGCCGAGATGGTGTACCGCGAGATCCTCGAGCAATACGGCCTAACCGACTTCCGGGGCTACGAAGAGGAGCGCACCCGGGGCCGGATCCTCTCGATCCTGGCCGACGGCGAGCCCATCGAGCGCGCCGAAGAAGGGCGCATGGTGGAAGTGTTTCTCGACCGGACCACCTTCTACGGGGAGTCCGGCGGACAGGTGGGAGACACCGGCTTCATCGAGACGGAGACGGGCACCATCGTCGTCGGGGACACCAAGCACGCCATCCACGGATTGCACGGCCACCGCGGGACCGTGGTCAAGGGCTATGTCGCCGCGGGTCAGGATGCCGTGGCAACGATCGACAGCCCCAGACGGGAGGACATCCGCAAGAGCCACACCGGAACCCACGTCCTGCACTGGGCGATCCGGGACGTGCTCGGGGATCACGCCAACCAGGCAGGCTCCCTGGTCGAGGCCGGGCGTCTCCGCTTCGACTTCTCGCACTACACCCAGGTGGCCCCCCAGGAGCTGGGCGAGATCGAACTGGCGGTCAACGAGCGTCTCGTCGCCAACCACCAAGTCACCACGGTGGTCACCTCCAGGGAGGAGGCGCAGGCGATGGGCGCACTGGCGTTCTTCGGTGACAAGTACGGCGAGATCGTCCGGGTGGTCAAAGTCGGGAACTTCTCCACCGAGTTCTGCGGGGGGACCCACACGCGCACCTCGGGGCAGGTGGGGCCGCTGGTCCTGACCAGCGAGGGCTCGATCGGTTCGAACATGCGTCGTGTCGAGGCCCTCACCGGCATGGCCGCCTACCAGCACCTCGCCGAAGTCCGCGCCACCCTGGAGCGGGCCGGCGGTCTCCTCAAGGCTCCAACCCCCCTGGACGTCCCGCAACGTCTCGAGGCCCTCCTCGAGAAGATGAGCGGTCTCGAGGCGGAGCTGGACGCCATCCGCGACCAGCGCCGGGGATCGCTAGCCGAGGACCTGGCCCGGGACGCCGCCGAGGTTGGGGAGGCGGCCCTGGTGGTCGGTTCCGCCGGCGAGCTGGATCCCAACGGGCTCCGCCAACTGGCCCTCGGAGTCCGGGATAGGTTGTCACGCCCCGGTGTCGTCATCGTCGGCTCCACCTTCTCGGGCAAGGGAGCGCTCGTCGGAGTCGTCAGCAAGGAGCTGGTGGACAAGGGGATATCGGCGGGAGATCTGCTCGCCGCCGGTGCGCCGGCGCTCGGCGGCGGTGGCTCGCGGGATCCGGAGCTCGCCCAGGCGGGCGGCCCCGAGGGGTCGAACCTCGACGCCGCCCTGGACGCGATTCGCGAGGAAGCGGGGCGGGCGCTGAGCGCACTGTGAGCCGGGTCCTCGGAGTCGACTATGGCGACACCCGTATCGGAATCGCCATCTCCGACCCGCTGGGTCTCACCGCGCGTCCCCTCGAGGTGGTCACCCCGGACCGCTTCGTGGACCGGATGCGTGAGCTCGTCGAGGAACACGAGGTGGGGACGGTTGTGATCGGTCTTCCCACCACGCTTCGCGGTGGCGAGTCCTCCTCGACGGAGGGGGCCCGCTCGCTCGGGAAGGACCTCGAGGACCTGGGTGTCGATGTGGTGTTCGTCGACGAGCGATTCACGTCCCGCATGGCCGAGTCAGCCCTCCTCGAGTCGGGTATGAAGAGGAGAGAGAGACGTGCCACAGTGGACAAGGTCGCAGCCGCGATCATTCTCCAGAGCTACCTGGACGGGAACTTCCCGGGCCAGGGAGACGTGAAAGACCACCGATGACCCTCGAACCCGCCCCTGAAGCCCCGATCTGGACGCGCATCCTGCGCGCCGGCCTGGTGTTCGCCATCGTGGTGCTCGCCGGGTTCGTGGTCGTAGGTGGCGCCTCCTACCTCGGTCGCACCATCGGGGCGGCTCTGGGCAACGACGAGGCCGACGGTGGCCCGATCGACGTCGAGCCCGGACAGCCGGTCACGGTGGAGATCCCCGCCGGGTCGACCGGTCAGGACATCGGGGCGATCCTCGTGGCCAACGGCGTCGTCCGGTCGGCGCTCGAGTTCGAGCTCGCGGTGCGCAACGTCGATGCGGCCCACCAGCTCAAAGCGGGGACCTACGAGTTCACGACCCTGATGGACCCCGCCGAGGTCGTGGCGTCACTGGTGTCCGGCCCGGTCGCCTCCGTGTACCGGGTGACGGTCATCGAGGGCCTCCGGGTGGAGGAGATGCTCACCCAGCTGGCGGAGCGGACCGGTTACACCTTCCAGGAGTTCGTCGACGCTCTGCTCGGTGGCGAGGTCACCACTTCGCTGCGGGAGATCCCCGAGGATGCCGCTCTCTCCGACTGGGAGGGCCTGCTCTTTCCCGACACCTACGAGTTCTCTCGCACGGCCAGGCCGGCCGCCATCCTCCAGCGCCTCGCCTCGACCATGGAGCAGCGGGTCGACTCCATCGACTGGACCGCCTGGGAGGAGAAGGGCTACAGCAAGTACGAGGGCATCATCGTGGCCTCGTTGATCGAGAGCGAGGTCAGGGTGGCGGAGGAGCGACCCATCGTCTCCAGCGTGATCCACAACCGCCTCGCCACACCGATGCGTCTCGAGATCGACGCCACCGTTCTCTACGCGCTCGGGACCCGTGACGTCTCCCGCTTCGACCGCGAGGTGGCGTCTCCGTACAACACGTACCGGAACGACGGTCTCCCGCCGACACCGATCTCGGCGCCCAGTCGGGCATCGCTCGAAGCGGCGGCGGCCCCTGCCGAGACCGAGTTCCTCTTCTACGTCCTCAAGGACATCGACGGCAGCCATGCCTTCGCCGCCACCTTCGACGAGCACCAGCGCAACATCGAGCAGGCGCGTCGCGACGGCGTCCTCCCGTAGCTGTTACAACCACCCGATGCTCCGCTTCGCAGTCGTCGGCGACCCCATCGCACAGTCGCGATCCCCGGTGATCCACACCGAGGCCCTCCGTCTGGCCGGCCTCGAAGGCGAGTACACGGCCCGGCGGGTCCTCGGCGGGGGCCTCGGGGCCATCGTCGAGGAGATCCGTGCCGGTCTGCTCGATGGCGTGAACGTGACGATGCCGCTCAAGGGCGAGGCCTACGAGGCCGCGGACGTGTTGACAACGGAGGCCGAGCGATCTGCATCCGTGAACACCTTGCGGCTCAGGGATGGAGTGATCGAAGCGCATTCCACCGATACCGTGGCCTTTGGTGAGATCTTCGACAGGGTCACCGGCCCGGCCCAACTGCTGATCCTCGGCGCAGGGGGAAGTGCCCGCGCCGCCCTGGCGGCATGGACGGGCGGGGAGGTGTACGTCTCGGCGCGGGCCATGGATCGTGCCGCCGCGCTGGGGCGCCCGGTGCAGTGGGGCGAGGGTGTCGACGATGCCGTGGTGGTCAACGCCACGCCCCTTGGCATGGCGGGTGAGTCGCTCCCTCCGGCGGTGTTGGAGCGTGCGTCGTTCCTGGTCGACCTGCCCTACGGACCGGCTCCGACGCCCGCCGTCGAGACCGCGCGGAAAGCCGGAATCGAGCTCGTGGACGGCCTCGAGTTCCTCGCCATCCAGGCCGAAGCTGCCTTCAGGTGGTGGACCGGGGAGACCGTAGACTTGAACCGCCTCATCGAGGTGGCGAGAAATGGCTAAAGGACTGCGCAAGAAGGGCCGATTTCTCGCGACGAGGCTTATCCAAGGAGCAGTCGTGTCGCTATCAGGGAATCTGGGTTTCGTACCCCTGGACGAAGTCCTCCGACTTCTCAGCCGGGCCAACCAGCGCGGCATGGTTGACGTCCGGGGAGAGGGCGTGAACGGTCGCGTCTTCTTCGAGCACGGGGGAATCACTCTGGCCACGACCCTGGGTGACGACGAGCTCGTCTCCCACATCCAGCGGTCCGAGACCCCGGAGGGTGAGCCCATGGCTGCGCTGCTCCGGGAGATGGCCGTGGAGACCATCCACCAGCTCAGCGTGCACGGCCGCAGTTTCGAGGTCTTCGAGGACAGGGCCCCGAGCATCGCCGCTCCGACCCCGTTCGCCCTCGAAGAGCTTCTCGCCGACGCCCGTCGTCGCTTCGACGAGTGGGCCGAAATCAGCAGGGTCGTCACCGACATGGACGCCCTGGTCCGCCTCCAGCGCGATCTGGGCGAGCGCGATCGGGTCACCGTCGATCGGGACTCCTGGCGTCTGATCAGCGAGGTCGGCGCCGGCGCATCCGTCAGGGACCTCGCCCGCGAGCTCGGCACCACCGACTTCTGGGCGGCCCGTGTCGCCGCCGGTCTGATCGGCGAGAGCCTGATCCGTCTCGACACCCGTGGTAGTTCCGTGACCGAGACGGTGTCCGAGCCCGTCGCCCGGGTGGAGACGCCCGCTCCGTCGCCCTGGGCCGGTGTCGAGCCCGTCGAAGGCCCCGCCGATCCGGTGTTCACCGAAGAGGACGACGAGCCGGAGGCGATCGAGACCACCGAGCCCGTCTTCGCCGACGAGCCGGCCGAGGCACCTGTGCCCGAGCCCGTCGTCGCCGAAGAGGAAGTCGCACCCGAGCCGGCCGTCGAAAAGCCGGTCGCCGGGTACGCCGGGACGGGCACCGAGACCGCAGCCGAGCCGGAGACCGCCGCGGATGAGACCCCGGCCGGTGAGCCGGCCGTCGATCCCAACGCCTCCTGGTGGGTCGAGCCCGAGGAGACGGCCGCGCCCGCCGAAGAGGAAGTCGCCGAGGACACCGAGGCCTTCCTGGAGAAGGTGTTCTCCGGAATCGGTGGCGAAGAGGAGCCCGAGCAGCGTCAGGAAGAGGGCTTCGGCCTGCTGCGTCGTCGCCGCCTCGGAGTGATGCGCGACATCTCCAACGACAGCTGAGTCCCCGCTAGCTTGCCGGGGCTGTGACCGAAGCACTCGTCGCCGTCCTCGGCTTCGCTCTGGCGCTCGCCGCCCACGATCTGGGCGTCCAGGGGCTGGGAGCAGAGTCGCTCAAGCCGTTCATCGGGTCCTGCCCGAAGTGTCGCGGCACCCGGGGCTGGCACCGTCCCGTCTGCCCCCACTGCGGCCGGAGGATCGGACGCGAGGTGGTGCTCGCCCTCGTGATGGCCGTGATGACGGTCATCCTCCATCAGGGCTTCGGCTTCGGGCCGCTCTTCTTCGCCTATCTCGGGTTCCTGGTCCTCACCCTGGCCCTGACGGTCACGGACCTCGAGGACTTCCGCATCGTCGACCGGCTCAACCTTCCCGGCTCCCTGATCCTCGCCGTCGCACTCGCCGTCGTTGCCCTGGTGGCCGGTGACGGGGCCGATCTAGTCAGGGGCCTGCTCGGTGCGGTTGCCTACTTCGCCGGGACGACGGTGATGTTCGTGATCGGCGGGGGTCGGGGATTCGGCGCAGGCGACGTCAAACTGGCCCCTGTGCTGGGCCTGTACGCCGCCTTCATCTCCTGGGGGACACTGGGTTGGGCCGTGTTCATCACGGCAGTGGTGGGTGGGGTGGTCGGGGCGGCCATCCTGATCTTCGGGCGGGGTGGCAAGGACACCGAGTTGCCCTACGGCCCGCCGATGGTGATCGGGGCGTGGACCGCGATCGCCCTGGCGCTGGTGGGAGCCATCCCGCTTCCGGCTTAGCATCACGCTCGATGATCAGGTTTCTCACCGCGGGCGAGTCCCACGGCCCCGGTCTCGTCACCATCGTCGAAGGGCTGCCCAAGGGCCTCCAGATCGGCACCGACGACTTCGCGGCCGAGTTGGCCCGCCGCCGACGGGGATACGGCCGCGGCGGGCGGATGAAGATCGAGCAGGACGAGTTGGAGATCCTCGGTGGGGTGCGACACGGCAGGACGCTCGGGTCCCCGGTGGCCGTGGTGATCCGCAACACCGAATGGGAGAACTGGTCCCAGATCATGTCCGTGGAAGGCGACGGGGCCGGCAAGAAGGTGACACGACCCCGGCCCGGCCACGCCGACATGGCCGGGATGATCAAGTACGACACCGACGACGCCCGGGACATCCTGGAGCGGGCGTCCGCCAGGGAGACGGCGGCCCGCACCGTCGCCGGGACCCTGGCCCGGAGACTGCTCGGCGAGGTGGGCATCGACGTGCTCAGCCAGGTGGTGGCGATCGGAGATGTGCGTGTCGAGCTCCCGCCACCGGCCGACCGGGACGCCATCGAGGCGAGCGAGGTGCGGTGTCCCGATCCCGATGCGTCGGCACGAATGATGGCGGCCATCGATGCCGCCACCGAGGCGAAGGACACCCTGGGAGGGTTGGTCGAAGTGGCAGCCCACGGCGTTCCCGTGGGGATCGGCTCCCACGTCCATCACGACCGGCGCCTCGACGGCCTCCTCGCCGGGGCCGTCATGTCGATCCCCGGGATCAAAGGCGTCGAGATCGGATCGGGCTTCGAGGTGGCGACAGGGCCTGGGTCCATGGGCCACGACGAGATCCGCACCGACCGCACCCGGATGACGAACCGGGCCGGCGGCATCGAGGGCGGGATGTCCAACGGTGAGGTGATCCTCGTCCGCGCCGCCATGAAGCCCATCTCCACCCTGATGCAGCCCCTGCAGACCGTCGACATGACGACCGGGGAGCCAGCGCAGGCGGTTCGGGAGCGCTCCGACGTGTGCGCCGTCCCGGCGGCGGGCGTCGTCGCCGAGCAGATGGTGGCGCTGGTGCTGGCCCGCGAGGTGCAGAGGAAGTTCGGAGGGGACACGATCGAAGACCTGGTGGAGGCGGTGAGCCGCTACCGGGCGAGGATCGGCTCTTGAGCACGATCTGGCTCGTCGGAGTCATGGGGGTGGGCAAGACCAGCGCCGGCCGGCTCGCGGCGCAACGACTCGGTGTCCCGTTCTCGGACACCGATGAGATGGTCGAACGCGACGCCGGCGCCACCATCCCGGCCATCTGGCGGGTCCACGGTGAGGAGGGGTTCCGGGCCCTCGAGGCAAGGGCGGTCGAGGCGGCGGCGGAGACGGGTGGGGTGGTTGCCACCGGCGGAGGAGTAGTGCTCTCGGAGGAGAACCGGGAGAAGATGACGGGGACCGTGATCTGGCTCACCGCATCCCCCGGGACGATCGCCTCGCGGATCGACGGCGCCAACCGGCCCCTGTTGGGTGCCGCCGACGTAAGCAGCCGGATGGAGCGGATCATCGAAGAGCGCGCCCCGTACTACCAGAAGGTCGCCACCCATCGTCTCGCCACGGACGACCTGGACGTCACCGGGGTCGCCGACGAGATAGTCAGGCTGGTGAGTCGATGATCCGCTGCGGTGACACCGAGATCTTCGTGGGATCGGGCATGCCCGAGCCCCTGCTGCCACCAGGCGACCAGCGCCGACGGGCGGTGGTGCTCACCCAACCCGCGGCGACCGCTCAGGCGCTGACCATCTGTCGCACTCTCAGGGAGTCGGGCCTCACCGCCGAGGTGATCGGTCTTCCCGATCGGGACGAGGCCAAGACCCTCGAAGTCGCGGCGTCGGTCTACCAGGCCATGGCCGATCAGGGGCTCTCGGTTCACGACACGGTGGTCGGAGTGGGCGGCGGATCCGTCACCGACCTGGCCGGGTTCGTCGCCGGTACCTGGATGAGGGGTGTGGAGGTCGTGCACGTCCCCACCACCTTCCTGGGCGCCGTCGACGCCGCCATCGGTGGCAAGACGGGTGTGAACGTGGCGGGCAAGAACCTCGTGGGGGTCTTCTGGCATCCCAGCCGGGTGATCATCGACCTCCACCTCCTCTCTGATCTGCCCCCGGGGCTGCTCAGGGAAGGGATGGCGGAGGCCCTGAAGGCGGGCATGGTGGGTGACCCGGAACTCGCCGGCCTGCTCTCCCGTCGCGGGCTGGCCGCGCCGATCGATGAGGTCGTGACCAGGGCCGTCGTCGTCAAGGCGCGGCTCGTGGAGGAGGACCCGCGGGACAGGGGAGTGCGACAACACCTCAACTTCGGGCACACGATCGGACACGCCCTGGAGTACGCGTCGACGCTGACTCACGGTGAGGCGGTAAGCCTCGGGATGGTCGCCGCCGCGGCGGTCTCCGAGGAGCGTTGCGGCTTCACCGGGACGGGGACGCTGGTAGACACCCTCACCCGTGTCGGGCTACCGGTCACCGCCGAGGGGATCGACCGGCAGAGGGTCTTCGACCTCGTCAGGCTGGACAAGAAGCGGGACGGCGACTCGCTTCGGATGGTGCTCCTGGAAGAGGTCGGGGAGCCCGTCGTCGTCCAGGTGGAGACCGATCTCGTGGGCAAGGCGCTGGCGGCAATAGGGATCTGAGACGGGTAGCGTGCCGCCGTTCGAGGACAGGAAAGCAAAGGAATGATCAGCACCAACGACGTACGACCCGGGATGGCACTCGAGCTCGAGGACGGGCTCTTCACCATCGTCGAGTACCAGCACGTCAAGCCAGGCAAGGGGCGCGCGTTCGTGCGGATGAAGCTCAAGAAGCTGGACACCGGCCAGGTCTTCGACCGGACCTTCCGGGCCGACGAGGACGTCACCCAGGCCAGGATCGACCGCTCCGACTACCAGTACCTCTACTCGGACGACCTCGGGTTCCACTTCATGAACCTCGACGACTACTCCCAGGTGGTGCTCTCCCCGGACGACGTGGGTGACGCTGCCGACTACCTCCTCGACGGCATGACGGTGACCGTCGCGTCCCACCAGGGCACCGCGATCGGAATCGAGTTGCCCGCGGCGGTCGAGATGGAGGTCACCTACGCCGAGCCGGCGGTCAAGGGCGACACCCGTCAGGCGGCCACCAAGACCGTCCGGGTGCAGACGGGGCTCGAGGTCCAGGTCCCCTTGTTCGTGGAGCAGGGCGATCGGATCAAGGTGGACACCCGCACCGGGGAATACCTGACCCGGGTATGACCGTCACCCTGCCGGGGTCGATGACGGTCTCCGAGCTCGCTTCGATACTCGATCGAGGGGTGGCCGAGGTCGCCATCGTGCTCGCCGACATGAACGAGCCGTCCGATCAGGACGACGTGGTGCCGGGCTCGGTGGCGATCCGGGTGGCCGCGAAGTTGGGCGTGGAGGCCCGGGTGGAGCCCAGGGACCTCGCCCTGGAATACCTGTACGCCCGCGAGACACGGGGTGACCCGGCCGTCCCCGATGGCCGCGCGGGCGACATCGTCACCGGCGTCCTCGATCGACTGGAGGAGCTCGACAGCAGGATCGAGTCCGTGGCCCAACACTGGACCGTGTCCCGCATGCCGGTCATCGACCGCAACGTGCTGCGGATCGCACTCCACGAGCTCGAGAACGACCCTGCCGTGCCCACCGCGGTGATCGTGTCCGAGGCGGTGCGCCTCGCCTCCACCTACTCCACCGAGCGCTCGGCCGCATTCGTCAACGGCGTGCTCTCGTCGCTGGCGCGCACCGTGCGCGGCTGAGCCCCCGGAGCCGCTATCGTGGCTCCCGAACCTTTAAGGACGGTCCAGCGAGGCCGGGAAGGAGAACGATGGGGACAGCCCCCGCCCGGGCGTCGACCCGGGTGCTCGACGCCGACGACTGCCAGCGCGTCATCCGGCGAATCGCCCACGAGATCCTCGAGCGTCACCGCGGCGCTGACGACCTCGTCCTCCTCGGCATCAGGACCCGTGGCTCCCATCTCGCCCGCATCCTCGCCTCGGTGATCGGCGGGATCGAAGGCCACGATGTCCCGGTCTCCGACATCGACGTCACCTCCTACCGCGACGACCGCGAGCGCGTACCCGCCGCCGCCCCGGCCATCGCCGATGACGTCACCGTCACGGGGAAGCATGTCGTCGTGGTCGACGACGTGCTGTACACGGGTCGCACGGTCCGCGCCGCGATGGATGCGATCTCGGACACGGGCCGGGCCGCCTCGATCGAGCTGGCCGTGCTCGTCGACCGCGGTCACCGCGAGCTCCCGATCCGGGCCGACTACGTCGGCAAGAACCTGCCCACCTCGAGAAGCGAACGCGTCCGGGTCCGGGTGGCAGAGGTCGACGGTGACGACGGCGTCTGGATCGAGAAGGGGGACTGGTGAAGGCCCTGCTCGATGTCGGCTCGATCGGTGCTGCTGGTCTGCGAGGGCTCCTCGACCGGGCCCGGGACCACGCCGATGCGCTCCGAGCCGGCGAGCGCGTAGTGCCCTCGCTCGACGGACGGGTGGTGGGCCTCCTCTTCTTCGAGCCCTCCACGCGCACGCGCGTCTCGTTCGACCTGGCGGCGAAGCGTCTCGGTGCCACGGTTCTCGTCCTCGACCCGGACCGCTCTTCGATCAACAAGGGCGAGTCCCTCCGGGACACCGTGCTCACCGTGTCGTCCATCGGAGCCGAGATCCTGGTCGTCCGGCACTCCGAGGCGCGATCGCCGGCGCTGGTGCACACCTGGACGGGGCGACCCGTGATCAACGCCGGCGACGGGACCAACCAGCACCCCACTCAGGCTCTCGCCGACTGCCTCACTCTCGAGGAGAGGTTCGGGTCGATCCAGGGCCTCCGCGTGGCGATCGTCGGTGACATCGTCCACAGTCGGGTGGCCGGGAGTCTCGTCGATGCCCTTCGCACGCTGGGGGCCGAGGTGATCCTGGTCGGGCCCGACGCGATGCTCCCCGAGAACGACCTGCCGAGATCGGGCGATCTCGACGAGGTCCTGGCTGAGGTCGACGTCGTCTACCTGCTCCGCATCCAGAGGGAGCGCGGCGTCGAGGCGTCCGACGACTACCAGAGTCGCTTTCAGCTCGACTTCGACCGGTCGGCCCGGATGAAGCCCGAAGCCGTCGTCATGCATCCCGGGCCGATCAACCGCGGTGTCGAGATCTCGGTCGAGGTGGCTGACGGCCCCCGGTCGCTGATCCTCGACCAGGTGGCCTGTGGTGTGCCGGTGCGCATGGCTGCGCTGGAGGCGGTAGGAGGCATCGACTGGTGATCGGCCTGGTCAACGGTGTCGTTTGGGGCCCCGGCGGGCCAGTTCGGTCCGACGTGTGGGTCGAGGGCGACACCGTCGTCGCGGTGGGTGCCGCCCCCGGGCCCGTCGAAGAAGTACGGGACGTGACCGGCATGCTCGTGGGGCCGGGCTTTGTCGATCTCCACGCCCACCTGCGGGACCCGGGCCAGACCTGGAAGGAGGACCTGGTCTCCGGGACCCGGGCAGCCGCGGCGGGCGGGTTCACGGCCGTGGTCGCCATGCCCAACACGACGCCGGCCACCGACACGGTGGACCTCGTCGAGGACATGAGACGAAGGGCCGGGCTGGAGGCCGTGGTCCTGGTGGTCCCGGCGGCCGCGCTGACCGTGAGGCGGGAGGGCAAAGAGCCGGTCGATCTCGAGGCGCTGCACGGGGCCGGGGTCCGGGTCTTCACCGACGACGGCGACTGGGTCTCCGATGACGCCGTCATCGAGGAGCTGATGATGGCTGCGGCCCGGCTTCCCGGAGCCGTGATCGCCCAGCACGCCGAGGAGCCCGTGCTCTCGGCAGGTGGTCACATGCATGAAGGGGAGTTGTCCCGGCGGCTCGGCGTCGCCGGGATCCCGCCGGCAGCCGAACACGAGGCCGTGGCGCGAGACCTGCTGATCGCGGCAGCCACCGGCGCCACCTATCACGTCCAGCACGTCTCGTCGGCGAGCACGCTCGATCTCGTCGCCGAGGCGAGGGAGAGGGGAGTGAGGGTGACGGTCGAGGTGACCCCGCATCACCTGGACTTCGACACCGGCGACCTCGAGAGCCTCGATCCCAATCTGAAGATGTACCCGCCCTTGCGCGAGCCGGGCGACCGGATCGCGCTCCGGGAAGCCCTCGTCGCCGGGCTCATCGACGCGGTCGCCACCGATCACGCCCCGCATCTCGCCGGCGAGAAGGAGGTGGGGTTCGCGGACAGTGCCCGGGGCGTCATCGGGCTGGAGACGGCCGCCTCGGTCGTCTGGGGGGTGGGGCAGGACCCGGATCTGCTCTTCGGATCCCTCAGTGCCCGCCCGGCGCGCATCGCCGGCGTCGGGAGGCACGGGCATCCCGTCGAGCCGGGGTCGCCTGCGAACCTGGTGGTGTTCGACCCCGACCGTCGCTGGACGCCGCAGCAGTTCCACTCCAGATCGGCCAACAGTCCCTATCTGGGGAGGGAGTTGACCGGGCGGGTCGCCCTCACCCTGTACGAGGGAAGCATCGTTCACGAGGAGACCCCATGAGCAGACCGGCGATCCTCGTCACCGCCGACGGAGAGGTCTTCCGGGGCGTCTCCGCCGGGGCGGACGGCGTGACCACGGGCGAGGCCATCTTCAACACGGCCATGACGGGATACCAGGAGATCCTCACCGACCCCTCCTACGCGGGCCAGGTGGTCGTCATGACCTCGTCGCACATCGGCAACTACGGCGTGACCGATCTGGACGCCCAGTCCTCCCGTCCCTCGGTGAGCGGGTTCGTGATGCGCGCCATGGCCCGCCGGCACTCCAACTGGCGCGCCCAGGGATCGTTGGAGGACTACCTGCGGCACCACGGCGTCGTCTCCGTCGCCGAGATAGACACCCGCCGGCTCACCCGTCACCTCCGGGACAACGGCGCCATGCCCGTCGCCATGGGCTCCGACGTCGACGAGGCGGAGCTCCGGCAGATGGCCGCCGGGGCTCCCCCAATGGAGGGGCTCGATCTCGCCACCAGGGTGACCACGCCTCATCCCTACCGCGTGGAGGCAGAGGGCATCTCCAGGGGGACCGTCGTCGCGGTCGACTTGGGTCTGAAGAGGGACATCCTCGACAACCTCACTGCCAGGGGGTACGACGTCGAGGTGGTGCCTGCGGGCACCAGCGCCGAGCAGATCCTTGCCCACGACCCGAGAGGGGTGTTCGTCTCCAACGGGCCCGGCGACCCCGAGCCTCTGGTGGCGGCCACCGAGGCGCTGCGCGGGGTGCTGGGTAGGGTCCCGGTGTTCGGCATCTGCCTGGGTCACCAGGTGTTGGGGCTGGCCCTCGGCGCCCGCACTTACAAGCTCCCGTTCGGTCATCACGGTGGCAACCATCCCGTTCGCCGCTTCGCCGACGGGCTCGTCGAGATCACGGCCCAGAACCACGGGTTCGCAGTCGATCTCTGGTCGCTCACCGATTCGCAGCCACCTCCGCGAGAGGGCCTGGTCGACGCGGCTCTCCTCCCGCAGATCGCCGACACCCCCTTCGGGCCGGTTCGGCCCACACATCAGAACCTCAACGACGGGACGCTCGAGGGAATGGAACTGGTCGAGGTGCCCGCATTCAGCGTCCAGTACCACCCCGAGTCGGCACCGGGGCCGAGTGACGCCCGACCTTTGTTCGACCGCTTCACCCGCCTGATCGAGGGGGAGGGCTGATGCCGGCCCGCACCGACATCCGTTCCATCCTCCTCATCGGCTCCGGCCCGATCGTCATCGGGCAGGCCTGCGAGTTCGACTACTCGGGGACCCAGGCCGCAAAGGCGCTTCGCAGCCACGGATACCGCGTGGTCCTGGTCAACTCGAACCCGGCAACGATCATGACCGATCCCCAGTTCGCCGACGCCACCTATGTGGAGCCGGTGACCGCGGACGTCGTCGCCGAGATCATCGCCCGGGAGCGTCCCGACGCGTTGCTCCCCACCCTCGGTGGCCAGACCGCTCTCAACGTGGCGACGGAGCTGGCGAAGAGCGGGATCCTCGAGCGCTACGGCGTGGAGATGATCGGCGCCGGCCTCGACGCCATCGACCGCGCCGAGGACCGGGGGCGCTTCAAGGAGACGATGGAGTCGATCGGCCTCGAGGTGCCGCGCGCCGGCTACGCCCGCTCCATGGAGGAGGCCCGGGAGATCGCCGCGGGCATCGGGTTCCCCGTGATGATCCGTCCCTCGTTCATCCTCGGCGGTGGGGGCACCGGGATCGCCAACGACGAGAGTGAGTTCGAGGAGGTGGCGGCCTACGGTCTGGCCGCATCGCCGATCCGTGAGATCCTCGTCGAGGAGTCGGTTCTCGGCTGGAAGGAGTTCGAGCTCGAGGTGATGCGGGACCGCCTCGGCAACGCCGTCGTGGTCTGCTCCATCGAGAACCTGGATCCCATGGGTGTCCACACCGGCGACTCGATCACGGTGGCGCCCATCCAGACGCTCTCCGATCGGGAGTACCAGGAGATGCGCAACGACGGGATCCGCGTCCTCGAGGCCATCGGGGTTGCCACGGGCGGATCCAACGTCCAGTTCGCGGTGGACCCGAAGACCGGGCGAAGACTGGTCATCGAGATGAACCCCAGGGTGTCGAGGTCATCGGCCCTGGCGTCCAAGGCCACCGGCTTCCCGATTGCCAAGATCGCCGCACTGCTCGCGGTGGGCTTCACCCTGGACGAGATCGCCAACGACATCACCGGTGCGACACCGGCGTCCTTCGAGCCCGCCCTGGACTATGTCGTGGTCAAGGTCCCGCGCTTCGACTTTGCCAAGTTCCCCTCCGCGTCCACGGAGCTGACCACGTCGATGCGGAGCGTGGGCGAGGTGATGGCCATCGGCCGAACGTTCCCCGAGGCGCTGCAGAAGGCGCTGAGGAGCCTCGAGAACGGTCGTGACGGGCTCAACGCCGACCGGGCCGAGTCCCAGCTCTTGTCCGTCGACGACGACGCACTGGAGGGGCTGGTCGCCGTGCCCCGCCCGGAACGGATCATGGCGGTGGGAGAGGCGCTGCGACGGGGTTGGACCGTGGAGCGCGTCTCGGAGCTGAGCAGCATCGACCCGTGGTTCGTCGACGAGATCGCCGGTCTGGTCGAGCTCAGGAAGCGTCTCGAGACCGAGAGGGGCGACGGGATCCTCCGGGAGGCGAAGCGCGCCGGGTTCTCGGATCGTCAGATCGCCCATCTCTGGGGGATGACTTCTCGCGAGGTTCGCTCGACGAGGAAGTCCGCCGGGATCGTCACCACCTTCAAGACGGTTGACACGTGCGCCGCCGAGTTCGAGGCGCAGACGCCCTACATGTACGGGACGTACGAGGACGAGGACGAGGTCAGGCCCGCGGAGAAGCCGCGAGTGGTCGTGCTGGGCTCGGGGCCCAACCGCATCGGTCAGGGAATCGAGTTCGACTACTGCTGCGTCCACGCCGCGTACGCCCTCAAGGACGCGGGCTACGAGACCGTGATGGTCAACTGCAACCCCGAGACGGTGTCGACCGACTACGACACCTCGGACCGGCTCTACTTCGAGCCACTCACGGTCGAGGACGTCCTCTCGATCATCGACGCCGAGAAGCCGGACGCCGTGGTCGTCCAGCTCGGCGGTCAGACCCCGCTCAACCTCGCCGAGCCTCTGGCAAAGGCCGGGGTGCCGATCGCCGGCACCACCCCAGAGTCGATCGCCATGGCCGAGGATCGCGAGCAGTTCGCCGAGATCTGTGACACCCTCGGGATCCTGCAGCCGCCGTCGGGCATCGCTCATTCGGCGGCCGAGGCCGAGCACGTGGTCGACCGGATCGGGCTGCCCGTGGTGGTGCGGCCCTCGTTCGTGCTCGGAGGGCGCCGCATGCGGGTCATCTACAGCCTCGAGGACCTGTCGCAGTATGTGCGGGAGATCTACGGGGAGGGAGATCCGGTCGTTACCTCGAACCCGATCCTCATCGACCGCTTCCTGGAGTCGGCGATCGAGATCGACGTCGACGCCATCTATGACGGGAAGGAACTGCTGCTCGGGGGGATCATGGAGCATGTCGAGGAGGCTGGTGTCCATTCCGGCGACTCGGCGTGTGTCACCCCGCCACCGACCGTCTCCGACGAGATCATCAAGGAGATCACGAGGATCACGGGGGAGCTGGCCGCGGCGCTCGAGGTGCGCGGCCTGATCAACATCCAGTTCGCGGTCAAGGGGAACGAGGTGTTCGTCCTCGAGGCCAATCCGCGGGCCAGCCGCACGGTCCCGTTCATCTCCAAGGCCAGGGGCATCTCTCTCGCCGCCATCGCCGCCAGGGTCATGTTGGGCGCCGACATCGAGTCGTTACGGGGAGAGGGTCTGATCCCGGAGGTGTCCGATCGGGGATTCGTGGCGGTGAAGGAGGCGGTGCTGCCCTGGAATCGCTTCCCCGGCGAGGACTCGATCCTCGGTCCCGAGATGAAGTCGACCGGGGAGGTAATGGGGATCGGCGTCGACGTCGGCGCCGCCTTCGGCAAGGCTCTGCTGGCCGCCGGCCACACCCTGCCGGACCGGGGCCGGGTCTTCCTCTCCTTCGCCGACCGTGACAAGCCGATGGGCCTGGCAGTCGCCCAGGCGTTCGTGATGCTCGGCTTCGACCTCGTCGCCACCGAGGGGACAGCCCGCTACCTGGCGCATCATGCCGTGCCGGCCGAGCCCGTTCACAAGATTGGCGAAGGCCCCGACGACATCGGGACGCGGATCGAGCGGGGCGACATCCAGATCGTGGTCAACACTCCCCGGGGCCGGAGGTCACGGTCGGACGGGTCGGAGATCCGCAGGGCCGCCCGCACCCACTCCGTCCCGTGCATCACGACCATCCAGGGGGCCCTGGCGGCGGCGAGGAGCCTCCGCTCGGGCCGCGGGGCCATACTGCGGCCGAGGAGTCTCCAGGAATGGCATCAGAGCGTCTGACCGTCGAGCTCGGGCCCCTCGAGCTGCGCACCCCGCTGGTGGCGGCCTCGGGGACCGTGGGCGCGGTCTGGGAGTGGGCACAGGTCGCCGACACCGGGGTGTTCGGGGCGGCTGTCGCCAAGTCGGTGTCCCCGGAGCCGTGGCCGGGCAGGCCGGCACCCCGTGTCGCCCCGCTCCGGACGGGGATGCTCAACGGGATCGGCATCCAGAACCCGGGGATCGACGTCTGGGCCGATGAGAACGGGTCCCGGCTCGGTTCGACGGGTGTGCCGGTGTGGGGGTCGGCGGTGGGCGGTCATCCTGCGGGCTACGCCAGGGTCGCCACGGGTCTCGAGGGTGTCGGGGTGTCCGCAGTCGAAGTCAACCTGTCATGTCCCAATCTCGACGACGGCGAGATGTTCTCGTTCGACCCCGATCGCAGCGCCGGTGTCGTCGACGCGGTGAGGCATGCGGTCGCCGTCCCGGTCGGGGCCAAGCTCTCGCCCAACACACCCGATCTGCTCAGGGTCGGAGCGGCCTGTGTCGAGGCGGGGGCGGACTTCCTCGTCCTGACCAACACCGTCTTTGGCTTCGCCCTCGACCCCGAGACCAGGCGACCTCTCATCACGGGTGGTGTAGGCGGCTACAGCGGTCCCGGTCTCAAGCCCGTCGCCCTGCGGGCGGTATACGAGACGGCGCAGGCCATGCCCCGGGTCCCCATCGTCGGCTGCGGCGGCGTGGCCGCGGGCCGGGACGTGGTGGAGTACCTGATCGCCGGGGCGAGCGCCGTCGCCATGGGGACCGTGCTCATGGAGGATCCCCGTGCCGGCACCCGCATCCTCGCCGAGACCGAACGGGAGTTGGAGCGTCTCGGTGTGACGCGGGCTGCGGATCTCACCGGGTCGGTGCGGAGATGGTGACCCCGGTCCTGGTCGCGCTCGACCTTCCTTCGCTCCAGGGGGCTCTGGACCTGGCTCGCCGGGTCCAGCCTCACGTGGGAGGTTTCAAGGTGGGGCTGGAGCTGCTCATGTCGGAAGGCCCCCGGGCCGTGGCCGAAGTAGCCGAGCTCGGGCTCCCGGTCTTCGCCGACGCCAAGCTCCACGACATCCCGAACACGGTCGCCGGGGCGGCCCGCGCTCTCGGCCGGCACGGGGCCCGATGGGTGACCGTCCACCCAGGGGGGCGGGAGATGGTCCGGATCGGGGCGGAGGCCCTCGCCGAGGGGAGCGACGGGTACGGGGGGATCCTGGTGGTGACGGTCCTCACCAGCCTCGACGCCGGTGACCTCGCCGACATCGGGATCGGACGGGCGCTGTCGGAGCAGGTGACAGCGATGGCGGCGCTGGCCGCGGGATCCGGCGCCGAGGGTGTCGTGTGCTCGCCCGGGGAGATCTCCGCCGCACGGGTCGGAGGGCCCGGTCTGACGGTGGTGACTCCGGGGGTCCGGCCCCCGGGACCTTCCGGCGACGATCAGAAGCGAGTGGCAACCCCGGAGGCCGCCCTGGCGGCCGGCGCCGACTGGCTGGTGATCGGTCGTCCCATCACCGCCGCCCCGGATCCGGCCGAGTCGGCGTCGGTCATCGCCGCGGCCCTTTCGAAATAGGCCCATCGACCCTGGGGGCTCCCGCCCGGAAGGGTCGATGACAAGACTGATGAGCCCTTCTTCCAGTTCCCTGCTGGCCATGCGCATGGGCCACGTGTATCTGCGCGCCCGTTGGTTCTGGGGCGTCGGCATGCTGTTGCTGCCCCTCGCCATCCGTCTCACGAGTGGTGAGTTCGGCGACACCTGGCTGGTCGCCGCCGCAGGCGCGGTGATGCTGACCCATGCCCTCGGCATGACGCTGTGGCAGATGCATTCCGTGGTGCACGCCGTCTTCGTCGACCTGGTGGCCACCCATCTGGCCGTGATGATCCTCAGCCTCGACCGGACCGATCACGCTGCGGTGCTCCTGGCCATGGTCGGCTTCACCCTGCTGATCATGCTCTTCACCCAGGGGGCCACCCGCGTGGCCGCCCTGGCCGTGAACGGCGCCTTCACCTTCGTCACCATCGGGATGGCCGACAACTGGGCGATGGAGTCCGTGTACGGGCCGTTCCTCGGCGCGGGGTTCGTGGCGGCGATAGTCATCGCGGTGATGGCCGCCTTCAACAAGAGGTTCGCCGAGCTGGAGATGGCCCGGGCCGTGACGCTCGGCATCGCCAGCCACGAGTTGCGCAACCGTCTCACCGGAGTCATCGGGGTGACGCAGCTCCTCACCGAGGACATGGTCGGGGGCGAAGAGGCCACGGAGCTGCTCCACATGGCTCACCGTGAGGCGGAACAGGCCGAGGCGGTGATCGATGACCTGTTGATGGTGAGCCGGACCGAGCGCGGCATGACGCAGACCGCTCCCGCTCGCACCGACCTGGCGGAGACGGTGCGCAACGTGATCGCGACGTTCGAGAGCAGCGGCATGAACGTGAAGACCGAAGGCCTGGACGAGCCACTCTGGGTGCGAGCCGACCCGCTGCGATCGCCTCAGGTGGTGCGGAACCTGCTGAGCAACGCCCAGAGATACGGAGGCAGCGACATCAGGGTCGCAGTGATCGAGGGCGGTGGGTTCGTCTCCCTGTTGGTCAGTGATGACGGCCCCGGGGTCGACCGGGAGGACCTGCCGGGTCTCTTCACGCCTTACCAGCGCACCAAGAAGAGCCAGGTGGAGCCGGGCTCGACCGGGCTCGGTCTCTGGATATCCCGAAACCTGATGAGGAGCATGGACGGTGATCTCGCCTACCGGCGGATCGACGATCGCACGGTGTTCGAGGCCACGTTCCCGATCTGCCCGCCCGGCGACGAATCCTGAGGGATCGCTGCCGGAAAACCTCCGCTGCCAGCTATGGTCGCGGGCCGCGGGCCGCGGGCAGCGTCCAGATCGGGAGACACGCAGATGGCACAGCCGCCGAAATTGACTGACGAGCAGCGCAAGCTCGCGCTGGAAAAGGCCGCCGAGGCGCGACGCGTCCGGGCCGAGGTCAAGGAGCTCCTGAAGACGGGCTCCATGACCCTCTCCGAGTTGTTCTCACGGGCCGAGACCGATGACATCATCGCCGGGCTCAAGGTGGAGTCGTTGATCGCTTCCATGCCGGGGACCGGGAAGATCAAGGCGAAGAGGCTCATGGAGAGCCTCGACATCGCCGAGAACCGGCGCATCCGCGGCTTGGGAGACAGGCAGAAGGAGGCGCTCCTCGCCGAATTCTCCTGAGCTCGTCGTCGCCATCTCGGGCCGTCCGGGCTCGGGAAAGAGCGTGGTGGCGAAGGCGCTGGCCGAGGTCCTGTCGGTCGATCACGTGTCGGCCGGCGACTTCATGCGCGAGATGGCGGCAGAGCGCGGCATGTCCATCCTCGAGTTGTCGCGGGTCGCCGAGAGCGACGACGCCATCGATCTCGAGATCGACGCCCGCACCTCCCGGCTCGCCGGATCTGGTCGCAGCTTCGTGATGGATGCCCGGCTCGGATGGCACTTCATCCCGCACTCGGTGAAGGTCTTCCTCGACGTGCGGCCCGAGGTGGCCGCCGCCCGGGTGTTCGGCGCCGGCAGATCGGCGGAGAAGGAGAACGTGAACCTCGACGCCACCGTGCGGGCCATCGCCGAAAGGACCGAGTCGGAGCGGGAGCGCTACATCGAGTACTACGGGATCGACTACCTCGATCCGTCCCACTACGACCTTGTGGTGGACACGTCCGACCTGACCCCCGAGCAGGTGGTGGAGCGGATCGTGGAGCACCTCCGGGAGCGGGATATGGTGAAGGAAGACGGGGCCGGGTAACCTGGCCCTCGAGGAGACGAAAGCCTATGAAGATCGAAGAAGTCGTCGACCGTATCGGGAACCGATTCGCCGCTGTGGTGGTGTCGGCCCGTCGCGCCCGCCAGATCAACAGCTACTTCAGCCAGCTTGGCGGCGGATACGGCGAGTTCGTGCCACCGCAGGTCCATTCCCTGTCGCGGAAGCCGCTCACCATTGCCATGGAAGAGATCGCCGAGGGCAAGGTGGCGGTGGTCACCTCCGAGGAATAGCCAGTGCTCACCGGCAAGCGTGTCGTGCTTGCCGTCACCGGGGGAGTAGCGGCATACAAGTCCGCCTACCTCGCCCGTCGCCTCCTCGAAGCCGGCGCCGAAGTCGAGGTCGCCATGTCCGATGCGGCCCGCAACTTCATCGGCGCCCAGACCTTCGCAGCCATCACCGGGAAGACACCGGTCATCGACCTCTTCGGTCAGGACCTCGTCTCGCCGCACACCGAGCTCGCCCGCTGGGCCGACGTGGTCGTGGTCGCCCCGGCCACCGCATCGACCCTCGGCAAGGTGGCCCACGGCATCTCCGACGACCTGATCAGCGCCCTGCTCCTGGCCACCACCAAGCCGGTCCTGTTCGCGCCGGCAATGCACACCGAGATGTGGGAGCACCCCGCTACCCGGGAGAACATCGAGAAGCTCCGCTCGTTCGGCTACCACTTCGTCGGGCCGGAGGAAGGCGGACTGGCCGGAGGTGACGTCGGCATCGGCCGGGTCGCCGAGCCGGAGTCCATCGTCGAGGAGCTGAAGCGCCTCATGGGGGCCCCCGAGGAGCCCCTCGAGATTCTGGTCACGGCCGGAGGGACGAGAGAGCCCCTCGACCCGGTTCGATACCTGGGCAACCGTTCCACGGGGAAGATGGGCCATGCCATCGCCGACGAGGCCGCCAGGCGCGGGCACTCGGTCGTCCTGGTCACCACCTCCGGCCTGCAGACCCATCCCGCGGTCGAGGTGGTGCGGGTGGAGACGGCCATGGAGATGAAGGAGGCCGTCGACGGGGTCAGCCCCGACGTGGCGGTGATGACCGCTGCGGTGGCCGACTTCCGGCCCGCCGACCCTTCCGAGGAGAAGCTTCCCAGAGAAGACGGCCTGGACAGCGTGGAGTTGGTGCCCAACCCTGACATCCTGGCGTCGGTCGTGGCGCGTGAAGATCGCCCCTACGTCGTCGGGTTCGCCGCCGAGACCGGGTCGGTGGACCGGGCCATCGAGAAGGCCCTAAAGAAGGGCGTCGACCTGATGGTGTACAACGACGTGACCAAGCCCGGCTCGGGGTTCGGAACGGACACGAACGAAGTGACCCTCATCGACGCGTCCGGTGAAGTCGAAGCGTGGCCGCAGATGCCAAAGACGGAGGTGGCCGCCAGGCTTCTCGACCGCATCGTCGCCGACGTCGCGTCCCGGCGGTAACCTCGCTCCGTCGATGACCACCTATTTCACATCTGAATCCGTCACCGAGGGTCATCCCGACAAGGTGGCAGACGCCATCTCCGACGGCGTCCTCGATGCAGCCCTCTCCGCCGATCGGTCGGCGCGCGTCGCCTGCGAGGTCCTGGTCACCACGGAGCTCGCGGTGGTGGCGGGGGAGATGACGCTGAACGGATCGGTCGATGTGGAATCGGTGGTCAGGGACACGATCCGCCGGATCGGATACGACTTCGACCCGCGCTTCTCGGCGGATTCGGTGACCGTCATGAGCCGGATCGATCCCCAGAGCCCGGACATCGCCGCGGGGGTCGACAACGAGGGCGCCGGCGACCAGGGCATCATGTTCGGCTTCGCCGTCCGCGAGGCAGACGAGTTCATGCCGATGCCCATATTCCTGGCGCACCGGATCGCCGAGCGTCTCTCGGAGGTTCGCCGGACCGGCAAGCTCGACTACCTCCTCCCCGACGGCAAGACCCAGGTCATGGTCCGCTACGAGGACGGGCGTCCCGTGGCCGTCGACAGGGTGCTCGTATCCAGCCATCACAAGCCGGGCGTTGACAAGACCTCCATGCGCACCGACATCCTCGACGTGGTCGTCAACGAGGTGATCCCCGAGGAGATGCGGGTCGACGGCTTCGAGTTCCTCTTCAACCCGACCGGCAACTTCGTCGAGGGCGGCCCGGTCGCCGACACCGGGTTGACCGGCCGGAAGATCATCGTCGACACCTATGGCGGTTACGCCCGCCACGGGGGCGGCGCCTTCTCCGGCAAGGACGCCACCAAGGTCGACCGTTCCGCGGCCTATGCCGCCCGGCACGCGGCCAAGAACATCGTGGCCGCGGGCCTCGCCGACAAGTTCGAGATCCAGCTCGCCTACGCCATCGGCATGATCGACCCGTTCTCCATCCACTTCGACGCGTTCGGGACCGAGAAGGTGTCGCCCGAGACCATCTCCGGGATCCTCAACGACAAGGATCTCTTCGACTTCACACCGCGGGGGATCATCGAACGGCTCGGTCTCCGGGCTCCGATCTACTCGCCCACGGCCGCCTACGGGCACTTCGGCCGACCCAGCTTCTCTTGGGAACGCACCGACCTGGCGGACGCGATCAGGTCGGAGGCCGGTCTCTGACCACACCGGCCGCCCGGGTCGTCCCCAACGTCCCCACCTTCTCCGTCGACGGAGGCTTCTGGTACCGGATCCCGGAGCATCTCGAGGTCACCGTCGGGTCCCAGGTCCGGGTCCCCCTGTCGGGGAGACGGGTCCGGGGCTGGGTGGTAGAGGTCGGGACCCGGCCCCCCGCGAAGCTCAAGGACATCGCGGGGGTCTCCGGAGAAGCTCCCGTCTTCGACACGGCGATGCTCCGATCCCTGGAGTGGGCTTCGATCCACTACGTGGCGCCGCTCGCCGTGGTCCTCTCCAAGGCGACCCCGCCGAACCTGCCGCGCCGCATCCCGAAAGCACCGGTGCACGAGGTGCCGGAATCGGCGGCGCATCCGATCCGCGTCGTGGCCGAAGCCTCGGCCAGAGGGAAGAGACACCCGGCGATCGCCCTCGTCGGTCCGTGGCGGCGCCTCGAGTGGCTCGCCGCTCTGGGCACGGCGCTCGGGGCGGGCCGGAACGTCGCCGTGATCACTGCCACGGCTGCCGAAGCCGAGGAGGTGTCCGGGAAGGCGATGGAGTTGTTCGGGGACCGTGTCGTGCTCGTCCCCACGGAGGACGACAAGGCGATCACCGACGCCTGGATGGCCGCCCAGCGCCCCGGGAGTCTGGTGGTCGGACCGCCCAGGCTCGCCTGCTGGCGCATGGGCGATGTGGGCCTCGTCGTCGTCCTGGAGGAGGGTCGCCGGGTCATGAAAGATCGGCAGACCCCGACCATCCACGTCAGGGAGATGGTTCGGACGCGCGCCCGGGCGGAGGGGTTCAACGCCGTCTTCTTCGGGCCCACACCGAGCGTGGAGACCCTGGCCGCCGGTGCCACCGTGGTCAAGGCGACGCGTCGGGCGTGGGCGCCGGTCGAGATCGTGGACCGCAGCGGGGAGCCGCCGGGGGAGGGTCTGCTCGCCGAGCGGGTGGTCGGCGCGCTGCGTCGCCTCGGCAGGGAGGCCGGTGACCGGGCGTTCATCCTGGCCAACCGAAAGCTCGTCGACCAGGTGGTGGACGAGCTGAACCGGCGTCTCGGAAGGGGGGCGGCCGCTCCTCAGCCGGGAGGGGTGATCGCCTCGGTGGGCACCGAGCGTGACCTGGCGACACTCGATCCCGTCCGCCTGACGGTGGCGAGCACGATCGACTTCATGCCGGGAGCCGCCGGATATCGCGGAGAGGAAGAGGCGATCAGGGTGCTGGCGAGACTGGGGAACGCCGTCCTGTCGGGTGGGAGGATGATGGCGCAGACCAGCGATGCTTCCTCACCGCTGGCCGACGCCCTCCGCCGGGGTGATCCGATCCCGTATCTGGAGAGGGTGCTTGCCGAGCGCGCCCGTCAAGGGATGCCGCCCGCCCGGGAGATGCTCGCCGTCGAGGTCAGGGGCGAGCACGACCCTCGGGTAGAGGAGGAGATCGGCCGGCTCGAAGCCGTGGATGTCTTCGGCCCCGCCGAGATCGAAGAAGGCCGGCGCTGGTTGCTGGCAGGGAGGCTGGACCGGGCCCGGCCCCGGCTCAGGGAACTCGCCGGGATCTGGCGCGAGCGGGGGATCACGGTCCGCATCGATGCCGACCCGATCGACTTCTAGGGGCTGCTAGCCCTCTTCATCCTCGACCACGGCCTCCATCAGGGTCATCGGCTCGTCGGCGCGCAGGTGGGCCTCGCCGTCGTCGCCATGGATCGTGACGAAATCGACGTGCACGTGCCCATCGGCTGCGGTCACCGAAAGCACCCGCGCCGCGATCGGGTCGGAGTCCTCACCGCTGTTGAGATCGAACCAGTCGCCGGGTGCAAGGGTGGCTGCCGGTCGTCGCTCGGCGGATGGTCGCATCGATGGCACGATTCGGAGAGTAGGTGGTGTGTGGCGGGCGATGCGGGCGCACTACCCTCCCGAGCGCCCGGGGCTACCCTCCCGACCGCCCGACGGGCACTGACACATGGCCATCCTTCCAATTCGCACGTTTGGAGACCCGGTTCTCCGCATGAAGACCAAGCCGGTCGACGAGATCGATGACGCGGTGAGGTCACTGGTCAAGGACATGATCGAGACCATGTACGCCGCTCCGGGTGTCGGTCTCGCGGCCAATCAGGTGGGTGTCTCCAGACGGATCGCCGTCTTCGATGCCCAGGACGGCCTCGGTGCCCGGGTGATGATCAACCCCGAGATCGTCGAGACCTCGGGCCAGTTCGTCTACGACGAGGGGTGCCTCTCCATCCCGAACCGCTATTGGGAGATCGAGCGACCGGCGTTCGCCCGGGTCGTGGCACTGGACCTGGACGGGAACGAGGTGGAGTACTCGGGTGACGGCCTGATGGGGCGGGTCCTCCAGCACGAAGTGGCCCATCTCGAGGGCGGCCTCCTGATCGACGAGCTCCCCAAGCGGGTTCGCAAGGCCGTCCTGCGCGAGCTTCGCGACGAGAACCTGGGCCTCAAATGACTTCGATCGTCTTCTTCGGGACTCCGGAGGAGGCGGTACCGACACTCCACGAGCTGGCCGAGCGGTACGACGTCCGCCTCGTGGTGACCCAGCCCGACCGGCCCAAGGGGCGCTCGGGGCGGCCCCAGCCACCCCCGGTGAAGACCGAGGCCGAGGCCTTGGGCCTGGAGGTGGCGCAGCCGACGCGAAGTGACGAGTTGATCGACGTCCTCGGCTCCAGGGGGCCGTTCGACCTCGGCGTGGTCGTCGCCTACGGCCGGATCCTCCGCCCGGAGGTTCTGGTGGTGCCGGCCCACGGGATCCTCAACGTCCACTTCTCGCTTCTCCCGCGCTGGCGCGGTGCGGCACCGGTCGCCAGGGCGCTGATGGCGGGGGACACCATGACCGGGGTCACCATCATCCGGCTCGACGAGGGTCTGGACACCGGGCCCGTCCTCACCGCCCAGCTCGTCGACATCCACCCCTCCGAGGACGCCGGGACCCTCACCGACAGACTCGCTCGTCTCGGGGCGAGATTGCTGGTGTCGGTGATCCCCGGCTACCTGTCGGGCGAGGTGGTGCCCGTTCCCCAGACCGACGACGGTGTCACCTACGCGGAGAAGATCACTGCGGCGGACCGACCACTCGACGGCATCGGGGATCCGGCCGCGTTCCTCGCCAGGGTGCGGGGTCTGGCGCCCGATCCAGGCGCCGTCCTCCGGATCGACGGGGAGCCGCACAAAGTCCTCGCGGCCCGGATCGACGGCGCCCCGCCGCCCGAGGGCACTTGGGAGCTCCGGGACGGATATCCGGTGGTGCCGGTGGGGGAGTCGGGCGTGACGCTCGTCAGGCTCCAGCCCCCCGGTGGGCGGCCCATGGGCGGCGACGCCTGGG
>JAGFIR010000203.1 GCA_024103415.1 Acidimicrobiales bacterium
CCATGGTTCCGCTCCACCGCACCCTGCTCCAGATCAACGCCCCGGAGACGATGGTCGGGCGGGTCATGGGCGTGAACCAGATGCACTCCGAGGGCGGGCACCTCATCCCGCTCACCTTCGCCCCGGCCTTGGCTGCGCTCTTCGGGGTTCAGAACACGCTGATCTCGTCGGGTCTCGTCGTCCTGGTCTCGGCGGCACTGTTCTGGCCGGTGGCGCGTCGCCTAGACGCGACCCGTCTCGTCGAGGTGCCGGTCCCGGTCATCCCGGATCCCGAGGCCGGGCCACTGGCCCACGGCCACTGACGGCGTCTACGCCTTCGCCTTCTCCAGGTCGCCGAGGATCTGCCAGGAGGCGAAGCGACCGGGCGAGCCCATGACACACCCGCCCGGGTGGGTGCCGGACCCGCACTGGTAGTAGCCCTCGATGGGCGTGCGGTACTGGTTCCACCCGGGTGCGGGCCGGAAGAAGAACATCTGGGGCGCCAGGAACTCCCCGGCGAAGATGTTCCCCTCGGACAGCCCGACGGTCCGCTCGATGTCGAGCGGAGTCACGACCTCGCGGTGGAGGACGAGGTCGTTGAAGCCGGGGAAGATCTCGTTGAGCCTGGCCTGGACCGTGTCGCCCAGGGCGTCCCGGGCGGTGTCCCAGTCGCCCTCACGCAACTCGTACGGCGTGTACTGGACGAAGCAGGACATCACCGCCTTGCCCGGAGGGGCCATGTCGGGGTCGATGCTGGACTGGATGCAGCCGTCGATGTAGGGGCGGCTGCTGAACCGCCCGTACTTGGCGTCGTCGAACGCCTGCTCCAGGTAGTCGAGGCTCGGCCCGACGTTGAGGAAGCCGCGGAGGTGGTCGGCTCCCTCCAGGCCGGGGAAGGACGGGTTGGCGTCGAGCGCGAAGTTCACCTTCGACGACACGCCCTGGAACTTGTACCGGCGGATGTCCTCGACCAGGTCGGCCGGGAGCTCTCTCGGGTCGACCAGCTGCATGAAGGTGCGCCGGGGGTCGAGGGCGCTGACGACGACGTTGGCGCTGAACTCGGTCCCGTCCTCGAGGGCGACGCCGGTCGCCTTCCCGTTCTTCGTGATCACCGCCTCCACCGGCGACTCGAGTCTGATCTCGGCGCCGTACGCCTCGGCGGCCCGGGCCAGCACCTGGGTGAACCCGCCGTTCCCACCCTTGTGGAACGCCCAGGTCCCGTAGGAGCCGTCGTACTCGCCGAACGAGTGGTAGAGGAGGACCAGGCCGGAGCCCTGGGAGCGTGGCCCGACCTTCGACCCGATGATCCCGGACGAGGCCAGCCAGCCCTGCATGATGTCGGTCTCGAAGTAGTGCTCGAGGATGTCGGCCGAGCTGCCGGTGAGCAGCCGCACCATGTCGTGGAGCACCTTCGGGGGCAGGTCGGCGAGGTAGGAGCCGATCGCCGCCATGCGAGCCCGCTCCTCCGGGTCCTTCGACGTGATGTCCGGCGGGATGCTGTCCATCAGCGGCTTTATGGCGTGGACCACCTGGCTCATCATGTGGCCGTAGGCCAGGTAGGCGTCGGCGTCATGGGGCGAGTGCCGGGCGATCTCGTGGAGGTTCTCGTTCTTGTCCTTGCCGAGGAACAGGTAGTCGCCGTCGTCGGTGGGGGCGAAGGTCGACGGCATCTGAAGCGGCATGAACCCGTGCTTGGGGAGCTCCAGCTCGTGGATGATCTCGGTGCGCAGCAGGCTGAGCGCATAGGAGAAGGTCGTGAACTGGAACCCGGGGTACAGCTCCTCGGTGATGGCGGCGCCACCCACGAGGTGGCGACGCTCCAGGATCAGCGTGCGGAGACCCGCCCTGGCGAGGTACGCCCCGTTGATGAGGCCGTTGTGGCCTCCTCCGATGACGATGGCGTCGTATTCGTTCTTCGTGGGCATCACTACCTCAGGCTGTCTTGTGGGGCGGGTTGTAGAAGGGGAGCCTCGTCACCTCGGCGGCGACCATGTCGTATCGGTGATCGATCGTGATCTCCAGCTGGATCTTCGTGCCGACTCTGCCATGTTCCGGCTCCACCCGGGCGATCCCGATGTGGCGCTGCATGATCGGCGAGTAGAGGAAGCTCGGCGTCCATCCGATCTGGCAGTCGTCCCGGTCGTAGAGCATGAACTGGCCTTGGTTGGGGGAGTGGTCCTTCTCCGGCACCAGGCCCCGGTCCATGTAGACGCGGTTCCAGTCCTGCCAGTCGGCGATGACCCCGACCGTTCGCCACCGGGAGGTCTTCCCGGCGATCTCCTTCTCGATGGCCTTCCTCCCGATGAATGGCCGGTCGTCCTCCGCCAGGTCGCGGATCATCCAGCCCATGCCCAGCTCGATTGGTGTCGCCCGCTGGTCGTCGTTCCACGCATAACGCGCCTGCTTGAAGTCGACGTCGATGAGGATCAGACCCGCCTCGACGCGGGTCACGAGGAGGGCGATCTGGCCGGCGGGGATGACCCCGTAGGGCTCCGCCACATCGAAGAGCCGGTCCCAGACCCCGACGGCGTCGTCGGCGTCGACCCAGATCTCGTATCCGAGGTCGCCGGTGTAACCGGTGCGGGAGATCGTGACAGAGGCATCGCCGAACTTGGCGGGGGTGACTCCGAAATAGGCGAGATCGGCCATCTCCGGGGCGATCTGCGACAGGATCTGCCGGGCATAGGGCCCTTGAACGGCGAGGGCGCCGATCTGCGGGGAGGCGTCCTCGATCTCGACCGAGAGGCCCTCGGCCATCCCGGTGAAGTACGCCATGTTGGCCCGGGCAGTCGTGAGCAGGAACTCGTCGTCGGCCAGACGGAGGATCACCCCGTCCTCGAGGACCCAGCCGTCGTCGTCGCACCAGACCGTGTACTGCGCCTGTCCGGGTCGGCACTTCCGGATGTCACGGGTGAGCAGACCCGACAGGTACCTCTCGGCGTCCCGGCCCCGGATCCGGTACTTGTACAGGGGCGAGGTGTCGATGACGCCGGCCGAGTTGCGGATCGCCCAGTACTCGAACTTGTCGGACATCCGGTACTTCTCCGCCGACAGGTAGCCGGCCCAGTGGCTCCACAGACCGGTCTGGTTCGCCTCGGAGGTCCTCGGGTGGAAGGGGGTGGTCTGGATCATGGCTCGACGGGGCGACGGTACTCGCCGCTAGTGGGCGGGGTCCGAGCCGACCCGGTGTCTCTCCGGTGCGACCGGGACCACGAAGCCGTTGCCGAGATAGAGGTTCGCGGTCCAGGCGAGGAACTGGTACACGGTGCCCTCCCATGACGAAAGCGGTCCCGGGCGGTATCCGCTGCTGGAGACGCCCCGCTGCACCGCCTCGCATGCCGACCAGTCCTGCCGGTTGGTGATGTCCCAAAAGTCGACCGCATACGAGGGGTCGAATCCTTCGGGCTCGAAGGCCTCCGGCGGCCACAGCCACGCACACTCGATCCACGTCTCATCGGGGCCCAGCGGGATGATCCGGTGGGTCATCACGTAGTCAGGGTGGAGCGAGAGCAGGAGGTTGGGCGTCACCGTCAGGTACCAGACGATCCGGTCGTCCCCCTCGGGGAGGTTCCGGAAGTTCACCCCCTTGGATGAGCCGTCCAGAGACATCGTGACTGCGAAGTCCTTGAGCTCCATGGTCCCGCCCAGCCACATGCCGGTGGGCTGGTGGTCCCTCCCCGAGTCGACCGGGGTCACCTCGCACAGCTCGGGGTGGATCGAGGTGCAGTGGTAGCACTCGTTGTAGTTCTCGATGATGGCCTTCCAGTTGGCCTTGACCACGTACTCGTGTGATGCGGCGGTGCGGAGCCGCTCCGGCTCGTAGGGCGCCAAGATCTCGCCGAGGTTGCCGAAGTGGGCCTCGATGCCGGGGGCTTCGCCGGAGAGGTCGACCCACACCCAACCTCCGTAGACGGCGGCCCGGACGGGGCTCAGCGGCCACTCGCTCATGTCGAATCCGGGCGTCTGGGTGAAGGTGGGAGCCGCCCGAAGGGTGCCGTCATAGCGATACGACCACGAGTGGTAGGGGCAGCGGATGAGGCGGGCGTCGATGGCATCGCCGACCGGGGCCAGCTCGTGGCCGCGGTGCCGGCAGACGTTGTAGAAGGCGGTGAGCCTGTCTTCCGCGTCACGTGCCAGGAGCACGCTCTCCCCTGCCAGGTCGATGGCCCGGATCTGGCCGGGCCCGAGCAGCTCGTCGAACCGCCCGACGCAGACCCATGTCTTGCGGAGGACGTTCTCCACCTCCCAGGCCAGGGTCTCTTCGCTGGTGTAGGCGGCGGAGGGGAGGGTCCTGCTCTGCCCGAAGGGTGCGACGACCGCCTCGAGCTCGCGCCGGTCCATTCCGGCGGGGATCGCGCTCATTCCTCCTCGTCCTCGTGTCCGGCCTGTTCCTCCAAAGCCCCGGCGTCGCCCGAGAGCGCCCAGCGCAACTCGAACCCGTCGATCGGTTTGACCACGGCGGCGTCGGCTCCGGCGCGTCGGGCCAGGAAGGTGTCGGCATGCCGGTCGAGGAGAAGGACCACACGCGGCCGTGGATCGACCTTCTGACGGATGTCCCTGGTGATCGCCATTCCGCCCATGGAGTCCACCTGGAGGTCGACGACCACGGCGTCGGGCATCGTCTGCTCGACGACCTCGGTCACCTGCTTGGGGTCGGAGACCTCCACGTAGTTCCAGGGCTCGCCGGCGAGGGCGGCCTTCACCTCGTTCACCACCCAGGGCTCGTCGGCGACCAGGACCATCTTCGACATGGCCCAGACGATAGACCGCCCGGACGGTGGTCCCGCAGTCCGGAATACGCCTCCGTCTGCGGGCCTCCTATCGTCGGGGCCGTGAAGCGACTTCGGGGCTTCGTCCTCGCCGCGGTCTTCGTCCTGTCCGGCTGTGCCGGGGGTGTCGACGGCGGTGCCATCGAGGTGATCGACGTGAGTGGCCCGCTGGATGCCAGGGCCCTTCGCTTCATCGCCGAATCGATCGAGAACGCGGCCGAGCGCGGGCAAGAGATGGCCGTGGTTCAGATCAACTCCCCGGCAGTCCTGGACGGCGAGGGCTTCGACCGTGTCCTGGGGCTGCTCCAGGAGCCGCCCCTCCCCGTGGCCACCTGGGTCGGCCCCTACCCGGCGATCGCGTATGGCGGCGCCGCCGTCCTGGCCACGACCGCCGAGCATGCCGCCGCGGCTCCCGGGGCGACGTGGGGGAGGGTGAACCCGGTGGTGGTGGGCGAGGACCGGGCAGAGGTGATCGGGCCCGAAGACGTCCGGCCGGTGGAGGAACTCGACAGCGTCGCCATGGAGCCGGCGTTGCGCCAGTACCTGGCTCGTCTCGATGGGGAAGAGTTCGCGACCGCATCCGGCCCCGTCACCGTGTCCACCCTCGAGGAGATCGACGGTCAGCAGGTCGTGAAGACGATCGTCTTCCGAAAGCCGGGGATCGTCGACCGCTTCTTCCGGCTGGCGGTGATCCCCGAGGCGGCCTTCTTCTTCCTCACCGTGGGTCTGACCATCGTGGCGTTCGAGTTCTACGCCCTCGGTCCTGGCGTCGCCGCCGGCGTGGCTGCCGTGTCCCTGTACCTCGGTGGCTGGGGTCTGGTCACCCTTCCCACGCGATGGTGGGCATTCGCCCTGTTGATCGCGGGATGGGCGCTGCTCACCCGATCGCATCAGGCAGGGGGGTCGAAACCCTCGTTGATCGCGGGGACGCTGGCTCTGTTCGCCGGTGGTGTCTGGCTCGTCGAGGGTGAGGGCCAGATCGACGCCCGATGGTGGTTGATCCTCCTCTCGGTCCTCGCCGTGCTGTTCTTCTATCTGCTGGCGATGCCCACGGTGCAAAGGGCCCGTCTCTCCACGATGACGGTGGGTCGGGAGGGTCTGGTTGGGCTGAAGGGAACGGCGGTGAGTCAGTTCGACCCCGACGGTGTGGTCGAGATCGACGGCGCGCGCTGGCGTGCGACCGCCCATCGCGAGGCGGGGCTCGCACCGGGATCCGAGGTCGTGGTCACTGGTGTCGACGGGTTGTACCTCGAGGTCAACCCCGCACCTCGCGAAAACTAGAGGAGTCGTTTTCCAGGTTTTCCCTGGCACGCCCGGTGTCGCCGGGTTAGCTTCCCGAACCTTGTCGCAGAGCGGGAGGAGCAGGTGCCACTGAAAGACGATTGGCAGCTGAAAGCACTGTGCCGTGGGAATCACGCCTATCTCTTCTTTCCCCCTTCCACTTTCGAGCGGAAGGAAGAAAGGGAACGGCGGGAGATGAAGGCGAAGGCGATATGCGGTGTGTGCCCGGTGAAAGCCGAGTGCTACGAGCACGCCGTGGCCATCCGGGAGCCCTTCGGCATCTGGGGCGGGCTCACCGAGGTGGAGCGCCGCACCATCACACTCGTCAACTGATCGCGGACACCAAACGTACGATGCCCTGGTGACATCCCGGGGCGTCGTCGCGCCGAGACCGGCCTCCAGCGTCGTGGTCCTGAGACCCGGCGATCCCTTCGAGGTGCTCCTGGTGAGACGTCGTGGTGGTGGCACCTTCGGCGATCTGGTCGTGTTTCCCGGGGGCACCGTCGACGAGTCGGACCGCGGGCGTGGCGGGAACTTCGAGGACGGGGCCCAGCGTGTGGCTGCCCTCAGGGAACTGGCCGAGGAGACCGGTCTGCTCGCGTTGAACCACGGGTTCGTCACCGCCGACGGGAGAGGAGGCGAGCCCCTCCTCGAGGAACTGGACGAGAGCGGTGACCAACTGGCGATCGAATCGCTGGTGATGATCTCGAGATGGATCACCCCGGAGGCGATGCCGCACCGCTTCGACACCTGGTTCTACCTCCTGGCCGCTGACGACGTTCCCGACGTCGTGATCGACGAGCGCGAGCTCACCGGCTTCCAGTGGGCCGGGCCGGCCGAGGCCCTCGACCGGGCCCGGGCCGGCGAGTGGCGCATGATCCTCCCCACCCTGACCCATCTCCGCTGGCTCAGCCGCCGGCGCTCCGTCGAGCAGGCGCTGGAGGAAGCCCGAGGGGCAGACGGGCGAACCCTCGTCCTTCCGAGGGTGGAGGCCGACGGCTCGCTGGTGCCGGTCCTGTTGCCGGAGGACGGCGCATGAGGATCGAGAGAGTGCTGGCCAACAACCCCGGCCCGTACACGGGAGCCGGGACCAACACGTGGATCCTCGACGACGGGAAGGGCTCGGTGATCATCATCGATCCCGGTCCCGTCGACCGCACCCACGCCGACGCCATCCTGGCCCGGCTGGAAGGGCGCCGGCCCGACGGCGTGCTCGTCACTCACACCCACACCGATCACGCCCCGCTGGCCAACCCGCTCGCCCGGGAGCTGGGCGTCCCCGCCTTTGGCCAGGGGAAGGGGCCGGGGTTCGAGCCCGACGCCCTCGTCTCCGACGGGTCGGTGGTCCATGTGGGCGACCTCGGCCTGAAGGTGCTCCACACGCCGGGCCATGCCGACGACCACCTCTGCTTCCTGGTCGGGCGGGTCATGTTCACCGGCGATCACGTCATCGGCGGGTCGTCCGTGATGGTGGAGAACCTGGGCAGATACCTCGAGTCGCTCCGGCGGCTCCAGGGCCTCGAGATCGACCGCATGTACCCGGGGCACGGTGAGGAGATCGACCGCCCGGCCGAGGTCGTCGACTGGTATCTGGCTCACCGCATGCAGCGTCACGAGGAGGTGTTGGCCGCCGTGGCGGCCGGGGCGGCCACCGTCGAGGAGGTGGTGGAGACGGTCTACGCCGAGGTCGACCCATCGCTCCATCCGCTCGCCGCCCGATCGGTGGCCGCGCACCTGACGTTGCTCGCCGAGGAGGGCCGGATAACCTTCAGGGAAGGCCGGGCAGACCCGATCCGTAGTTCATGAAGTCCACAGTCACCAGATGGCTCCTCGCTTTCGTGGTACTCGCCGTGACGGTTCCGGCGGTGGCTCAGGTGACCGAGGACGACATCGCCCGGGCCCGTCGCGAGATGCAGCGGGTCATGGCCGAGGCCGAGGAGCTCGATGAGCAGGTCCAGGCCGCATGGGCCCGACAGGTGGAGCTGGAGTACGAGGTCGGGCGTCTCGAGGAGGCCATTGCCCACGCCACCACGCAGCTTGCCGATGCCCGGGACCGCTTGGAAGACGTGAGCGTCGAGATGTACATGGCGGCTGCCAGCGGGCAGGGTGTCGGCATGGTGCTCAACGTCGACCAGTCCACCTTCCAGGCAGGGCTCGAGTACCTGCGGATGGTGAACGGCTCAGGCCGCGAGCTCGTCAATCAGCTCACCGTTCTCAGCACGGAGTTGGAGCGTCTCTCCGCCCGCAAGGCAGAGGCGTCGGTGGAGCAGGCCGAGGTGGCGGAGAAGCTCGAGGCGATGTCCGCCGAACTGCTCGAGAAGCTGTCGGCGGCGCAGGTTCAGTACGACAACCTGGTGGCCGCCAAGCGTCGACAGGACGAGGAGGAGCAGCGTCGTCGCGAGGAAGAGGCCCGACTGGCCGCGGCGGCCACCACTTCGACGACGCGGGCCACCACCACGAGCACCGCCCCGGCCCAGACGACCACGTCGGCCGCGGCGGCCACGACCACCACCGCGAGCCCGGGCACCACATCGCCCCCGACCACCACGCCCCCGACCCCCACCGGTGGCACCTGTCCGGTGGCGGGCCCGGTCAGTTTCAGCAACTCGTGGGGAGCCCCCCGAGAAGGCGGGGCCAGGGCCCATCAGGGCGTGGACATGATCGCCCCCAGGGGCACCCCCATCGTTGCCATCTACTCGGGGCGGATCGATCGGATGAGCTACGGCCCGAGACAGGGCAACGCCATCTGGCTGGTCGTCGACAACGGCGACAAGTTCTTCTACGCGCACCTCGACGGATATGCCGACATCAGCGTCGGGCAGCGGGTCGAAGAGGGCGCCGTGATCGGGTTCAACGGGTCGACGGGCAACTCACCGCCCAACCTCCCGCACCTGCACTTCGAGTGGCACCCGAAGGGAAGCGGACCGGTCAACCCGTACCCGCTGGTGAGGTCACTCTGCTGAGGGAAAACAAGAGAGGACCCGGTGGGGTCCTCTCTCAATCTGGGCCTCCCGAGCCCAAACGCCCGCGTTGCCGAAGGGGCACGCTCTGCAATGGGGATTGTCGGCGCTGGTGGTCGGTTTCGAAAGGATGGTTCTCGACTCCCCCGGAAGGACTAGTCCTCTGTAGTTGACTGTCGCCTCGTCATGGATCGAGTGATTGCCACACCAGTGCCACTCGCCGGCTGGAGCCGGAGGATGCTCGCCGGCCTCATCGACCTGGCCCCTCTCGCGGTCGTCGTGGCGTGGTGGGACTCGGTCCCCTGGATCGTCGTGTTCGTGCTCGCCTACCTCTGGCTCATGGGACATCTCGACGGTGTCGTCGGACAATCGCCGGGGAAGGCGCTGCTGGGTCTCCGGGTGGTCGACGGCACCGGCGCCCCGATCGGGGGGCGGGCCGGCGTGGCTCGCAGGTTCCTCCATCTGGTCGACCTCATCCCGGTGGGTCTCGGGTTCCTGATGCCCCTGATCCACGTGAAGCGCCAGACCTTCGCCGACCGCATCATGTCCACCTTCGTGGTGTCGGGTGCGAGGCGGCGGAGACTGTCGCTGGCGCTCTGGATCCCGCCCCGGTCAGACTGACGCCGGGGCGCTGCCCTCTTCGAGCTCGGCGATGAGCTTGGCGATGCGCCCGCTGCACGTCTCCATTCGCAGCGGCGGCATCAGCTCCGCGATCCGGTCGCGGATCGCCAGGATCGACCCGGCGGCGGGACCGGTCCCGTCGATGACCACGGGCCGTCCGTTGTCACTTCCCTGGACCACGGCATGGTCCAGGGGCACCGAGCCGAGGAGAGGGACACCGAGGTCTTCGGCCAGTTCGGCTCCGCCACCGGAGCCGAACATCTCACCGCTCATGTTCTCCACCACGCCGACGATCGGCATGTGCGAGCGGCGGGCCATGTCGGCGACCCTGACCGCCACCTTCTGGGCCGCCTTCTGCGGGGTGGTGACCACCAGCATCTCGGCCTGGGGGAGACTCCGGGCCAGGGCCATCTGGACGTCGCCGGTGCCCGGTGGCATGTCGACCACCAGATAGTCCAACTCGCCCCAGTCGACCTGCGTCAGGAATTGCTCGAGCGCCTTGGAGAGCATCGGCCCTCGCCACATCAGGGCGGTCTCCTCGGAGTCGATGATCGACCCGGTGGACACGACCCGCACGTCGTGGGCCACGAGCGGCTCGATCAGCTTGGTGTCGGCGTCGGCCTGGAGCCGGCCCTCCACCCCGAGCATGCGTGGGATCGAGAAGCCCCAGATGTCGGCGTCGAGGATGCCGACTTGGTGCCCGGCAAGCGCCAGTGCGGCGGCGAGATTGCTCGACAGCGAGGACTTGCCGACACCGCCCTTGCCGGAGGCGACCGCGATGACACGGGTTGCCGGGGAGACCCGGGTGGGCGTGGCGTTGTCCCGGGCCTTGAGTCGCACCGTGGACATCAGCTCCGCTCGCTGTTTCTTGGTCATCGCCGTCACCCGCACCGAGGCGTCCTCCACCCCGGGCAGATCGGCGATCCGACGGCGTGTCTCACCCTCGAGATGGTTGCGGAGGGGGCACTCGGCGATCGTGAGTGCCAGACCGACCTCGACGTGTCCTTCGTCGATACGGACGTCGGTCACCATCCCGAGCTCGACGATGTTGCCTCCGAGCTCGGGGTCCTGAACCCTGGCGAGGGTCTCCATGACCTGATCGACGGTGACCAATGCTCTCCCAGGGTAGGTGTCAGGGCACCGAATGAAATCGGCGGGGCTTGATGTACACTGCCCCTAGGCCACCGCGCACAGGTAGGAGCACATGACCAGCATCCTCAACATCAAGTCGAATCGCACAGTGACCCTCACCGAGGCCGCCCAGGCCAAGGTTTCGGAGCTGATCGCTGCCGAGAACGAGCCCGGTCTCGCCCTCCGGATGGCGGTGCGGCCGGGTGGCTGCAGCGGTTTCCAGTACGAGATGTACTTCGACACCCAGGTCGAGGAGGACGACGTCGTCGAGAGCTTCGGTGACATCAAGGTCGTCGTCGACCCTTCCAGCGCCGAAATGGTCAAGGGCTCCGTCCTCGACTACCGCGACGGGCTGATGGGCGCCGGGTTCGCCATCGAGAACCCGAACAAGACCCACGCCTGCGGCTGCGGCAACTCGTTCTCCTGATTCGGCCCTAGGCCGAACCAGGGGTACCTGGTACTGAGTACTTGGTACTGGGTCGCGCCGCCTCTTCAGGATTTCTCCCCCACCTGTGGGGGAGTGGCCCGAAGGGCCGAGGGGGCGCGAGCGGAGCGAGCCATACGCAATGGGGGTCTGATTCCGGTTGGAGTACCCTCCGGGTATGCCCAAGAGCATCCCCTCCACCCCGTCCGCACCGAAGCCGATCGCTCCCTACTCGGTCGCCGCAGAGGCCAACGGGCTCGTGTTCATCTCCGGCCAGGTGGCCATCGATCCGGCGACGGGTGAGCGCGCCCCCGACGACGTCGAGGCCCAGACCCGTCAGGTGATGGCGAACATCGGAACGGTCCTCGGGGATCTCGGTCTCGGTTACGACGACATCGTCAAGACCACGATCTTCCTGGCTGACATCGGGAGCTTCCCGACCGTCAATGAGATCTACGGCTCCTACTTCTCCGACGAGCCACCGGCGCGATCCACGATCCAGGCCGGTGCGCTTCCCGGTGGCTTCCTCGTCGAGATCGAGGTGGTGGCGGCACGATGAGAGCACAGGAGATCCTGGAGCACTTCGGCATCTCCGAGGTCAACTCGGGTGTGTACGCGGGGGAGTGGCTCGAGGCGACCGGTCAGACCATCGACGTCACCAACCCGACCACCGGCGAGACCCTGGCGAAGGTGACCATGGCCTCGGCCGAGGACTACGAGAAGGTCGTCGCCAACTCGGTGGAGACCTTCCAGCGCTGGCGTGAGCTTCCCGCCCCGAAACGGGGCGAGTACGTCCGCAGGCTGGGCAACGCCCTCCGGGAGCACGTCGAGGAGCTCGGCGCCCTGGTCACCCTGGAGATGGGCAAGATCCTCCCCGAGGGCATCGGAGAGGTGCAGGAGATGATCGACATCTGCGACTTCTCGGTAGGTCTCTCCCGTCAGCTCTACGGGCTCACCATCGCCTCGGAGCGGCCGCAGCACCGCATGTACGAGCAGTGGCACCCCCTCGGCCCCGTCGGTGTGATCACCGCCTTCAACTTCCCGGTGGCGGTCTGGTCGTGGAACTCGGCCGTCGCGGCCGTCTGTGGCGACACCGTCGTCTGGAAGCCGTCGGAGCGGACCCCGCTCACGGCTATCGCAGTGACCAAGATCGCCGCCGAGGTGATGGAGGGCTCCGGCTTCGAAGGGGTCTTCAACCTCATGGTCGGTGACGGCGTGACCGTCGGCGAGGCGATGACCGCCGACCGTCGTCTGCCCTTGATCTCGGCCACCGGCTCGACCGCCATGGGCAAGAAGGTGGGGCCTGCCGTCGCCTCCCGTCTCGGCCGGACGATCCTCGAGCTGGGCGGCAACAACGCCGTGATCGTCATGGACGACGCCGACATCGAGCTTGCGGTCCGCGCCGCCCTGTTCGCCGCCGTCGGCACCGCGGGGCAGCGCTGCACGACACTGCGACGTCTCCTGGTGCATCGCGCCATCGCCGACAAGCTGCTGTCCCGCCTCACCGAGGCCTACAAGCAGGTTCGGATCGGCGATCCCCTCGAGGAGGGGACCCTCATGGGTCCGTTGGTCAGCGAGGGAGCCGTGGCCCAGATGATGCAGGCCCTGGACGCCGCCAGGGAGCAGGGCGCCCAGGTCCTCGTCGGTGGCAACCGGCTCGATCGTCCGGGTCACTTCGTGGAGCCGACCATCGCGGTGGTCCCCAAGGACGCCCCGATCACCCAGCACGAGACGTTCGCCCCGATCCTGTGGGTCATCGAGTTCGACACGCTGGAGGAGGCCATCGAGATCCAGAACAACGTGCCTCAGGGCCTGTCGTCGGCGATATTCACCGAGTCGCTGAAGAACGCCGAGCGCTTCCTCAGCGCCACCGGGTCGGACTGTGGGATCGCCAACGTCAACATCGGCACCTCGGGCGCCGAGATCGGCGGGGCGTTCGGCGGCGAGAAGGAGACCGGTGGCGGTCGCGAGGCCGGCTCGGACTCGTGGAAGGCCTACATGCGCCGCCAGACCACCACCATCAACTGGGGTGACGACCTGCCTCTGGCCCAGGGCATCGAGTTCGGTTGATTTGAAGCCGTCGGACTGGGACGAGAAGTACCGGGAGGCCCCGGAGCGGTTGTGGTCGGCGGGCCCGAACATGTTCGTGGCCGACCGGCTCGCCCATCACACGCCCGGCCGGGGTGTCGACCTGGCGTGCGGGGAGGGCCGCAACGCAGTCTGGCTGGCCGAGCGCGGCTGGGAGATGACCGGCGTCGACTTCTCCGAGGTCGCATTGGAGCGCGCCCGACAGATGTCATCGGACGTGGAGTGGGTCCTCGCCGACGTCCAGGAGTGGGAGCCCGCCGACCAGGTTGACCTGGTCCTGATCGCCTATCTGCAGTTGGTGCCGGAGGAGCTGGAGATGGTGGTCCGGCGCGCCGCCACCTGGCTCGCCCCCGACGGTGAGCTGTTCCTGATCGGGCACGACCGCAACAACCTGGAACACGGTCATGGCGGCCCGACCCGGGAGGAGGTGTTGTGGGACCTCAACCTGATCAGGGAGTGGATGGGTGGCCTCCAGATCCTCGAGGCACAACGGGTTCGTCGCCCCGTGGAGACTCCGGACGGGACCAGGGTCGCCATCGACACACTGGTCCGCGCCCGCAACCGCTAGCGCAGCAGTGCCGAAGCCCTAGACCTTTTCGAGGGCCCGGTCGAGGGCGTCGATCAGGTCCTCGGCGTCCTCCATGCCCACCGAGAGCCGGACGAGACCGTCGGTGATGCCCGCCGCGATCCGCTCCTCACGGGGCACGGCGGCGTGGGTCATGGTGACAGGGTGTGTGATCAGCGACTCGACCGCACCGAGGTTCTCGGCCAGGGTCCAGAGATCGATGGCGTCCATGAGACGCTTCCCGGCCTCGACACCGCCCTTGACCTCGAAGCAGACCATGGCGCCGAACCCGGTCGCCTGCCGCTTCGAGATCTCGTATTGAGGGTGCGAGGGGAGGCCCGGGTAGTTCACGTAGTCGACCTTGTCGTGACCGCTCAGGAACTGGGCAACGGCCATGGCGTTGGCCGACTGGCGGTCCATCCGCTCGCTCAGGGTCTTGGTGCCCTGCAGGGTGAGCCAGGCCACCATCGGTGACATGACCAGACCGGCCGAGATGCGGGCGAAGGCGATCTGCTCCTGCAGCTCCTGATTCGAGACCACGACGGCCCCGCCCAGGGTGGCGTTGTGCCCGTCGAGGAACTTGGTCGTGGAGTGGACGATGACGTCGGCCCCGAGCTCGAACGGCCGCTGGAAGTAGGGCGTGAGGAACGTGTTGTCCGTCACGTGCAGGGCGCCCCGGGCGTGGGCGATGTCCGACACGGCCTGCAGGTCGGTCACCTTGAGCGTCGGGTTGGCCGGCGTCTCGGTGAACACGAGCTTGGTCTCGGGGCGCATGGCGGCCTCGACGGCGGCGGTGTCGGAGGTGTCGACGAAGGTGGCTTCGACGCCGAACTTCCTCATGAACTTGTCCACGAAGCGGTAGGTGCCCCCGTAGACCACGTCGGCGACGACGATGTGATCGCCCTGCTCGAGGAGCCCCAGCAAGACGGCCACGGTGGCGGCCATGCCCGAGGCGTAGGCGGTGGTGTCGTGGCCACCCTCGAGTGCGGTCAGCCGTTCCTCGAAGGCCCGGACGGTGGGGTTCCCGGCCCGGGAGTAGGAGTAGCCCTTCGACATGTACTCGTCGACGGAGTCCTGGACGAAGGTGGTCGACTGGTAGATCGGGGTGAGGATCGCCCCGGTGACGGGATCAGGCGTGACGCCGGCGTGGATCTGCTTGGT